>NZ_NPDI01000050.1:0-135320 GCF_002251265.1 Rhodopirellula sp. MGV | reverse complement strand
GCAGCTTTTGCCATGCCCGCTGCCACAGTGTGTTGTCAGTAGCGTTGATCACGCGTTGGCAATGATCGCTTCCAAACGAAACAACCGCCCCGATCGACGCCTGCTAACCATCGGCGTCTTGGGTACGAGCGGGAAAACATCAACCAGCTTGATGCTGGCCACCATGATGAAATCGTTTGGGATGCGTGTCGCTTACCAAACCGACTTGGGCAGTAGCGACGGCGTCATGACAGACACCTGCGAACAATCGCTGCCATGTGGTGAAGCACTGATTAATTGGCTGGGCGAATCCGCAGATTGCATGTGCAAAGCGGCCATCATCGAAATCGATGATCATTCGGCACGTACTGGCGGATACGATGCGATCCAATTCGATGTCTTGGTGGTGACTGGCAAAGATGCACCTGGCGAAGACTTCGGCCCCAGCTCGCTACAATGCCTGACAGACCGATTGACAACTTCCGGCGTCATTATCGCTCCCGAAGGCAACGAGCGAATTGACCGTGTGATCGCGCAAGCCGACTGCCAAAGCCTTGGATACGGAACAACCACCGGTTGCGAATTCGGGGCAAACATCATCGACCAGTCTGGCGGCATGTCCACGATCATGCTCTCCGCCGGTGACACCAGCGCGATGATGGAAACGGCACTCTGCGGCTATACAATGGCGTCAAACATCGCCGCGGCATCAACCCTGGGTGTGCTCCTCGGTTTTTCAGTCCATCAAGTTGGCGAAAGCCTGTCTTCCTTGCGAAGCATACCGGGCCGTTGCCAGCGGATGGTTGACTTTGGTCGGGCAACAGTCGTCTTGGAAAATGGCGGTCGCCCCGATCGAATTCAAGCGTCACTACGAACCGCTCGCGCAACGACGGTTGGCGGACAGACTTGGTGTGTCCTTTCGCTCGGTGATTTTTATGACGCACACGAGCTCGCACGAATCGGTTCGATGATCGAACGACACTCCCATCGATGCATCGTGACGGGCGACTCGGATGACGAAGCGTTCTTGCGACGAGCACACCTGATTCTTGACGGTGTCAAAGATTGTGCGGCGATTCGCTTGGTCGCTGACCCTCGAAAGGCGATCAGCTGGGCAATTCGGCATGCCGGCCCACGGGACACGATCACCGTATTTACGAACGAGAAAGCGAAGTCACCGAAACGCGATCGCGAAACATGGGACGAACTGAAAAACATCGTTGAAACCGAACGTCAAAGTGTCGAGTATCGCGAGCCTGTTCCGGTTCACGGAACCAAGGTCTCTCTAAAGCTCTACCGATAACCAACGATGACACGCTGGCAAAACCGTTGACCGGTTTTGCCAGCACTTCTTAGCAGCGATTCATCCTGCGTTACATTCCCCGCTGATGGCTGGTTGAAAGGTATTGCAAACGCAATTGAAATCGGCGTGAGGGAAAGACCTCACTGGCCAAGGGCAAACCTGTGCGCTTGGGGGTAACCACAACCTATGCTCCGAATTGGACACAGTTACCATGTTTACCCTCGAGCCGATTTCCTTCCATGCTGCCTCTCCACTCTTCAACATCCTCGAATGATCTGCGATCTATCGCGGATGGTAGCCAAGATGAGCACGGCCAGGCAGTGCTCTCCATCTTGTGGAGATTCCGATACCTGGTTGCGATTTGTGTTGTCATCGGTGTCGGTGTTGGGCACTGGTATCATCGCCAAAAGCCAGCGCAGTATCAGGCAACGTCCAAGCTCATGTTTCGAAGCGACGCCCCGATGGCGTTGGACACTTCGACAGGGCTGATCCGCGGCGGCTTGCCGAGTGGGCAACTGCTGAAATCGCTGATCAACTCTCGCGCCATTGTCGGCCGCGTCAAGAACGACAGGCAACTCCGTGAAGTCGCCGCCGTACGCGGACTGACCGACCGAGAAGTCATGCGACTCGTTCGCCAACGGATTCGCTTTGACTCGGTCACCGATCTGAAAGATTCACACGATCGATTGATCGCAGTGCTCTCGTTCGAACATGACGACCCGCAGGTATGCGAAGCGGCCGTCGATGCGGTGAGCCGCGCGATCGGCGCCCACTTTCAAGAAGAGCGTGAGTCCACGATCAACGAATTCACACGGTTGATCAACAAGGCTCAAGACAAATTGCTTCCCCAGCAGCTTGCACTGGAACGCGACTACAAAGAGTTTCGCCGCGAAGCGCCCCTTGAATGGGACACTCAAGGCAACGTGATTAACCCTCACCGCCAACACTACGACCACCTGCAAACGATGCGTCAAGGGCTTGAACGCCGTCGACGCCAACTCGGCACAGAGTTGACGTTCGTCACGAACATGCGAACGCAACAACGACACCCTGAATTGGTTGCCCGTGTCATTAGCGAACTGAGCGACGAAGCACACGACTTGGGTGATGTCCCGTTCGGAATGCGAAAGCTGATGGACGTGAAAGAAGATATCGGTATCCAGCAAATCGAGATCGAAAAGTCCTTGGTTCCGCTGAAGATCAAACTCGAACAAATGCAGATGGCCTTTGGCGCATCTCACCCCGAAGTCGTTTCGCTCTCAACACAAATCGAAGCGTCTCAACGTCGCCTGCATGAACTGAACCTAATGGGGCAGCAGCGGCGAAAGGAAATCGCCCCCGAAGACCTTCCAACAGAAGACGGCTCGTCGCCGACAAACAAGTCAAACGCATCGGAACTTGTCGATGCATTCATCTGCGGGCTACAGGAACGATTGAAGGTCACGCAAAAAGAAATCGACGATTTGGATTTGCAAATCGAAGCAGAGAAACGTGCGGCCGACGAATTGAAGCACTTCGAAGAAGACGAATCGTCGTACAAACGTCGAATCGCAAGTGTTCAAGGGATGCTGATCCAGCTCGAAGAACAACTCGCGGGCTTGAAACTGATTGACATGGATGGTGGAATCATAGTCGATCAACTTTGGGGCAGCGGCGGCGCCGCGCGGATCGGCCCGGACCAAAAGAAAGACTTGCTCGCCGGCGGAATGATTGGGTTCATTCTCGGCGGTATCCTTTCGATCTTGATCGAGTTCTGGTCGATGACGTTCCGCAGTGCGGATGAGGTCCAACGGGCTTTGCGAGCTCCAGTCCTAACGCACATTCCTGTCGATAGCAGCCGTGTGAAAGCACACGATTCGATGGACGGCGAAAACGGGTCCAGCCTGTGTGACAAAATTTCGGTTGTCCATCGACCACACTCACCCGCGGCGGAAGCGGTGCGGGCTGTTCGTACGGCGATCATGTTGGAACGCAAAAAGAACGGAAGCCAGGTCTTCCAAATCACCAGTCCGTTGCCTGGTGACGGCAAAAGCACGCTGGCCGCCAACGTCGGTTGCTCGATCGCACAAACCGGCAAGACAACGCTTTTGATCGACCTTGATTTGCGAAGTCCGCGGCTATCGCTGCGATTCAACCTGCAGTCTGACAAGGGCCTTGCGAACGTTCTCAACGGCGAGATCGGTATTTCCGAAGCGATCCACGAAACCTCGATCGATTACTTGGATGTGTTGCCCTGTGGACCGCTTCCGGCGAACCCCGCGGAAGCACTGACGATGCCCGACTTGGTCGAGATCATCGCTTGGGCCCGTGACCGCTACGACTGCATCATCGTTGACACGCCACCGTTGTTGATGGTCAGCGACCCGTCGATCGTGGCTAGCTACGTCGACGCCGCGATCATGGTGATGCGAATCGCGCATCGTTGCAAACCAAACGCCAAGGAAGCACTGTCGATGCTCCGCTGGTCGGGCACACGTGTGATCGGTGTGGTGATCAACAAGCTCAGCCCACGCAACCAAGCGTACAAAGCGAGTGCCAGTGGCGGATACCAATCGATCGGCTATGGCTACGGCGACAAATATCGCCGTCGCTATCAACGAGAAGTCAACTCGAAAGACACCTACATGATCAAAGCCAAGGGATCGACACACCGCGTCGATGGCCCTGAGCTTGACCTGGAAGCGGATGCGGTCGTTGATCCGGTCGACATGGCCGAAACGGGCGCTGTCAAAACGCCAACCTTCAAATAGGAACCTGCCGTAGGTCCGACGGCACCGGCAGAACGCCCGGTGCCGTCTCCGAAGACTCAATCGCCGTTCTATCCGGCGTCGCGGTACCAACCGAGCTCGTCTCGGCCGTCACCGTCCCAGTCGCCCACAACAGGCTGGCTTCCTGATTCGACTTCGGGAAGATCAAACTGGTCGTCGGCGGCGGTGATTTGACGATCGCCGTCGGTATCAATGATCACGCGACGACCACGAATGACACCGATTTCGTCAATTCCGTCGCCATCAAAATCGCCGACGATCGGAGTGTCACCGGGTTTACCGAACTCGAAGCGTTCCTCGCCCAGTTTTCGCCTTCCGTCACCTTCCGCATCCAGTACCCAGATCCCGGCTCGGAAGATACCGATCTGGTCGATGCCATCACCGTTCCAGTCACCCGTGATCGGCGTGTCGACGTCTTCTCCATATTGGAAAACGTGGTCGACGGCATCCGCGCGTAAACTGGCATCATCACCATTTCGCACCATCTGGCGACAGTCTTCGGGAAGCGTTTCGATGGAAACCAATCCGAGCGTTTTACGATTTTCGAGGAAGCGGCGCCAACGGTTCGACGGGTCGGGCAACCCGGCACCGGCTTTGATGCGACGCCAATCGCGTTCCCATTTCCGGCCGAATATGCCGATGTCGTCTTTACCATCTCCATCCCAGTCACCGACCACTGGGCGGTCCATTTCGGTTCCCAGCATGATCCACAAATCGCCTTCGTCCCAAACGCCGTTGCCGTTCATGTCGACATACCAGTGGCCTTCGATGTAGATCGCGACCTCGTCAGTGCCGTCACCATTAAAATCACCGGCAAGACCGATCGCATCTTTGGCACCAAGCTGAATCGCTTCGCTTTCTTGGCGGACCTGACCATCAATCGTCAACAGCTTCCAACTACCGCGATCCTTTTGATGCCCCGTACCGTCGTCGCCAGATTCGGTGCGCATCGCGACTTTCAGAAACGATTCGCTTGACGCGATCTGGCCACGTGGATGACCGCCATTGATGACACTCAAGTGCCAAGTCACGAAGTCGACCTCGCCCAAAATCGAAGGCGGGAAAACACGTTCGGGCACCGGAATCGAATAAATCGGGTCAGGAGTTTTGAAGTACTCGATCACCGGAGGCGCGATGGACTCCGGCTCGGGCGTTTTGAGTGTCAAAAAGTTATGTGGCGGCTCTTCCGGTGGTGGCGGAGGCGGCGGTGGCGGAGGCGGCTCGACGGGAGTGACATTCACACGAACTTCGCTGAACAAGTTCTCATTCGATACCTGGCCCGGTGAAACATGCACTCCCAAAATCGTGTCGGAGTTTCCTTGTGGGACAACCGATCGGATCCACTGCGTCTGGAATTCGCTGTACTCATCCGCCTCGTTGACGGCCAATCCACCGGTTGTTCCCGGCGTGTCGATTGAATCTTGCAAGCCATCGTCGCTGGGTTGTGTTTGCGACAACACATACGTGCCGGGACGCAGACCTTTAAACTGAAACACGCCGTCTTGATCGGTGAATACGACGCTTTGTGTGACAGCGTCGCCAGACAAGAACGCGTCATCGCTGAGCGGTTCGCCGAATTCATTCAAAATGGTGATTCGAACGCCATTCAACCGCGTATCATCGGACGTCAGTTGACCGTCTTTGTATTGACGCAAATCGCTGGCCGGAATCTCTTCAGTGGTTTCAATCGCGGCGCCATCGATGAAAACCACGCCGCTGATTTCGGCGGGTGGGATTTCCGGAAAATCATACCCAACGCCCGTCAAGCCGGCCCCGACTTGGATGTTAACGAGGTGATCGTCGCCCGATGGTCGCCCGCCGAGGTTGCCAACAATCTGGCCACCATGAAAGTGCGTTTCTGGCTGGACTTCTTGGATCGCATAAAGACCGCGATCAAGGCCGGTGAACTTATAGAACCCGTTGATGTCCGTCTTGGTCGTTTGCACAACGTTGCCTGACTCGTCAATCAACTTGACAATGACTTCCGCGATCGGGTCTTCGTCAGGATCCATCCGTTGGTTGGTATTCGTGTCGGACCAAACCGTGCCAGACAAACTTGCCGGTTCATATTCGCAGAACATGTAGTCCACAGCATCTTGGCCCGGTGCGAGCGAAACCGCCATCAGGTCAACACCGATGACAGCACCACCGGCTGAACCGAGCACCTGACCGCCTTGAAAATACCCCTCTGGCTGCACTTCGAAAACGGTGTAATCACCACCGCGAAGTCCGACGAACTGGTAGTTTCCGTCCGCATCGGTACGGGTGGTCGCGACGACCGTTCCGCTACCGTCACGCAGCTCGATCAGGACGCCCTGTATTCCACGCTCGAACGGCGATTTAATGCAATCGCCATCATTGTCGACATGCACGGTTCCAGAAAGCGAACTCGGCGGCTCTTCACAGAAATCATAATCCGTCGCATTGATTCCCGTTCCGAGATCGATCTCACTGATCCGGTTGGTGCTAACCACGCCGCCTTCGGATCCCGCTTTGACACCGCCATCGAAAAAGCCTTCGGGTTGGATTTCGACAACGGTGTAGCGTCCCGGTTGCAAATCATTGAATCGATAAATCCCGTCGATCGCGGTTTGCGTCGTACGAACCACGTTGCCGTCCTCGTCCAACAACTGGATCGTCACTCCGTTCAAACCGACTTCATTGGGGTCACGAATACAATCGCCATCAAGATCGACATGCACATGGCCGCCGATCGATGCAGGCAACAGCTCGCCGAAGTTGTACTCAACACCGGCCATCCCTTGCGGAAGCTCGATCTGGGTAATGCGGTCATCACCCGCGACGCCAACGGTTTGACCACCGATCATGCCCGCCCGATCGAGACCATCGAGGTATCCCTGCGGCTGTTGCTCGACGAGCGTGTAGTTGCCCGGTTCCAAATTTTCGAATTGGTAGTATCCGTTTGCGTCCGTTTGTGTGGTCGCGACGGTTGCTCCCGAGTCGTCGACCAACGAAACCGTGGTATTCGCGATTCCTTCTTCGCCGGCATCGCGAGAGCCGTCCATTGATCGATCGTGATAGACGTATCCCGACATTTTCACCGGGGCGATTTCACAGAAGTGATAGTCCGTCCCGATGCCACCTGGCGTCATCGAAATCTGTCGAATCAAAGTCCCGTCGACCGCTTGGCCGTTCGTCACTCCATCGATCTGTCCGGCGTATGAAGTGCCATCCAACAACCCGTCCGGCGTGTATTGATAAATTTTGTATTCGCCGGGTGGGACATCATCAAAACGATAGACACCCATCGGCGTCGTCGTCACTCGCGAGACCACATTCCCGTCCGGTTCACGCAACTCAACGATCACGCCGCCAAGTGGCTCAGCCAGATTGGGATCGTAAGTCGGATAGCACGCTTGTCCGGGGCGAGCCAAGTACACTGCACCGCTGATTTCACCTGTTTCGATCTCTCCGAAGTTGTATTCGATTCCGACGACGCCGCCGTTTAGATCGATGCCGCGAATGGCATCTCCATCCACGTCAGCAAGACCGACAGTCACGCCGCTGATCGTCCCCGCAGTGTCTTTTCCATCGAGCAGCCCCTGGGGCTGTGTCACTTCGATGATTTCGTAAGTCCCCGGTGCAAGATTGGCTACGTAGTAGCTGCCATCGCTCAAGGTCACCGTGGACACGGTTTCTTGGGGCGAGATTGTCTGCACGGGCACGATTTTGATCTGCACACCGGGGATGCCGGTTTCACCAGCTTCGCGGATCCCGTTGTCATTGCTGTCGCGATAGACGTAACCGCCAATCGATGCCGATTGTGCCTCGGCAAAGTTCATATTGATCGCATCGGTATCGCCCAGCGAGATTTCGATCGACGACAACACATCCACGCTTTCGGCGAACCCCGTCGTCACACCCTCCACAGTCCCAGGAATGGCTGCGACACTATAGAGCCCGACCGGCTGCGTCTCGGCGATTTGGTAGTTGCCAGGCATCAACCCCAACGAACGATCGAATTCGTAGTGACCGTTGGCGTCGGTAAAAACACGATGTCCGGTGTCGACGTAGTTGCCATTGGCATTCTTGGCCAACAAAGTCAGCTCGACGTCGGCAAGTCCCATCTCGGAAGGCTGCCAAACGGAGTCGTGATTGTTGTCCAACCATACCGAACCGCTGATCGAAATCGGCATCGGCGTCTGGCCGACCTGCCCCAACGCGGCGGCGCTGCGGTTGGGACGACTATCAGGGCCGGTACCGTCGTCGTCCGGAAGATTCAGCCCATGGACGCGCTGTGGCGATTCATAGTCATTGATAAACAGAACGTCAGCGACGCTGGGCTCGTAGTGAGGTGCTTCAAAAAAGGCTTCGAGAATCGAATCTTGAAATTCCTGACCCGATGTAATCACATCCAATCGATCATTAAATTCATCCAAATCGGACGGCATTCGCAAGACTTCATCGACGTCGATCGTAAATTCCAATCGATCGCCGGATCGAAAATTGGTCAGGTCAAGAATCAATTCCTGTCCGCCGTCGGCAACCGTCGCAGTCGCCGTGGCGACTCGACCGTCCGTTGTTTCGATCTTTAGAATCTTGAAATCGTGCGCACCGAGCTTGCCGCGGCCGCCAACTTGGGTATCAAAGATCGGATCACCGATCGAGAGTCCATCCCCATCTTTGTCCGTGCTGATACGAATCCGATTCAGCGTTGTTCCTTCGGCACCGCCCGTAAAGGACAACAAAAATTTGTCGCCCTGCGAATCGCTGCCGACATCGTTGTCGGACTCTAAGTAGTCAGTCTCTAAATAAACGACGCCGACATGGATCGGGTCTGCGGCAAACAGCTCCCGACGCTCCAGTACTTGAGGTCGTACAGGTCGACGCAATCGTTTCTTTTTCAGAATCACTCGTGGCACCTCCGTGTGCCCGACAAAGACAAAGTGAAAACCTAGCGATCGAAGACGTTTTCGCGTTCGGCAATCCGATCCGCGCCACCAATGATGCTGTCGAGTTGCCACTTGCGAAGCGTCGCGTCATAGCCACCAGAAAACAGCTGCGTCCCGACCGAAGCAAGCGAAGTGATCGTTCCGGTGTGACCCGTCAAACGCTGAACCACCGTTCCCGTCGACATTTCCACCAGACTGATGGTGTCATCACTTCCGGCAACGGCAACAAACTTTTGATCGATCACGCAAACCGCGTACAGCTTTCCGTCGGCAACCGGCGTGCGACGAATCACTTCGCGAGACTGCGTGTCAAACAACGTCAGTGCGCCATCTTCGCCAACCGACGCCAGAACGGGAGAAGCCCCAATGAACTGCATGTCATGGGTCCGCCCGTTATGAATCGCGTATTCGCCGATCAACGAGTATTGCTGACGTTCAAACAGATGCAGCTTTCCGCTACGTCCGGCGACTGCCAAGACCTCACCGTCGTGGCGATATTCAACCGATCGCAGATCCGTACAGTCGCACAGAACACGCGGATGAGGATTCTCGGCGGCGTGCCCGATGATGAAAACTTCGTCCGTAAAGCCGACCGCGGCCAACTCCTTGCCATCCGGCGAAAATCGAACGCCGGCGAATGCATGGGTCGTCGGCATCCGTTGCTGAATCGACCAATCGCGACAATTCCAAACGATCAGCTCGCCATCGTTGCCGGCCGAAACCAACCTGCGGCCGGTACGATCAAACTGAATGCTTTGAATCAAATCTGAATGCCCTGTCAGCAGCACGTGTCGGTGCAAGTTCGGTACATCCAAGATTCGGATTCCATGGTCATCACCCGCAACCGCGATCGTTTTTCCTGCCGGGCCGACAGCAATCGCTTGGATGATTGCTCCATCAAAATCAGCGCTGACCGGTTCGAGCCGGACGGTCAGACTGACTGGAGTTTCTTTTCGGTAAGACGCATCAACTGCTTTGACGGTGGGGGCGTCGTCCGCAGAAGCAAATCGCGTGTGATGTAAAACAAGTCCACCGATCGACAGGCTAGCCATCTGTCGCCGGTTTAAAATTTGTCGGCTTGCTGAATGAAAAAGTCGCATTTGATACCCCCAGTTGGCGACTGAAAACCATGACAACACCGTGGAACACGACGGGGCCGGTCCGCGGCTGAACGACTCGATGGCGCTGCCATCCAAAACGCTGCCATCAAACAGATTGCGATGTCGCGAGATGTGTCTGAGACGACGTGCCCGAACCACGCCTTCAAGGTCGGCGCAGTCCGAGACATTTCTCTCATCGGCATATTCGTGTGATCGCCATTAACCGGTCAGGCAAGAAGAGCCGGTTGATAGCAAACGACCAGGCTCGAATTAGGGGATTGCGTTCCGGCCAACGTTTCTGATGGCGTTTACAACTCTAGAATTTTGCAAGGGTGCCGCGATCAACACTGTCATAAATTGGGGCAAGCCGCCGTTCCCTGAAACGGATTCCGTGAAAACACCATGCCGTAATGAGCGAATCGGCCCTGATCGGCCCTGATCGGCCTGACTGACCTTTCGATCCTTGGGGTCGACTTGATACAAAGTCCGCATTGGCGGGCGAATTGATGCGTTTGCCTCTTTAAACTCCGTATCCAAAGCCTTCAAGGACGGTGCTTTTGGCTATGAAAAAGCGACTCAATCGCGGTCAATCCCTACTGCTAAGCATCCTTTGTGGTGCGTGTTTTTCGGCAACTCCTGCGGTGGCACAACAGCCACAGCAAGCCGCCGGTGCCAAGCAGCAAGCGGCGACGCAGCCTTTCCCGCCACTTTCGCCGCAAGAACAGGCAGAGCTCGATCGAGTCCTGACTTCCTGGCAAGCGAAAAGCCAGTCGACCAAAACGCTCGAGTGCACCTTCGAACGCTGGCACTTTGACCTGCTGGCCGCTCCAGCTGGTGTTCATGCCCACAAAGCCGAAGGCGTCGTCAAATACGCGAACCCCGACAAAGGTTTGTTTCGCGTCGACAGCATCATGTTCTACAAAGGCATGAAGAACGGCGCCCCTGAATACGGCACCACGACAAACAAGTACGGCGAGTACTGGATCTGCAACGGCGTTGAACTGATCGAATACGATCGCGAACAACGGCACTGCAACGTGCAATCACTGCCACCAAACATGCAGGGCACGAACATTTTCAACAGCCCGCTGCCGTTTGTGTTCAACCTTGATGCCGCACAAATCAAGCAACGTTACTGGGTTCGCCTGGAAAAGGCCCCGAAAGCAAACACGTACTTGGTCCAAGCATGGCCCAAGCTGCAAGAAGACCGTGCACAATACAAACTGGTCCAGGTTGTCTTGAGTGCCGAATTTGAACCGGAAGTAATGATCATGTACGCCCCTAACTTTCACGAGAAGTTGGCGCCTCAGTGGGATCACTACGAATTCAGCAACGTCAAGCGTAACGCAATCAACGCCGGGATCCGCCAATTCATGGGCAACTTCATCCCGCAAAAACCGCCAGCGGATTGGAAGATCAACCGCCAAGCGTTCCTGCCGCCTCAGATCGCGACAGAATCGCAGGGCGGTGCAGCCAACAATGGTTCAATCAAGTAACGACTGATCCGACCTCAACTCAGCTGACCGACAAAGAAAACGGGCGAGACTTGAACTCAAGTCTCGCCCGTTTTTCGTTAGCTGCAATGAAAGCGATCAAGCGACGTTCGCCCGCGTGATCAGCGTTTGAACACGCAGGCGTCCGCTAGGTCTTGGCCTAGAGGTATTCGCGGTTCTTGACCAAACCGGGCATTGGGATGCTGTATTTACCTTGGTCGTTGGCTTGCAACGGTGCCGGTCCATCGATGGTCAGATCGGCGACATTCGGCGCGAACTCGTGGTCGTGCTTCATGAACTCGTCCAGCGTGATTTCCTGGCCGGTGTGAGCGGCCATACGTCCCATGCTGGTGACAGCACTGGCCATCACACCACGCTCGACTTCGTTGTATTCGCGGTCTTCGCGAATCGCGGCGATCAAGTCGTCCCATTCCACTTGGTATGGGTTTGGTTCTGGTTGTGGGAACGCCCAGATCTCGTTCTTGTCTTCCATCACTTGGTTGCCGAACAGCTTCGAACGGGCCGGCGTGTGCGACGCGGTCGAGATGATTGCCGAACCCTTGGTGCCATGTGCGAAGCTAGCGAATTCGCGTTTGCAACCTGGGATGGTACGTCCGTCGACGAACAGCTTGGCACCGTCGGCGAAGGTGTATTCGATCGAGTAGACGTCGAAGTTTTGGTCGATGCAGCCATCGCGGTAGTGACGTCCGCCACAAGCGATTGCCTTCACTGGCCAAGCGTCCTTCATCCAGCACGATTCGTCGATGTTGTGGATCAGGAAGTCGCTGACCGCACCACCGCTGAGCCACAAGAATCCGTGGAAGTTCTTGATTTGGAACTGCAGTTCGTTCAGGTCACCGGTGTTTGGCTCAACCGCTGCGGTCGCCGTTGGGCCAGCCATACGGTAAGCGCGCATCATGGTGATGTCGCCGATTTCGCCGTTCATAATACGGTCATGAAGCTCTTGGCGAGCGGGGCAGTGACGGCACATCAGGCCGACGCCGACTTTCAGGTTTTTCGCCAACGCGCCCTTGTTGATTTCCAAGAAACGTGCCGAGGTTGGCGCGTCGATGGTCACGGGCTTTTCCATGAACACGTTCAAGCCACGCTCGATCGCATAGGTGTAGTGCACCCAGCGGAAGGCAGCAGGCGTAGCCAAGATGACGATGTCACCTGGCTCCAGAGCGTCCATGACCTTTTTGTAGCTGTCGAAACCGACGAACTGCCGCTCTTCGGGAATGTCGACTTTGTCTTTCAGGCTGCTGTTGGTGGTCAGCGAAGCCAAGGTGCTTTTGACTTTGTTTTCGAAGACGTCCGCCAAAGCGATCATCTTGACGGGGCCACCGTTCTCGACCGACAACGATTGCATTGCGGCACCGGTACCACGTCCACCACACCCAACAAGACCGACCTGAATCGTGTTGTCTTCGGCAGCGTGAACAGTTTGGGTGGCAGCTGCCGCGATCGTCAACGCAGCGCTCGCAGCCGTAGATTTCTTAATAAACTCTCGACGATTGTTGTCAGTCATCTTGTCAAAACTCGCGGGACGTGGGGTAGAAAACTTTAACGCTTGTGTGTGATAGTCCATCGACGTGGGTCGATGCTCAATTCAATCCAATTGGCCGAATCCGCACAGCGAACATGCCGATTTGGCTGTTGCGAACTGATTCGGCCGTAAGATTCGTTCCAGCCTATTCTTCAGGATCTTTCTGCTCTGGTTCGGTCTTGTCCCATTTGGTGGAACGTGCCTCACTCGAAGGAACGTTCAATGGGCGAACGACACGGAACCCAACCGACAGTGCATCGGTGTGATACCAAATGCTCTTCGGTTCCTGAGGGTCTTGCTGTTTCCAATCTTCGTTGGATGCCTTGCGAGCTGCACTACGCAGGACTTCCGGATCATCATCCCAACCGCCACCACGGACGATACGTGGGTAGAGCGTCTTGGGAACCACCAAGGGGTTCAACGTCTCTTTGATTTTGTCGTAAGGGGTGTACTGGTCCAACACCCATTCGCTGACGTTGCCGTGCATGTCGTACAAGCCCCATGGGTTGGGCTTCTTCTGACCGACGCGTTGCGAGGTGTCTTCGCTGTTGTCATAGAACCACGCGTGCTCTTCCAGTTCGTCGGCGTCTTCACCAAACGAGTAAGCAGTGTCGGTTCCAGCGCGGCAGGCGTATTCCCACTCTGCCTCGGTTGGCAGACGGTAGTAGCGTCCGGTCTTCGCCGACAGCCATTCACAGTAGGTGCGTGCGGCGTGTTGTGTCATGCAGATCGCGGGAAAATCTTCGCGTCCCATACCGAAGCTCATGTCGGTGTAAGGCTCGGTCGGTTTCGAAACGCCGTCGACAGCGACGTCACGAGGTGTCTTCGACTTCGAAAGCATCTTACGCATCCGTTGGTCGACCGACTCGTTCCAAACGTCGTACTGCTCCCAAGTGATTTCGAACTTGCCCATCCAAAACGGCTCGACTTCGACTTCGTGCTGAGGGCCTTCGTCCTCGTTGCGATCGTCTTCGTCTTCGGGGCTTCCCATCATGAACTTGCCACCGGGGATCGGCACCATTTGGATCTTCTGATCGGTGTGCTCGATGATTTCCCCGTAGGGCTTCATATCCGCTTCCGTGGCTGCGACCGCATTGGGTACTTCAACCGGGGGAACGTCTTGTGGCGAGTCTGCCATGACGGACAAGTTTGTGGAGGCAACGAGTCCAAGTAGCAAGATCGGGCGTATCACTACAGTATCTGGTTTCTTAGGAGTCATGTGGAGCGAAGAAGACCGGTGCTTCAATCGCGTAATAGTCTGTCCCCATATTAGTCCGCATCGGAAAATTCGGGAGGGTAGGAATCTTGACTGCGGGTGATTCCCAGCACCAAAGGGGCGAAACCGGACGTAAAACGGTGTAAACCTGCCCATTCTATAGCCAGCTGGGACTGGGAACAGACCACCAGACGCCACGTCAACTTCGAGGTCAAATTCACAAAATCGGCGTTTCTTTCTTTACACAATACAGCGTCCGATCGCTGCGAAGGAGCAACCGGTCGGCCGCAATCGCTGGCGTCGCGTTGAATTGCTCGCCTTCGTCGCCCAGCCGATTGATCGCCAACTCGCGATACTCGCCTGCGGCATCGATCACCAGTACGCCACTATCACGCGTCGTCAAAAACAAGTGCTTGCCGTCGCTGACAATCGACGCATAAACACGACTGCGGGTCGGCAACCGTTCACGAAACACCTCCTGCCCCGTCGCCACGTCCAAACACAACGCGATCGACTTGTCATGCGACCAGAACACGTGACCATTGACGACCACAGGAGTCGTCACGTTGGCACCGCGAGATTGCTCCCACACTAAGTGCGACTCCGAGACGTCGCCTCGTCCGCCAGGCCGAATCACAAAAGTCTTACTGGATCGGCCGCCACTGCAATAAAGCATTCCGTCATTGACGACGACACATGGCACGACGTAATCCTCGATCGCGTCGCACCTCCACAGTCGCTCGCCACTGCTCGGGTCAAACCCCAAGATCGCGTCTTTTTGATTGACGACAAGCTCGTCACGTTCGCCCAACGAAACGATGGTCGGCGTGGTCCAAGCTCGCTCGATCTGATCAGCTTGCCAGCGAACTTCGCCACTGGATTTTTCCAATGCGTACAGCGTCCCCGACTCGATCGACGCGTTTTGGATGACTAACTCGTCATAAAGGATGGGGCTCGCCGCCGCACCGAATCCCGCCGTCTTGGTCCCAAGTGTTCGCTGCCAACGCATCTCGCCGTCGAGTGACACGGCAACCAATCCCGATGGCCCAAAGAACGCATACACTCCCGAATCGTCGACACACGGGGTCGGCGACGCATACCCATGCTCGCCCAATCGCTTGCCGTACTCCTGCTCCTCGGCCGAAGGCTTGATCACACAATCCCAAATCGGTTGGCCGGTGTCCAAGCCATAGCACAGCACATGCAATTGCAAGGCTTCACGATCCCCCGGTGATTCCAAGTCAAATCCGTATCCGGTGTAGGCGGTCAAATAAACTCGCCCATTCCAGATCACGGGGCTGCTGCTACCGCGTCCGGGCAACTCGGTTTTCCACGCAAGGTTTTTCTCATCGTCCCATTCTGTGGGTAAGTCGGCCTGCACAACCCCGCTGCCCGACGGACCACGGAAACGATTCCACTGGCGTGCGATTTCCGCCGAGCTCTCTTCCGCACACGCGGACTTGGCGGTGCAAACAAAAGCCGCCAAAACGCCCGCTAACAAGATCGCCTGAGCGGTAGCTCGAGACAAACCTGAAAGAATGACTCGGCGAGTGTCGCGTTGTTGGTTTCGGATGGAGTGCATGTAAATTGGCGAGACGAGGAATGGAATAACGAGTGTTGGCCCAAGGGGCATTTTACCCGACGATGGGGACGCATCTTGACCGGAAGCGGACGCGGTCGTGCAACTTGCAAAAAACGATCACCTGAGAAAACCCGCGGGGGGAGCGGTCATTTCGGCGACTTTGCTGGTCGGCTACAATTCCGCACGCGAATCGCAAGGGATCCTGTCGATAGTCGCATCCATCACCCGTTCACCCACCACAGCTTTCAAAGTTAGGAACACAGATGTTCAAAGGACTCGGAAACCTCGGCAATATCGCCTCGCTGATGGCCGCGTTCAAAGACCTGCCGGAAAAGATGCAGCAGCTGAATCAGCAGATGCAATCCGAACACGTCACCGGAACGTCGACTTGCGAGCGAGTCACGGTGACGGTGAACTGCGTCGGCGAAGTCCAGTCGGTCACCATCACCGACGAAACACTGACAATCGTCGAAACCGAAGAAGCGACGCTGCACGCGACCAATCAAGCCGGCGCGGCTGCCAAGCAGCGTTATGCCGATGCGATTCGCCAAATGGTCGCCGACATGAATCTGGACCTGCCTGGCATCGAAGGCTTGTTGACGTCATTCACCGGACGCTAGGCAGTCGACGTATTTTTTCAATTAGCGCCCGTTTCTCTGGTTTAGCATTCAATCGTGGATAAACACGAAGGCGCCGTTTCCCAGCTGGTCGACCTGCTGGGCAGACTCCCCGGCATCGGTCGAAAAAGCGCCGAACGATTGGCGTTTCACCTGCTACGCGTTCCCGAAGCCGAAGCACTTGCGTTGGCCGATGCGATTCGCAAAATCCGTAGCGACGTGCGTTACTGCGCCCAGTGCTTCAACCTTTGCGAACAAGAGCTGTGCTCCATTTGTCGCGATGACGAACGCGACCAAACGCGAATCTGTGTTGTCGAACAGCCGCGTGACCTGATGAGCTTGGAACAGTCGAAAGCTTACAACGGGCTATACCACGTCCTACTCGGACGAATCGCACCACTCGATGGGATCGGCCCAGACCAGCTGACGATTGACGCTTTGGTCGACCGGATTCGCGCCGGCAACTTCACCGAAATCATCATGGCGACCAATCCCACCGTCGAAGGTGACGGCACGTCGCTATACATCAGCAACTTGCTGAGTGAATACCCGGTTCAGATGACTCGCTTGGCCCGCGGCATCACTGCCGGCAGCGTCCTCGAATACGCCAATCGCGAAATGATTGCCGATGCGATGTCCGGGCGGCAAAAGCTTTAGATCGCCCAACGCCTCTTTTCGAGCAGCCCCGATCGACCGTTGCTCCATTCCACAGCGGTCGGCAAACCCCGCGTCGGATTGCCCCGTGGCGTGAAATTCTGACAAATTCAGTGAACATTGCGTCAGACTCCATAACGCGTGTCCAGTGCCCTGCGAAGCCACAATGGTGAGGGGTTTTCCCACCGATTACGTTCTAGGACTAGTTTACTGTCATACAATTCGTAGGCGTTCTAGTGCCTGCGGAACAAATTCCGGCCGTAGTTGGCCAAATCGCACGAAGTTTGGCACAAGATATGCTCGCCAACTCGCGAAAAACAGATATCATGGGAGCATCTCGGTGGATGCCGGAATGCCTCATGGTTTTACGATTAGAACAAGAGGCGAGGGCGCATCCCTCCACGTAAAGACATATTTCATGAGCGGAATGCGAATGTCGATGGGCCTGCAGGCCCGATTAGTTCAGACCCAGAAACTGGCTCCACGGATGATCCAGTCGATGGAGATCTTGCAACTGCCGATGCTGGCGTTGCAAGAGCGCATCGAACAGGAGATGAACGAGAATCCATTGCTGGAACAGCAAGAAGTCGAACCCATGGGCGTCGATGACCTCGACGACATGAGTTCTCGTGACAATCGCAGCGAAGATGAAAAGGAATTGGTCGTCCGCGATAGCGGCGACAATTCCGAAGACTTCGAGCGTCTTCAAAACATGGTTTCGGAATTGCCGAGCACTTTTGACGATTCATTTCGTCGCTCGAGCAATCGGATGCAAGAGGAAGCGGACCGACGCCATGACCTGATGGCCAACGCCCAATCGCGACCAGAGTCGCTGAACGACTTTCTTCTTCACCAATTGGCTGAACTCGACATTCATGACGAAGTCGAACGAGTCGCCGAACGAATCATCAGCACCTTGGACGCGCGGGACGGTGGTTATCTTCGCACCCCGTTGGCCGATTTGCTGCCTAGCGACCATTCTGCCGAAGACTACGCCCTGGCCGAAGAAGCACTCCGCGTCGTGCAATCTCTCGAACCGATCGGTATTGCGGCACGCAGCCTGAGCGAATGCTTACTGGTTCAACTTCGACCAGAGTTCGAACACTTCGACGAAATGCACAAGTTGATCGCCGAGCACCTGGAAGACCTGGCGGCCAACCGTTTGCCGCAAATCCAGAAGGCGACGGGCTACTCGATCGAACTGATTCAAACAATTCGTGAAGAGTTGCAAATGCTGAATCCCAAACCGGGAGCGGCATTTATGGAAACCTACGTGCCTAACGTCACCCCAGACATCATTCTGGAACAAGACGACAACGGCGATTACAAAATCCGATTGGATGATGATCGCGTCCCCACGCTGCGGATCAGTGAATACTACCGTCGCCGCCTGCAAGACCCAACCTGCAGCAACGAAGAACGCGAATACATCAAACGCAAGATCAACGGTGCCCAGTGGCTGATCGAATCGATCGAGCAGCGACGTAGCACGCTGACAAAAGTCGCTGAAGCAATCGTTGCCCACCAAAAGAAGTTTTTCGAAGAAGGCCCCGAAGCGATCGAACCGCTGAAAATGCAGCAAATCGCAGAAAAGGTCGGCGTTCACGTCACCACGGTCAGCCGCGCGGTCAATGACAAGTGGATGCAAACGCCACGCGGAATCATCCCGTTGCACCGCCTGTTTGTCGGCGGAACACAGACCGAAGACGGCGAAGATGTCGCCTGGGACACGATCCGGCTGAAACTCCAAGAACTGATCGACAATGAAGACAAGAGCGATCCGCTGAGCGACGAAAGCTTGGTCAAGCGATTGGCCGAAGAAGGCATGACCGTCGCGCGCCGGACCGTAACCAAGTATCGAAAGCGAATGGGTATCCCCAGCAGCCGTCAACGCAAGGACTGGTCACTGGCCAAGAAATAACGCCGGATGTGAAAGGACGGCTACAACGCACGGTTAACGCAGTTGTGAAACCAAACGCAACTGCGTTCGTTCGTTAATAGACAGATTGATTTATGGACGACCCAACCGAAAACATTCTCCCGCCCGAAAGCGACGCTCCGACCGGTACGCCGGAAGCGTCCGAAACGCTTGGGTTCGAACACGCCAGCCGTAAAGTCAGGACGTTTCCACAAACCCCTGGCGTCTACCTGATGAAAGACGCAGCCGGACGCGTGATCTATGTCGGCAAAGCAAAGAATCTCCGCAGCCGAGCCGGCAGCTACTTCCTAAAAGCGGCCGCCGAAGACGCGCGCACCGCGAATTGGATCGGCGACATCGCGGATATTGACTTCGTTGATTGCGAAAGCGAAGTCGACGCGCTGCTGATGGAATCGCGGCTGATCAAAGACATCCAGCCCAAGAACAATAAAGATCTCAAAGACGACAAGTCGTTTCCGTATTTGATGATCACCACCCGCGAAGATTTTCCACGTGTCGAAGTCACTCGCGAACCCAAAGCAAAAGGGGTCAAACTCTATGGCCCCTTTGCCAGTGCAGGAGCCCTTCGCGGAGCAATCCAGGTCCTGCAACGGATCTTTAAATTCCGCACTTGCAGCCTCGACATCTCCGAAACCGACGAGCAATGGAAATGGTTTCGCCCGTGCCTACTGGCAAGCATCAACCAATGCACTGCGCCGTGTAACTTCCGCATCAGCAAAGAAGACTATCGCCGCGACATCAAACGCCTGCAAACGTTCCTGGAAGGCGGCAAGAAACGCCTGCTTAAAGAGATGCGTGACGAAATGCTCGCCGCCAGCAAGGAACTGGATTTTGAACGGGCAGCCGTGCTTCGTGACGAACTCCAAATGCTGGAACGGCTCGAAGAACGCGGTGAACTGGACACGCACGCCCAACCGGAAGTGTTCTACATCGATCCAAAGAAGGGCTTGGCTGGCCTACGCAAAGTCTTAGGTCTGAGCGAGACGCCACGAGTCATCGAAGGGATGGACATCGCGCACCTCGGTGGCGGCGAAACGGTTGCCAGCTTGGTGCAATTCATTGACGGCCTACCTTTCAAACCGGGTTACCGCCGCTTCAAAATCAAAGACGTCGACGGCATCGATGACTTCCGAAGCATGTATGAAGTCGTCTCACGACGGTTCCGACGACTTTCAGATGAACAAGAATCGTTCCCGGATATCCTGCTGATCGACGGCGGCAAAGGTCAATTGAATTCGGCAATGGCGGCGTTCCGCGATCAAGACATCACGCCGCCAACGGTGATTTCGCTTGCCAAACGCGAAGAGGAAATCTTCCGTCCTGGCGAAAGCGAACCACTGCGGTTGAGCAAGAATTCGTTCGCACTTCGCTTGCTCCAATACGTCCGTGACGAATCTCACCGATTCGCCCAGCACTACCACCACATTCTGCGCAACAAGTCGACCTTCGACCGATAGGGCGGCGCGCTGCAAGGAACGACTTCTAGTCTGCTTCTACATCAGCCCTGTTACAGCGCCCAATTCACTGATTGGCCGACCCGAAAGCCGGCACAAAAGCCCGGCTCACTTCACGTGATGGACCAACACGCAACTCAAACCGAACACAAAACATTCGAAAGAGTTGCTTTGGGCGAAAATTTTCAAAATTAACTGATGATCGATTTGGCCAATTGAAGCGTGAAACGCCGTCCATTAATCGGGATTAGGGGCAAACCGTTCAAAACTAGCAACCAAAATCGTTCAACTCGGCGATAGCAACTGTGAAGCCTTAAGCAAGGCCCAAATTTTGATATTGGTGGATTTTGCGTTTCGCCATAGACTCTGCGTATTCAACAACGAGGCGGGGCAAACCTGCTAAAGCGTTTTGGAAGATGAGTTAGCAGCAGGCCAAATTGTTGGATAAACGTTGGGGCATTGGACGCATGATGCGTTCAAGGTTGAGTCGCATGACGCGATCGAATGAGATGGATTTTATTTCGACTCGATTGTCGGCTCTTATTGCACCTCAGTGGACCTGTTTCAAGGTCCACTGGGGTTTTTTCATGGACTGACCGAAACGCCTGTACGTAAACAGTGATCGCAAGACTTCCTTGCTACCGCGAGGCAGTGATTACACCATCGCTGCAACTGAAATCAACAGCGGATAGACGCTTATTCGCTCGTGTTCAGACAGTAATCTTCGATCAGACGTTTCGCGTCTTCTTTTGAGATCGGCTTGACCAAGTACTCTTTTACAAAGCCAAACTTGGCCGCCCGGTCACGGTCATCTTTGAAGTTGGACGACGTGTACATCGTGACGACCACCTCGCGGTCGCTCTGTTTCCCAAAGTGCTCTTGAATCGCTTCGAGGACTTCAAAACCGTCTACACGTGGCATGTTGATGTCGAGCAGAACCAGTGTTGGCGGTGGCGGATCACCCATCACACGCGTGCGTTCGTCATGATCGATGAACTTTTCAAGAAAGCGGTCACCGGCAGGAAACTCAACCACCTCGACTTCATAGCCCAACATCCCAATCACTCGTTTGGCGAGGTATCGGTCGGGTTCACTATCATCGACGACGACAACGGAAATGCCCATTGTGGACCTTATTGAGCGGTGTTCGCTGGCAGGGGGAGTATCACGGTGAAAATGGTCATGCCTTCGGCACTACACACTTCGATCGAACCTAATAACTGCAGCACATTCTTCTTGGCAATCGCCAACCCCAACCCACTTCCCGGGATATCACTGTCAGCAACACGCTCGAACGGTTCAAAAACCCGGACGTGGTGCTTCTCAGCAATCCCGATGCCGTTGTCAGCAACTGTCAGATGAAACCCGTCAGGCTCGATCGCCGTGATCACTTGGACGATCTTCTCCGCCTCCGACTTCTTCTGGAACTTAACGGCATTGGAAAGCAAATTCTGCAAAATGATATCAAATCTCGCGGGGACTGTTCGGATCGGTTGCTTGTGCGCTAGATAGGTCTGCAAAGAGACATTGCCGACATCTAGCCCAGCCCAAATCTGCTGCAAGTGCTCATCGACATCAATCTCCTCCCAATCAGACTGCATCATGTCCGACTTTGCTAGTCGCAAAGTGTCTTCGATGCGCGTCGTAAGTGTTGCCGCAAGATCCGTACACTTGATCAAATTATCACGCACTTCCGGGATCGCACCGGTGTCGAGATCGACCAGACAAAACTGCAGCAAGCCGAGGATAGACGTCAATGGAGCCTTTAAATCATGCGATGCACTGTACGCAAAGTGCGCAAGTTCTTCGTTTAAACGCAGTAATTGCTCGTTCTTTTCCTGAGTGCGTTCCTCACGCGCCTTGCGATCGGTCGTGTCAATGATCGTCGCCATTGTCGATCGCCCCCCTGTTTCATGGATGGGGGTTAACGCAATCTCGATAGGAAACTCAGTTCCGTCTTTGCGCAGTCCAAAGAGGTCGCGTCCGAACCCCATTCCCCTTGAACTGTGATCGGCAAGATAGCTGGTTCGATAGACAGAGTGCTTTCTGCGATAGCGTTCGGGCACCAGCATTTCGATCGAACGACCGAGAATTTCCTCGGTATCGTACTGAAACATCTCGCCAGCACTCACATTGGCCAATTCAATGATGCCTCGTTCATTGACCTGGATCATTGCACTCGACGCAGCGTTCAGAGCGCGACGGATGAACGCCTCGTTCTTTTTCCGTTCGCGAATATCCAGCACCGAGGCCAACACTACCGGATGGCCTTTCAGTTTTAGATGATCGAGTCCAATCTCGACCGGCAATAGCGTCCCATCTTTACGAACCCCATAGAGTTCGCGGCCGGAACCCATCTGGCGACTGGTCGGCAATTCGAAATAGGCATTGCGCAAATCTTGGTGATACTGGCGCGCATCCTTCGGCACCAAAATCTCGACCATTTTGCCGGTCAGTTCGCCACGTTCATAGCCGAACAGGTCGTCCAGGCGTCGATTCGTTTTTAGTATCACACCATCGGCCGATGCCAACAAAATTGGTACCGGGCTAAGCTCTGCATCGATCACGAATTGATCGCGCTTGTCCATCTAAACGAATGCCTGCTGAATTGGAATTGTCACCATTGCCTGTCGTCGTGAAACTGAGCGGAGCACTGTGCCGAAAAGTCACAATTGCTAACTTTATCACCATTAGCTGATTCCCATTGGAAACGAAAGACGTTTTCGACAGAGGAACGAGTGAACTTCTCATTCGGCGACATGATGCGTTTCCTGAGTCCCCCGTGGACGTGGGCAGCTTTTCCATTGAAAGTTGCCCAGATCAGTCGCATCAATTGCTCAGCGTTTCCACACCAATCAGTGAATACTCGTCAGGCAGCCAAATTGCCTCGCACGAGTATCTCCCTCCGCCATCCTGAGAGTTTAGAGCACAAAGAATCTTCAGGATGGCACACAAAGGGAAGTCCCCAACAAGTCAATCGACCTTGTTCTAGGCGTCCATATCCCAGTCAAACTCGTCATCCACCGGCGTTTCAGGTTTGATTTCGCGCGGTGGCGGATCCGAGAACGCAGGGGGCCCCTTGGGCAACGGTGGTTGCCCCAAATGGAACTTGCTCACCAGGTCGTTCAAGTGGTGAGCGTGATTGAGCACCGAGGACGAGGTCCCAGCAAGTTCTTCGGTTTGATTGGCGTTGGACTGTGTCACTTCATCCATCTTCGACACCCCACCGTTCACTTGCTGAATCGCAGTCAATTGCTCGACGGACGCCGATGCAATCTCCGCAACGAAATCGGTCACTTGGCGAACCGAGTTGACAATCTCGTCGAGCGTTTCACCCGATTTATAAACCAACCGTGTGCCACGTTCGACTTTGCTGGTCGAATCCTGGATCAACAATTTGATCTCTTTGGCCGACGAAGCACTTCTCTGCGCCAAGTTGCGAACCTCCGATGCGACGACCGCAAACCCGCGTCCTTGTTCACCCGCTCGAGCAGCCTCGACCGCGGCATTGAGTGCCAGCAAGTTTGTCTGGAAGGCGATTTCGTCGATCGTTGTGATGATGTCAGAAATTCGCTTCGACGAGTCGTTGATCTCCTGCATCGCTTGGACGGCTTCGCCGACCACTTTGCCACCTTCAGAAGCAACGTTACGCGACGAATCCGCAAGCGAACGCGCGGTCTGTGCACTCTCGCTATTTTGCCGGACCGTCTGTGTAATTTCCTCAAGGCTGGAAGCCGTCTCTTCCAACCGGCATGCTTGGTCTTGGGCACCGCGTGAGATCTCGGATGCCGCATTGGTCATCTCTGTTGATGCCGTTGCGACCATCGAGGAAACTTCTCGCACGCGGGTCAGTGCGTCGCGGACCGATTCGACGGCACGTCCCAGCGCCTTGGCGACTTTTCCGATCGCGTCATTGCCGAAATCGGGGAACTGCAAATCGAATTGACCTTCGGCGATTCGATTGACGATCTGCAAAACCGACTCGACTTTATCGTTGGTTTCCTGTGCCTCGATACGCTGTCGTTCAGAGTTTTCCTTGATCTCCTTTTCCATCTGAACCTTTTCCGAAATTACCTCCCAGGTAACCATCGTCCCCAAGCGGACACTATTCGGATCAAAAACCGCCTTGACGCTCAATTCCAATGTCTCAGGGCCGACAGGGATTCGGGTCTTAATGGGCAGATTTTTGTGATCGCCAACGATACCGCGTTGCTTCGCTGGCGTTCGGTGAAAGATATCGATTGATTGACCGACAATGTCATCTGCCTTGACGGGAAGAAACTGCTCGAGCTTCTTCAGCGTCACGGTGGCTTCCGGATTCATGTAGCGAATGATGTTGTCGTTGTCAGCAAAGACCATCGCTGCCGATGCTTCCATCATCGCATTGACGCGATTGATTTCAGAATCCCTTTCGCGTCGGGACTCTGTGATGTCGTAGCCCACTTTGATGACTTTGGTTACTTTCCCACTGCCATCACGGATCGGGCTGTACGTCGCACTAATCCAGATCTCGTCGCCGTCCTTGTTCACTCGCTTGAACTCGCCCGACTGACTGATGCCTTGCGCAAGATCCGCCCAAAACGAACGATACTCTTCGCTCTTGGCAAGTTGTTTGTCGACGAACATTCGATGATGTTTGGCTTTGATTTCGGACAGGCTGTATCCGACCAGCGACAAAAAAGGCTCGTTTGCCGATTCAATCGTTCCGTCAGGATTGAATTCAATACAAGCCTGGCTATTGAAAAGGCTATCGTGGATCTCCCGATAGCGATTGAGCTCGCGCTTCGTTTTGTCCAGCACTTTGAACGCCGACTGCAACTCGCCATAGAGATGCCCGACCGCATAGTTCTCCGTCGCCGGGAACTCGTCAGGAAAGTCACCTTCGATCGCCCGATTGACAATCGTGGAAAGCTCTTCCAACCGTGAAAGCGTTGCGTTGTACTCGCGCGACTTGCTACCTGGTACGAGACTGACGAGTCTTTGCCCCAGTCCAATCATATTAATCGCCCCTGCAAGGATCGAAATGAAACAGTACTTGTGGCGTCTTATCGCAAACGACAATCCGCCGACTACCGCCCAAAATGCACCGGAATAGCGATCAGTTGCCGTTCCATTGAGTATTTCAAGCTCACACTTTTTCTTACGTCACCCCCCTTGCACCAAAGCGATTGGGCGAGTGGATGACGGTAAACGGCACTGGCAAATTCATCCAATCAAATGACGGCAATCTCGCTGTCCGCAACGAAGTGAGACAACGAAATCGGCTTCACCTTTCGTTCGAGTGTTTGCCTCGAGCGACGGTCAAACCAAAGCTTCTTGAGGAGCTTCGCGACCGGCATTTTCGATTGACTCAGTCGTCGGCAACGTCAAAGTAAACTTGGCACCTTTCCCAAGCCCTTCACTTTCGACTTCCAACTTCCCGCCCATATTCGAAGCGGCCAATGCGCAGGAATGCAAGCCAAAACCATGGCCTTCATCTTTCGTCGTAAACCCATGCTGAAAAATTTTCATAAGGTTCGACTCTTCGATCCCGCATCCGTAATCCTTCACCGAAATCTTTACATTCGGGCCTTCCTGGTGGATGTCGATCTCGATGCTCTTCGCTTCGTGATCGTCGCCGTTGGACGCTTGCTGCGCATTCTTGATCAAGTTCACCAAGATCTGCAGAACGTCATGTTTGGATGCGAAAATGCATGGTGCCGCCGAGAACTTTTTGACGACTTCAACACCGTGACGCGTCAAACTCGCACTGTGAAGCAGGATCGCATTTTCGATCAAGTCGGTCGGATTCAGTGATTCCGTACCGCCGCCTAGACGGGCAAACGATTGCTGCGATGCGACAATCGCTTTGATGTGCTCGATACTTTCGAATAACTGATCGACTTCTTTGAGCTGCTCATCTTGGTCGGTAGCCAACTGTGTGGAAACGCGACCAACAAACTGCACCACCGCATCGCGTCGCCCCGTATCGCTGAGAAACTCGGAAAGGTCGCTTTGATGTTCTGACAGCAATGCCGCAATCTTTTGCAGCGACGCCAGTTCAGATGAACCGATACTATCACGCAAGACGTTGGCCGAAACATTGACACTGTTCAAAACGTTTCCGACGTTGTGCAACACGCCGGTCGCGACCTCGGCCATCCCCGCATAACGTTCCGCCATCCGCAGTTCAGAGTTCAAGGTTTCGGCAACGCGTTGGGCTGCGATTTTCCCCGAAATATCGCGTTCGATCCAAATGTATCGGGCACCGCCCGTCTCGTGCAAAATCGGACGCATTTCAAGAGCGACCCAATAAAGATCGCCTTCCCGGTTTGCGACGCTTAGTTCACAGTCAATTCCTCGTTGGCTTGCAAATGCCTCATGAAACTCCTCTGCCATCTCCGCATCGACACCAGATCTTTCCAATCGGTCGAACCAGTGCGATCCGGCGACCTCTTCGTGTGTGTAACCGGTCATTCGCTCAAACGCTTCGTTGACCCACTCGATGATGCCCTCGGCATTGGTAATGGCGACCGCATTGTCAGTGTGCTTAGCAACCAGGGAAAGCAATGAAAGGTGTTCCGATGATGATTTCAGTTCAAGCGACGCCGCTTCCAATTCGACCGCTTGATGTTCCAATGCGGTGAACTGCGTCACGATCGTATCGGAAATCTTTCTCGCCAATCCCGTAAACACGAGACCAAAAATCACTCCAAAAACCAGAATGAGATACATCGCTTGGCGAATCGCGCGCGATGCGACCGTTCCCGAACCATTTGAAAACTCCGCAAGATTCGTAAAAAGTTGATTGCGAGCTTCTACAAATTCGTCAATTCGAGCATAGCGGAGTTGCTCAAGTTGATTGAGTTCTTCTTGGAGTAAAAGCCAATTCTCACACGCGTTAAAAAAACCGCCATGTCCAGGCTCAATCGTTTGATACGTCGAGTGACGACGGAATCCTTCACCGAGCAAGTTATTCATCACGTTGCTTAGCAAGTTGCGGTACTCTTCCAACGGTCCAACCGGTGTCCCCGCTGTAATCTCTCGCTCGAGTCTCAAGAGACATCCGGAAATGTAGTTGTCCTTTAAGTCGGTCAATAAATCACGATCCGTTGTCACGAGTAGTCGGTCGCAAAGCGATTCCAGTTCGACAACTTCGTCCGTTTCTGCTCCAAGGTGGTAAACAGGGCGGAAGGTTTTCACAAACTCAACCGCGGCTTTTTCCTTGTCATCGCCGTCCAAATTGCGATAGTCTCGCAACTGAATCGCTTGACGCAGTGCCTCTTCACCGACCGCTACGTCGAGGCTCGCATGAAGTGCGCCGATCGCAGACCTCGTCGATTTTGAACACGCCAACCGTTCTTGCTCCGCGACCTGCAACCGTTGGGCAAAGTGATAGCAACGGCGATTTAGGTCTTCGAGGCCGGCAATTTTTTCTGCTAGATCCTTCGCAGTCTCTCCCATCTGTGTCGTCGCAGTGGTTCGCATGTCCTCCGGGAGATCGAGGAACTCCCATCGTTCCGTCGGTGGCTTTTCGGCAATCAGATCGCCTTGGAAGAGCGGGGTGGTGTAGTGCACCGAGCGTGTTAGCTGGTCATTTGCCGACGCGATCGATGCGGCGACTGCTTCGGCAATCTCGTCGCGTGCGTTGCGGTCGTTTTGAATTTGCAGCATCGACCAAATCAGAATCCCGACAATTGCACCCGCAGCGATGATTCCGAACCACGCCAAATTACGTACAGATCCGTCCGGCGCTTTTGATTTCGCGATTGTCGCTGAAACCTTCGATTCATTCGATTTTCGCATCGACAATTATTTCCTCCCAACGCATCGGCTGGACATTTTCTGAATGAATAACTGTGGGCCAAACGCTGTCGCTGGCTTGGTGGTGAGTAGTTGACAGATACAGCGGGCGTTCGAGTCCCAAATCAAATTCGCCGAGACCATCAAACGCGTCGACGATTGCGTCGCGTGTAATTTCGCCTTCGCAGGAATCCAATGCGTGAATCAACATGCGGGCTGCGATGTACCCCTCGAGCGCCCCGAATGTCGGTGTAGCATCGCTCTTGATTGCGCTAAACGCGGCACGAAATTCTTTAGCGATGGGGAGATCCGATTCCGGATGAGGGACGACCTGCGTCACGATGACGTTCTCGCCTTCGTCACCCAACAACGAGGCAAGTGACTCGGCGCCGACGAACGATACGTTTGCGAAAATCACGTCCAGTCCCGACGACTTGGCAAGCTTGATGAACTTTGCGCATGGTCCATAGGCGCCGACCATGATCACTGCTTTTGGCGGCACCGGGCTGAGCAACAATTCCGCGAGTGCCCCTTCAATGGCCATCGTGTTTCGCTCGTACCGGACATGGAGAATCTGGTGCTTGTCCTTGATTCCATGCTCGCGCAACACGTCGACTCCGCCAAAGTAGCCCGCATCACCGAACGCATCTCGCTGGGTAAAAAAAGCGATCTCATTTGGCTTGCACCCGGCATACCGCATGAGCGCGCTGACAATCTCTCGCGTTTCTTGAAGATAGCTAGCACGGTAATTGATCACGTACCGTTCCGTTGGCTCTTTACGAAGCACGCTACCACCAGAGTATGCCGCGATAAAAGGTGTCTTGTTTGCAATTGCGATTGGCATCGCTGCGATCGCTGTGGGTGTTCCGACATTGGCAATAATGCCTAGTACAGCTTCCTCTTCGATGAGCGTTCTCATGTTGGGAACCGTCTGCTTCGGTTCATAGGCATCATCCAGCACCACAAGTTCGAGTTCCTGACTTGCGATGCCGCCGTTTCGGTTTCGTTCCGCGAATGCGGCTTCCACCCCAATGCGGACTTCGCGTCCGAGTGCACCGGCTGGACCTGTCAAAGCCGTCGACATGCCGAACTTCAACGTTCGCAGGTCACTTTGCTCTGCATTCAATTGTCCGCCGGCGAACACTCCCAGCAACGCGATCGTGGCTGGAACCCATAGTGATTTCACAACTAACTCCGGATGGCAATTCACGAAAAGAACTTCGCATCAATTCAACTAGCGAACCCCTATCGTAGGAAACGAACCACCGAATTCAGAATCATCTGACTTGACGGCAAACAGTTGTCTGTGTCGGTTGATCTCCAACCTGCTGCGACAATGCATCCACGTGGCTTGATCGTGAGGCGACAGTGCATCGTCCGAGTTCCGTCGCCGACACGTTGTGCAATTCTTTTCGCTGTATGTTTTTGAGAACAGGCGTTCGACGCAGTGTGTTGAAACGCTTTGGACCATTGTTTGTAAAACAGGCCCTCGGAAACCGCACATGAGCAACACGGTCATTACTGATCCACGTCGAATCCTTATTGTTGACGACAACCCAGCGATTCACGACGACTTTAAAAAGATCCTCAAACAGAACGCAGCGACTGACCTCAGCGATTTGAAAGCGCAACTTTTTGGCGAGTCCGCTGCCGAAGAAGATCAACTTTGCTTCGAACTTGAAGATGCGTTTCAAGGCCAAGAAGCTCTCGAACGACTTAAAAGCGCGATCGCCGCCGGAAATCCGTTTACCGTCGCATTTGTCGACATGCGAATGCCACCGGGTTGGGATGGGATCGAGACCATCAAGCGTCTGTGGGAAGTTGACCCAAGCCTTCAGGTCGTGATCTGCTCGGCGTACTCCGATCGCCAATGGACAGATGTCGTGAAGGACTTTGGCATTCGTGACAACCTGCTGATTCTCAAGAAGCCCTTTGACAACATCGAGGTTCTTCAACTGGCGCAAGCGCTCAGCGAAAAACATCGTTTGACGAAGCTCTTCGAAAGTCGAATCGAAGACCTCGGTCAGCTTGTTGAAAAACTTTCCGCAAATGCGAATGCAGATGAAAGCGTTGCCACCACGTCCAGCTAGTGGCTTCTGTCTGTCGTCCAAGAGACGACGATTAGTGACAACGTGACGTGCACTGGATGCGTCACTTCGCAAAACGCGGCACAGTTTCGCGTCGCCGTCACTCTCTCCTGACGGCGGAATCCCCCAGTGGCACGGAGCTAATCGAGACAGCTCTCAGAACCGATCGGATGAGACGTTAACTGATCTGTCTGTTTGAACTCGTCCGGCTTCGGACATGACACCGATCTATGTTTGCGAAACTGATTCTGATGTTTCGCCACCTCGATATTCATGCCGCAATTGATGGACTCTTCCGACCCAAAACAGTCAATGGCTTGGCGTTGGATCATCGTCTGCTGGGCGGCCGTCGTTTTGCTCGGCTGGGTAGCGATCAGCCGCTACGAGTTTTCCACAACGGACCGTGGTCTCGCCGGTTCGCAACTCACTTGGCCAGAATCAAGTTCAATCCCACGCTCCGGTGAAAGCAACACACTGTTGTTTTTCATTCATCCGCTTTGCCCGTGTACGAACGCCAGCTTGCATGAACTGGAACGCGTGATTGATAGGGCGGACCTAGCCAGATTCCCGGTTTCCATCGTTGTGGTCGCATCTGTCCCTAAGCGAAGTGGCAGAGACTGGGCAAACACCGAAATCATTCGTTCGGCCCTACAGTTGCCGAACTCCCAACTGCATCTCGACTATGGCGGTATCGAATCGAACCGCTTTGCTGCCGACGTTAGCGGCACCACGCTTCTGTATAGCCGTGACGGGAACCAACTCTTTGCCGGCGGCATCACGATTTCTCGTGGTCACGAAGGCGATAATGTTGGCGCATCGCGACTGGTCGCTGCATTGAACCAACCTCAAACGATCGAATCAACATTGACGCCCGTTTTCGGCTGCCAGTTGTGTGGCGAAGTACCAGGCCCAACCGAGTCAATCATCCCATGAACCAACTCAAAAAACTGATCTTCCCAGCAACGTCAAACGATCCGGCGATCAGTCGTATTCTGAAAGAGCAATTCGTTTCGATCTATTCACGTACGGATCGGATGTTCGCGGTGCTGATGGGGTTGCAGTGGTTGGCCGCAATTGCAATCGCATTTGTGACGTCGCCCTTTACTTGGAACGGTTCCCAAAGCAGTATTCACCCGCATGTTGTGATGGCCTTCTTCGGCGGTGGCGTGCTGGCGCTGATGCCAATTGCGTTGGCAGTATTTCTACCGGGGCGTACCTCCACCCGCATGACAATCGCTTGCAGCCAAGCGTTGTTTTCAACCCTATTGATCCATTTGAGTGGCGGTCGAATTGAAACGCACTTTCACGTCTTTGGATCACTCGCATTTTTGGCCGCCTACCGAGACCCGTTAACTTTGGCACCCGCGACATTGATCATCGCGGTCGATCATTGGGCACGAGGGATCTGGTGGCCTGAATCGGTTTTCGGAATTGCGACTGCCTCTCAGTGGCGGTGGCTTGAACATGCCGCCTGGGTTGTTTTCGAAGTTGTCATTTTGCTGATCATCACCAAACAAAGTGTGAATGAGATGCACTCGCTTGCATCAAAATCCGTTCAACTTGACGCTGCGCTCTCGCTGGCCGAAAAAAGCGAGCAACGTTTCCGCGAAGGCTTCGAACAGTCTGCGCTTGGAATGGCGTTCAAAAAGCTTGATGGGACCTACATACGGATCAATAATCGCTACTGCGAAATCACCGGATACAGCCGTGACGAATTATTCACGAAGCGATACCAAGACATCACGCACCCTGATGACATTCCGCTGCACGCCAAAGCACTTGAACAACTGTCGTCAGGGCAGGATTCGAGTTGTCAAATCGACAAACGCTACCTTCACAAACAGGGCCATGAGGTCTGGGTTCGTCTAACACTTTCGCTCGTCCGTGACAGTGATGGCAACCCCCATCAACTGATGGCCGCCGCAGAGGACATCACTGCTGAACGAAACGCCCAAGCCTTGATCAAAAAGCTTTCGCTGGTAGCCAGCAAGACCAGGCACTCGGTGATTATCGCCGGCCCAAACGGATGTATCGAATGGGTCAACGAAGGCTTTACAAACCTGACCGGATATTCCGCCGAAGAAGCGATCGGCAATTCACCTGGCGACCTGTTGCAAGGCGTCAAGACAGACACCGATACCAAGAACTTGATCCGCAAACGACTTCAAAACCAAGAAAGTGTCAGCGTCGAAATCCTGAACTACGGAAAATCCGAAACGCCATATTGGATCAATCTAGAGATCGATCCGGTATTCGATTCTCAGGGCAACCTCACCAACTTCATTGCGACGCAAACCGACATCACAGACCGGAAAAAACGCGCCGAACAACTTGAACGGGCGACCCAAGCGGCAGAAGCAGCCAACCGCTCGAAAAGCCGGTTCCTGGCAAACATGAGCCACGAGATTCGCACACCGCTTAATGGGATCCTCGGCTTTACCGACGTCTTGTTGCGTGATTGGCAAAGCCTTGATCCCTCTGAGATGGACGACCACCTCAGCACGATTCGTCGAAGCGGCCAACACTTGCTCTCGCTGATCAATGACGTCTTAGACATTTCCAAAATTGAAGCCGAACAGATGCAGGTCGAACTGTTGGACTGTTCGCCCCACCAGGTCATCTCCGACACGATCTCGATCCTACGTGTCACCGCGACCGAAAAAGGCATCGGCCTTGACCACCGCTGGGAAGGCCCGGTACCGGCAACGATCAAAACCGATCCGTATCGCTTCAAACAAATGTTGCTGAACATCGTTGGTAACGCGATCAAGTTTACGGATCAGGGTTCGGTGCTCGTCGTCGCTTACCTGTCACAAGAAACCGACAATCGATTGTGTATCGAAGTTCGTGATACCGGTGCGGGCATACCCGCTGAAAAAATCAACGCGATCTTCGAACCCTTTGTGCAAGCCGACGACACCGTCACTCGCAAATATGGTGGAACCGGACTCGGCCTGCCAATCAGCAAAAAAATCGCTGAATCGCTGGGCGGTACGCTTTCTGTCGCAAGTTTTGTTGGGCGCGGAAGTACGTTTACAGCGACGATCGATACAGGTGACGTTGACTACATCGATCTAGACAACATGGCTCGCCAGGTTCCACAACATTCGCATGCACAAAACACGCCAATGCCTCGCAAACCAATCACCACCAATGGGCTAAACGGGATGAGCGTGCTCGTCGTCGACGATGGCGACACGAACCGCAAACTGATCCGGTTATTGCTCGAGCGCGAAGGTGCCAAGGTCTGGATGGCCGAAAATGGTCAAGTCGCGATCGATATGGTATCCCGTACCAACTTCGACGTGATCCTGATGGACATGCAAATGCCGGTTCTTGACGGCTACACCGCAACGTCGCGATTGCGACAGCGTGGATTTGAAATGCCGATCATCGCGTTGACAGCACATGCCATGCAGGGTGATCGCGAAAAGTGTCTTGAAACAGGCTGCAGCGGCTATCTGACTAAGCCGATTGACGCATCCGCGCTCTATGAAACGCTGTCCACGATCAGCCGCACTGGCGAGATCGACGAAAGTTCGCAGGCCCCCATTCGCTCGGCACTCCCAACCGAAGACCCCGAATTCCGTCATATCATCGAGCAGTTTATCGATAAGTTCGATGTCAAAGTACGAGAACTCGAGCACGCCTGGGAAGCGAACGATTTTGACGAGATGGAACGAATCGCCCACTGGATTCGTGGCTCTGCAGGAACAGTCGGGTACAGTTGCTTTACGATTCCGGCAGCGGAGTTGGAGCGTTCCGCACGCAACAAAAAAACGTTCGACTCACGCCGAACGTTGGACCAGATTCAAGATTTGAAATGCCGAATCACTCTTTAGCTATTCCAAGAGCATGACGGTTGTTGCCGGCGGAAAGGGAACATCAGGCGACACCGTCGTATTGGTTACGGTCACGACTCGAAGTGTTCCACTGACAATCTTTACGTCATAGGTTCCGCCACCGGCAACCCACGAAACATGGCCGGCCTTGTTGTAGATCGTTCCGGCGAAAGCCCCCGCACCGATCAAGTTTTGTGACTCGATGATCATCGGACGAGCATCGGTACGATCTTGAAATAGCAGTACGTCGTTGTAGGGTGACGATCCGTCTTGCAGCCCTTCGAACGTGCAGGTGTGAATCAGCGGTGCGATCAAAACGCTCGGCTGAATCGTCCCCGGAAGCGGAAGATATGAGGACGGCTTGGCAATATAGAACAACACCCCTTCGGCTTTCACCGAGCCGATGATGCAAAGCGACATCTGTGTGATAGGGCTGACATCATTGATGATGTAGACCCCTGGCTTCAACTCGACCGATCCGCCAAGAGACACGATGGTTAAGGAATCGTAGACCCCTGGTTCCAAAGTGACACGATTAAGCCTGTCAATGATCGGACCGGTCAAGGGAGTCAGCAACGTTTTCAATAGCGGCGATAAACTATCCAGTACGGCATTGACCGTCGTGAGGGCACCGGCAGCAGTCAGCGCTACCGTAACGCGATCGCCGTTGCTGGTCGCCGCTCCAGCGGAAGGAATCGGTAGCGAAGCCAGCGGGTCATCCACGGGGCGCTGATTGCAACGCAATGGATCTTTGTCAGCGGTGTTGTACGGCAGGTAGTTTGCCGGATTATCGACACCGCCAACGACGTGCATGTACTTCGCTGCCAAACGAGTCGTCGATAAAAGCGGCATACACGACAGTCCATAGGGCGGCAAAGGTCCGCTTCCGGCCGCTTTTCCCTTTTCATCAAAGCGTCCGCCTTCGTGATTCACATGAACTGCCCCGTTGACGTTCAACCGTCCCAAGCCCTCGACTTCCATCCCACCGGCGAGCGTCAAGAGAGGCGGACATATCGCGGAAACCGTGTCCAGCAGCTCAGTGTCGAGAAGGTCCGAAACGGTATCACCGAGAGTGTCTTGGACCAAGCCCAAGACTGTTGCGAGTGTCCCAGGGATACTCAGTGGGCCGATCGCAATTCCCGTGGTATCCAATTGGCTGATTGCCGCATCGACCAGTGCGGTTTGATCGAGATTGGCGATCAAGTTCTGAACGCTGTCAAAAGAGATGTGTGCAGGGTCTGGATCCAAAACGGAGATCACACCACCATTTGGATTGGGAACAATACCAGAGACCGATGAAACCTTGATCGTCCGCGAAAACACGCCATCGATCGCGCCACTAAAGATCGAGTTGTATTCCTCGTCAGCGAGCACTTCGACGTAGCCATCCTGTCCGGCATACTGACCGGATTGGGGAGGGATGTTGACGATTACATTGGCATCATCCATTCCTTGTCCGTTTGCCACCATGTCATAGGCGGTATCGCGAGCGACGCCGGGATCATTGCCGGCGTGCAAGCTTGCCGCGGCGGCCGTTGACGCGGAATCGGCGGCGTGCTGCAGATTGAGATGCTCTCCCATTCCCAGCCCACCGTCCATCACAATTGCCGCCATCGCCACCAACACCGGAAGGCAGATCACCACCATCGCGGCGATCTTCCCGGGGCGTTTTTGTTTCAACTTCATTCAGAGATCTCCAGGTCAGGTGAAAAAACAGCGGGCAAAATTGGAATAGCGCATGCGCTAGCGACGGGAATCACGGCATCGTCCTGTTTGATTGCCAATGGTTAGTTGACGATTGGCATCGTGCAGCGAGACGTCAGCGTCCACTCGGTCCATGGCAACCAGCCATAGAGAAACGAATCGTGGACATAACGCAAAGAAACTTCGACACGGTCACCAGGGTCATTGCTCCCGGACGGCCAAACGATTGAAACGGCGACGTCTTCGAGTGCCATCGTCGGCAATGTCTGTACCGCGCTCTGCACCATCGGAATACCGCTGCCGGCATTCGATTCGATCGGTGCGGGTCCCCATTGCGTTTGTACGACGTCCGCATCGCTACCATGCGTCGTCACATCACGACAGATACGCCGTACTGAGTATTCGAGCGCATTTTGCCGCGCCGATACCAAACCAAGATCCAACATCGCAAAGATAATCAACAATGCGATTGGTAGCGTGATCGCAGTCTCTGCTGCGCATACACCTTGTCGGCCCGATCCTTGTCGGTGCCGAAATCCAGAAACATGCTGCGCCATTGGTCTATACCGTTGATTACCGAAATTGGTTGAATTCGACATGGTGCCGGATATCCAATTCGGAGGGCAAACCCGGCCACGGCACAATTGCATTGAATCGGTATCCGACATCGATCCGGACGCGGTGAAAACCAGAAGCGTTTTCTGTCACGCTCAAGGCGTACTCGGTGGGTCCGGTTTCCGTCACGGGCAAGGCTGCGAATTCGTCAAGCACTGCGTTCTGTACCGCTTGCTCCCAATCTGCCTTGGAGAACTCGGTGTATTTGTGGCTGGCACCATATGCTGCGCCACTTCGAGCCGCGTTGCAGACAATGCTGCGTATCCCAAGTGCGCGGCCATAGTCAATACATGCGAATGTCAGCAGCAACAGTACTGGCGCGACAATGGCGAATTCGACGGCGGCAACCGCTTTGCGATTTTGATTGCGACGATTCATAAAGCTCACGCCCGGCATTGACTACTTACGACAACCGACTACTTCACCGAAAATGCTTCGTAGATCTTGATAGCCGCTGGACCGACCAACACGATGAATGTCGCCGGGAAAATGCACACCATCATGGGAAGCATGATTTTCACCGACGCTTTTTGTGCGTTTTCTTCCGCGGCTTGCTCGCGTTGATAACGAAGCGTGTCCGAATGGCTTCTCAACGCGTCTGCTATGTTGGCCCCGTGCCGATGGCCTTCAGAAATCAAACTGCTCAGGATCTGGACCGGCTCGTAGTCGGTCCGCTCCGCCAAACGCTTCATCGCCATGTCGAGTGAAGAGCCGAGCTCGACGTCGCGTTGTACCCCCGCCATCTCTAGTGCAAGCTCACGGTGTGCCGATTGCAGTTCACCTGCGACACGCCGCAGGCTGTCCTGCAAACTGAGGCCCGCATCGAGACACACGACCACAAGGTCCAAGAAGTCGGGCAACGACGCCTTCAACGTCGATCGGTATCGTGTCAGTTTGCTATTCAACCATAGAATCGGAATGATCCAACCCAATGCGGAACCGCCAAAGAGAATGTAAACGGCCACGGTTCCAGTGCACCAATGCAACTGCCAAGCCAAGAACGACACGATCACCGGGAGGATGACCAAACCACCGCGGACCGCGAGAAAGAAATGAACCGCACTCTTGTTTCGAATTGCAGCCGACGCGAGTCGCTTTTGCAACGTTTCGGTCTGTGCCAACTTCGAAAGCGATCCGTACTTCGAAAGCTTCGCGAATAGCTCGCCCAGTTTCTTCCGGTCGATCCATTGTTTTCGTTCAATTTGCTGGGGAACGCCGTCCGAATACAAGGACTCCATCCGCCGATGGACAGTTACCCCATAGCGGTTGAATTGGCTCATCACCAAGTAAACAACGATCGCCGTAAAAACGAACACCGCGAGGATCGTGACAACCTGAGTACCCATTCAAGACCCCCGTGAGCTTAGAACCGGAAATTGACGATTCGATAAATCCAGAAGAATCCAACGGCTTGTAGAGCCGCGGTGACCAACAGCAATTCCTTTTTTGTCATCAGGACTTCGACATAGTCCGGCGCGATGAATTGCAACGCAATGAATGCCACAACGGGCAACATCAACAGAACGAATGCTTGCATCCGCCCTTCGCTGGTCAGAGTTTTGACACGCTGTTTCAGCCGCCCCCGCTTTTCCATCGTTGCCGACAGGTTTTGCAACAACTCTGGCAAGTCGCCACCAGACTTCGATTGAACGAGTAATGCGACTACGAAAATCTGCAAGTCCATGACTCCCGTCCGTTCGCCCAGTTTCCGGAGGGCTAACTCCTTTGCCAAACCTCGGTCTTGCTGCTCACAACAAAGGGCAAACTCCGTCGAAATCGGTTTGGGAAAGCGGTCCGCAATGCTTCTCATTGCCGAGTTAACCGTCTTCCCCGAGCGAACCGCACGACTGATCGATTGGAAGACGCCAGGCAATTGTTCGATCAATTTACGGTTCCGCGCCCGACGCATCATTTCCAACATGATCGCGGGGACGAAGACTGTGAACACACCGATCGGTATCGCAACCCATCCGATCAACCAAAACGCCGCGACGCCGAGCACAACGCCGGCCCCCAGGCTGCCCCAGCAGAACGTACGAACGCTGCAATCGATTTCAGTGTTCTCGATCAAACGCGCGAGGGCTTTCACCAACTTTTGTTTCGGTGAATCGTGTTCCTCGGTTTGCAAAGACGACTGCTTAAAGATCGAAAGAATCGACCCTTCTTCCATCGATCCGCCGAGGTCACGAAGGCGGCGTTCTGTAATCAACCTTCGCGAAGGCGATCTCGCGAAAGAAAGACACCGACTAGCAGCACTACTCCGCCGACGGCGAGGAAAGCGATACCGGCAATCAGATATGGAATCATCGCTGCTCGCTGTTAGATAACCTGAACGTCTCTTGGCCTGATTCCCGATTCTTGCAAGCGTGACATGCAATTCGGCACCACCCCGGTCGCTTCGAAAACCCCTGTCGCGTGTCCGTTTTTGTCGAGTCCCGTTCGCCGGAATTCGAAGATGTCGTGCATGCTGATCAGTTCCCCGTGTACGCCGGTGACTTCCGAAATCTGTACGATCTTTCGGTGTCCGCCGGTCATACGCTCAACTTGAACGACGATATTGATCGCGGATGCGATTTGCCGGTGGATGAACCACATGGGAAGTTCCGGTGCAGCCATCCCGACCAACATTTCGAGACGGCTAAGTGCTTCACGCGTGTTGTTCGCGTGAATGGTCGACATACTGCCGTCGTGGCCTGTGTTCATTGCCTGCAGCATGTCAAACGCTTCTGCGCCGCGGCATTCCCCGACGATGATTCGGTCCGGACGCATCCGCAACGCGTTCCGCAAAAGGTCACCTGATGTGATTGCACCTTTTCCGTCAATGTTGGCCGACCGGGTCTCCATTCGGGCGACGTGTGGTTGTTGCAGTCGCAGTTCCGCAGCATCCTCGATGGTGGCGATCCGTTCCGATTTGTCGATGAATCCGGACAGCAGGTTCAGCAGCGTGGTCTTACCACCGCCGGTACCGCCAGAAACCAAAACATTCAGCTTGGCTTTGACGCACGCGGACAAGAACGAAAGCATGTCCGATGTCGCCGTTTGACGAACAATCAAGTCCTTGATATCGAGCACGTTGCTGGAAAAGCGTCGAATTGACACCAGCGCGCCGTCCAATGCCAATGGGTGTATCACCGCGTTCAAGCGGCTGCCGTCAGGTAATCGAGCGTCAACCATCGGTGACGATTCATCGATGCGACGTCCCACGCGCCCGGAAATTCGTTGCACAATGTCGATCAAATGATCGTTATCACGGAACCGCACCGAAGTCCGTTCCAACACCCCTTTTCGTTCGACATAAACGTTCGTCGGACCGTTGATCAAGATGTCCGAAACGGACGGGTCATTCATCAGCGGCTCCAATGGTCCAAGCCCAAGAGTCTCGTTGAGCAGTTCTTCGATCAGCCGAACGCGGTCGACGCTCGAAAGCAGATCGGAGTGCTTGTTGCAAAGACGCTCAACACCCAGGCGGAGCTCTTGCCGCATGACTGCTTCGTCAACATTGCGCGACGCTTCGAGATCCAATTCCGCAATTAAACGCTCATGGATTTCCGCCTTCAGGTTTTGAAACCAGATTTCATGCGCCGGGTTGTTTGCCATCGCGACAGCTCGGTCCATTCAACCTACTCCTAAATTAGCTTGACGTTTAACGGGGCGCTGGACTTGGGGAAGATCGAATGACACTCCCCAATCGATCGAGAAATGAGGTCGACTTTTTGGCCGCGGTACTGTTTTTCCGCTGCCGATCGAGAGAAACGCCGGTGACCGATTCAGAGATCTTCAGCAACCCCTGTGCACAACGGCAACCGGGGTTCTGCAGGACCAACGGTTCCCCCAAATTGATTGACGACGTTTGATTGACCGGCTCCAACTTGACTGTCGCAAGCTCATTCACTTGAAGCACTTTCTTGACGCTTGCGGGCGGCAACTCACTTTCACATTCGTTGAAGAATGCGACAACTTGTATCAAGTCCGGTTTGATCCCGTTGGCCGATAAGTATTTGATCAAACCCTTGGTGCGTACCACTGATGCCATGTCCAACCGACAAGGGACAAAAATTGCCTCGCTAGAAACCAGCGCACGCATCTGTTCTCCGAATGCCGGGCGATCACAGTGGACCAACGTGTAGGGACGCGAAAGCATTGCGTATTCCACAATTCGACTGCATAAGTTCAAGTCGAATTCTTCGCGGTTGGAATACAGCGGGGGACTCGCCACCAAGTGGATACCGCAATCGTGTTTGGCAATCACTTGATCAATCATCGAATCATCCAGACCCATTCGCTGGGTGAGCAGATCGCGCAGCGTATGCGTCGGACTCATGTTCAACATCGTCGCTAGGTCGCCGCCGTGCAGGTGCAAATCGACCAGTGCACACTTGCCGGCCGTTTTCGCAAACGCAGCTGCTAAGTTGACAGCCAACAAGGACGATTCGAGGTAGCAGTTCGATGACAGCACCGAAACGATTTTCCCAACCTTTCCCTCACCGACAGATGCGGCATGTAGGCGTGACAATAGCTTGATAAAGTCAGACCTAAAACTCTCCGTCAGTGTCAGCACATCGGACGCGCCCGCGCGAAACAGATTCAACGCGACATCGGACTCGATCGCTTCGAGCAATACGACGACCTTGGCCGACCCCTGCTCATGAAATCGACTAATTGTGCGGAGCAAGTTTTGGTCGATCGACTTCACCGCGAGGAAACAGACACACCCTGGAACCAGCATGTTTTCCATTTCTTTGGCAATCCAGGCCAATTCGACTTCGCGTCCTTCGTGGTGCGCCACCCCTGCTTCGAGAAGCTCATTTCTCAGCCTCGACGTGACGTTTTCATTTTCATTGATGATCCAGAATTCATTCATATAAGTTGCGTCTTTGCTTCAGCAGGAGAACGTGTCTATGCCAACTGGCTCGACACGGTGCGTATCAATCGCAAGGAGGATGCGTTGATCACAATTACATTGGTATTGATTGCTTTCCCTCATCCGACGCCGACCGCCTGCGACCTTCCACTCGGACGGTCAGTTCGGATCGTCTGCTCAACTACAATCATCCCCAGCAATCGCTGTCGATTCGATAAACCTGGCTCCCGAACTTTACCTTTGCAATCCACAACAATGGTGGGTCTGAGGGCCAAACTACAAGTGCTATTTGCCTGATCTCGAGTAATAAAACAGTCGTCATCCACAAGAAACTTTATGCATTTAACACCGCAGACTCTTTCGGCTCTGATACCAGGCTGACAACCTTCACTGTGTCACCGATCGCCCCGTGTTGATAGTGATTTTCGATCATCCTCAAGGCGGATTCCGTAATCTTCTGACCTTTGCTCATCAACAGTGTCCCGCCGCTGCAACGCAGTTCCTCGGCCAAGACTTGACCCTCAGTGAGGCTGTGAATCGAGATCGTTCTCGATTCGGCATGTTTCTCTTGACGGACATAATCAACGAGCGCGTCGACCAACTCATCGCCAAATTTCTCAGCCGATTTGCGTAATTCGTTCATCGCGTGCAGCGGCGATTTGCTTCGTTTTTCAAGACGCTCGTATTCGAACGCCAAACGCAGCACCTTTGATTTCCGGGTGAGTTCCGGTGACTGCTGGACGCCCTGCAAACCGCCAGGTGCTTGTGCCGCAATGATGTCGCCAACACTCTCGAGCCGAGGGATTTTGTGCAGTAGACGACTTGCCAGTTCAGGATGCCTATCAAATTGAGTTTGTTCTTCGCTGGTCAGCGGTTGACCCATGAACTTTTTCTCCAACAGTGTGGAGGGCAAGGTCACACACCCGAGCGACGAAAGCATGGCGGCAATCTCGACTTGCCAAGCGTCGTCGATGTCAAGTCGGCTGAGTAACCCTTCGACGATTCGACGAACCCGTACAGACTGGCCGAATGCGAGCGGCCTGACAAGCGACAACATGTCGGCAAGCATATCGACGCTTCCATGCAATGTTCCTTCAACCAAATCGTGTTCGGACCGAACCAATTCGTACTGACGAATCCCGGCACGAAGTGAGAGTGCCATGTCTTGTTCGCTACAAGGTTTCGCCAAAAAACGAAAGATATGCCCTTCGTTGATCGCACGAATGATCAAATTCAGTTCGGCAAATCCGGTCATGATCATGCGAACCGATTCCGGAGATCGCGCACACACTTCTTTTAGAAAATCGACGCCGTTCATTTCAGGCATTCGCATGTCAGAAATGACGACGGCGAAAGGACAGTCAGGATCAATTTGATCGAGTGCTTCTCGGGGGCCCTTGGCTGTCGAAATATCGAACGAATCGCCTTGTTGGCGAACGACTCCGCGCAGCAGTTTTTCGTCATCATCGACGACCAGGACCCGACTCGTTCCCACTGACCGACTAGTTCCCATTGTGCGCCTCCTCCGACTCATCGCACGCTCGTTGTCCCCATTGGGCAAGCTTCGATCTAAAGTCGGCCAATTCCTCGACCGATGCGTGACCACGGAAATCCGACTCTGGGATTGCGGTCTCTTCGATCTCCCCTTCACAACCATTGGCGATCCAGTTCGCCGCGAATAGGATCTGGCACGCTTGGCTAGATCTTGCGCAGATATCCAGACTGTGGTGTGTTGCGACCGTTTGGATCAGCGATTCAGGAACTCCCCAAAGTTCCAGCAGGTATGCACCGATGCCTGAATGCGAGGCGCCGAACTCCTCCAATTCACATCTCCACAGCGCGATCCCTTCCGCCTGCTTCCGTTGCAAGACTTTCTGATATCGATCGGGAAATGCGTTCCACAAAACCATTTTGCCGATGTCGTGCAGCAGACCGCCAGATAGCACCGTATTGAGCGTCGTCGAATCGACGGATTCCCATTTGGCGATGCGACGGGCCATGTTTGCGACTTCGACGCTATGGGCGAAAAGGTGATTTACTTTCTCGATGTCACCCGTCTGACTCGGCGAAAACACCGCAAGCGAAATCGCGACTGCTTTGACGAGTTCCGTTCCGATCAGAGACAAGCACTGTTCAATTTCAACGACCTGATGCCTTTGTCCAAAAATCGCTGAATTTGCGAGCTGCAACAGCTTCCCGGCAAGGATCGGGTCTTTGGAAATCACCTTTGCCAGCGAGGCCGTTGTGCTGACATCAGAGTTGATTTCACGATCGATCTCCTCGATCATTTTCGGAATCGTTGGCAAACAGTTTGCTTTGCCGATGGCATCGAGAACTTCGACGGAAGTGATCATTTGTTGGAACACTTCCGCCCGACGAATGATATTGATCAAAACATCGGGATCGCATGGCTTAGCCAAGTATTGGTGCATCGGTTTGATCGCCCGCAGCACAGACTTGCGGTCGGCCTGGCCCGAAAGCACGATGCGGAGAACGTTGGGAAACCGCTGCTCGACGATCTCAAGCAGTTCAGCGCCATCCATTTCGGGCATGCTCATGTCCGAAACGACAACGTTGAAGCGGTCGCCCTCGAGCATTTTGATCGCGTCGGAACCTGACAATGCGGTTTCAACCTCCCAATGATCGGCTTCGCACTCGATCATCCGAGAGACTCCACGCAATACATGTGCCTCGTCGTCGACCAACAGGATCTTCACAGGGCGCCTCCGTTGGCGGCGACCACGACATCCAGCTCGTTCGCTTCGTCATCGGCAATGAATGGCAAACGGATGTAAAACGTCGTCCCTTCACCCTCACGAACATCAAATGTCAATTCGCCCGCGTGTTTGTTGACAACAACTGCCCTGGCCAACGCCAAGCCTTGACCGGTGCCTTTGCCGACATCTTTCGTCGTGAAGAACGGCTCAAATACCCGGTCCCGAATTTCGCTCGGGATACCGCCACCGTTATCAGCAATGACCACCACCGCATTGTTGGCATCATGGCTGGTCGAAATTTCAATCTTGCCGCGTTCAATTCCCGTGCAAGCGATGCGATCTTGGATCGCGTGGATCGCGTTGACAATGATGTTTAAAAAGGCTTGATTGAGCTCACTCGGGAAAGCCAACAAGTCTGGCATGTCCGTCGAGAAGTTTGTTTGCACGTCGGCGATATGCTTCCATTCATTGCGTGCGACCGTGATGGTCGATTGCAAAATGTGATTCAGATCGATGTAGGACTTCTCGGCCGTTCCCGGATGGGACAGCTCTTTCATCGCGGACACGATTTTCGCCACCGCGTCGACCCCTTGAATGGAATCCGACAACGCTTCTGGCAATTGCGTTAACCAGTAGCCGAGCTTCTTTGCGGTGATATCTTTCGCGAGAGTTTTTCGCCGAGCGATGATTTCGTCGTCACTGATCGATTCGTCAATCAAGTCCGGAAGGCACTCCAACAAACTGTTGAACCGACTTAAAGTCTTTTCGACATAGCGAATGTTGTCGCCGATGTATTGCATCGGCGTATTGATCTCATGAGCGACCCCGGCCGCCAACTGTCCCACGGATTCCAAACGCTGAGCTTGGTCAAGTTGCGATTGCAGTTTCTTTTGCAGAGTCACATCGTTGGCAAGAATCAAACGCGAGTGAGAGTTTGCGGCATCGATCACCGGAAAGACGCTCGTTTCCAATGTCTTTCGATTGTTCTCGTTGTCGATGAAATGCAATTCGGATCGGCAGGGACCGTGCGACGAACGCTCCAAAATCAAATGGGCAGTGCTCAGCGGGTCGACCCAGCGGATGGGCAACTCGGAAAAGAATTTCCCCAGCGCCTGTGCCTCGCGAATCTTGAACACGTGTTCGGCGATTGGGTTCCAACGGGAAACCAGCCCGGTCGAATCGAGGCTGATCAAGATGGATGTAATCGATTGAATCAAGGTCTCGGCGTTTTCCTGGGCTTCCTGAAGTTCGGCCGCCTGCGCCGTAAACGCCTTCTCGAGATTTTCCATTCGCGTGAGTGAGATCTCCAGCAACCGGCGTTTCTCGCAAAGCGATGTCGCAAGCTGGACGACTTCGATTTCGTCGAAAGGCTTTTTGAGGACTAACAAACGATCGTTGTGCCCAAGTCGTTCGACAATCCGCTGCCAACTGTGATCGGAATACGCGGTGCAGATTACCACCTGCAGTTTTTCATCGGCTTGCCAAAGTCGCTGAATGGTTTCAACGCCGTCCCAGCCTGGTGGCATTCGCATGTCAACGAACGCAACGCTAAATGGCTCTTCGTCCTTGAGCGCAGTTTCCAACAGTTGCAGACCTTCCTGGCCTTGCGTTGCGTGGACCAAATCAAAATCGAAAAGCTTCTGTACGTTGCCCTTGCGGCCGAACAATTCGGCGTCCAATTCATCGAGCGATTCATTTCGAGCATCCGATCTTAGGATCTTGTCAAAATCGCCATGAATCGCTTCGTTGTCGTCGATCACCAGGATCCGGCGAAACCGACTCCCCTCGTCACTGATCGGCTTATTCATACGCACGCTCCCCTGTAATACAAATTGTCTCGTGATCAATTGATTCATTCAGCGACGCCTCTGTTGAAGGCAACTTCAACTCAAATGTCGCTCCACATCCCACGCCATCACTGAACCCCGTCAGGACACCACCGATCTCCTTTGCGGCATTGGCGCTGCTGTGCAGACCAAAGCCATACCCAGTCTTCTTTGTCGTGAAACCATGCTGAAAGATTCGCGCCAAACGTTCGGGAGGAATCCCGACACCGTTGTCACCGACGCTCAAAATCATCCATTCGTCGGTGCAAGTCGCGGTGACGGTCACGGTCGGTGACGGCACACCCGACTCGCGTAGCGAATCGATCGCGTTTTTGATCAGGTTGATCAGGATCTGAAGGATTCGATGCTTGTCCGAAACGAACACTGGCACACACTCATCGATTTGTTGGTTGATGATAATTTTGTCTCTTTGGATCGATGCCTTGTTCGCCGATATCGCGTCGCGAAAGACATCATGGACATCAAGCTTTTGCACCAATCCGGAGCACTTCGCCGTGGACTGCTGCACCGAGATGATCGCTTTGATGTGATCGATGTTTGAAACGAGATCGGAGAACTCCGTGATCATGTCCAGACGCCCTTCCTGCATCGAGTCTTTCAAACGTCTCAGGTATTCTGGAACGAGTCGTCCCCGATGTTCGTCTTTCACGAACGCGAAAAAGTCGCCTTCATATTCATCGATCAATCCAGAGATACGTTCCAATTTGTCGATCGGACTGTCTTCGAGTTGTTTGCGAATGATTGAAGCAGAAACATTCACGCTATTGAGGATGTTCCCCACGTTGTGAAGCACTCCAGTAGCGATCTCCGCCATGCCTGCCCGTCGTGAGACATCCAACAATTCCTGATGCAGTTTTTGGTTTTCCTGCTCGGCCTCGATCCGCTCGGTAATGTCAAAAACCGTTCCATCAATTAGCGGGTCTTCGTCGCAGTTATCCACACACTTGCCGCGTTCCCAGACCCACCGAATGTTTTCATTCTTGTCAACGATTCGATACTCGATCGAGAATTCACCACGCTGCTGAATCGACGTTTCGATATGTTTGCGAACGCGTGCGTCGTCTTCCGGATGAATGAAATCCAAATGGGAGCGTCTGCGGATATGGCAGATGGACTCGGAGGCATCCGAGACAACGAACTCGTCTGCCGGATAGCCAGTGATCCTTTCGATCCATCGGCTCATGAAGATGCTTTTGTCATCTCGATGCAAATAGCGCCGATAGAACGCACCGGGTACGTTGTCAAAAATCGATCGCAGTTGCTGTTCGGCTTGTGCGAGTGACAATTCGACGTTTTTGCGTTCGCTGATATCCCGGTCAATGACAATGAACCGATTCAGATCGCCGCGGATTGTCTTGATCGGACGAACCTCGGTCGCCAACCAATAGAGTTCTCCGTTCTTTCGCCGGTTGACCAATTCCAGGTTGCAACCGTCACCGTGCCGAAAAGCCTCACGCATTGTTTTGACGATCTCAGGCTTTGTCTCGCTGCAGTGTAAAAAGTCGAGGATTTGTCGCCCCAAAGCTTCTTCGGCAGAGTAGCCAGTGATCCGCGTAAAACCCTCATTGCTCCATTCGATCTTCCCTTGCGCGTCGGTGATCGAGACGGCGTTGTCGGTATGCCGCGCAACCATTGCCAACTTCTCCGCCTCGTTCGTTTTCTTCCTCAGCAGTTGATTGATTTGGACCAATTCCTGTGTCCGTTCATCGACCTGCTGGTCAACGGTGTGCTTGGCGATCTCAAGTTCCGTCTGTCGATCGCAAAGCTCCTTGAACTCGCTACGATGCCGACGACAACTGGGAACTAAGTAGGCGACGGCGAACAGCACCCAACTGACGTGCTCCAGCCATCGAATCGGGGTCTCAGCGGCAACGCCAAAAACGGATAAGGGATAAAAGACACCACGAATAAAGTGATCGATTCCGATCGTGATCGTGGCAGTGACGAGGGTTTTCCAATCACGGTAGCTGCTCAGAATCGCAAGCGACGCAAAGACGTGGAAGTGTGTCTCGATACGTCCGCCCGATAGGTGAATCAACATCGCCGACCACAACATCTGTGCAACGGCAACGACATGCCGGGTATGCGCTGCATCCGGAAAGGTTTTCAGCCAAAGGATCGTGAAACCTGATAACGCACCGCCAGCGATAATCGCGCCCCAGACATGGATGTGCACCTGGCTGGTGCTTCCGATCCACGTCAACGGTGTCCAAAACAACGCGAACAAGATGCCCAAAATCCATTGGCCAAACATGAGTCTCGCCATTAAACGATTGACCCATCGGCATTCATTCTGATAGCGAGTTTGAAATAAGTTGTTGCGTGAGGATGCCGAGTCCATTTACGAACCTAAAGAGTGGAGGAGATCGAACACCCGAACACCGGCCACTCGCTCAATGGCTCGGACGCATCGTTGATGCTGTGAATAAACTGGGTCAACGATGGACCAGTCCCTTCGTGTCCACGAAGCGATGTCAAACCGCCGCTAAAGATGCCACCGCGTCTTGGCGCAAGTACCAGACAATGCCCCGACGTCGTTATGCCGAGCGATTGTGCAATCATCCCTTGAGCATCATCGATCAATTTGATCGGCGAGATTCGCAGCAGCGTTTCGGATGTCCGTGTGTCGATCCAATCCGCAGGCGCGTCTTCAGGGAGATACGCGAACGCGATGATTTGATAGGGAGTATTTAAGAGCGGACAGGCACGCTGCAGACTTCGAGCCGACGCAACGGTACATGGACACCCCGGCTGGTAGAAAAACAAAATCGTTGTGACGTTGGTATCGCCGCCAACCTCGGCGACAAGAGACTCGACATCACTCCAAACAACATTGGTCGCGACGGCCGATGGGCGGCTGGAATAGTCAGTCAGCTGGATCACGCCAGCGAGATAAGACGCCAGCAAACTCGGAAGCGCGACGAACCGTATCAATCGATCGATCATCCAACACCGGAAGTTTGGCTTTGCTAAACACTGGTAGGATGGATATCGCTGGACTCCGCCTACGCTGCGAAGTGCAACACCTTCGTGACGGTTTCAACACCGCTCACAAGGAGCGTTCATCGAAGGTCCACCATCGTTTGCAACGCTAGCATGACTCGCGCCGACGAGCGCGAAGGTGTTCCCTTGCGGGCAAAAGGCCAGAGCCGAAGAGTTGACAATCTGGTGAACGTCTTTTGTCTCGCGTGCGTCACTTCTATCGATTCCCGCTGGCGACAATTGCCGCTTTTGACATTTGCCGCTGGCGACACTTCAATCAGGAACCGAGCGGGTGGAGATGAAAGAGTTTGCTGCCAGCGAGGTACTGCCATCAGGCGTCGAAAGACTGAAGCCGGCGACAAAGGGATGTACAGGAGTGGCGGCAAACCAATCGGGTGACAGCCTGAGCGGAGAATGACGGTCGCGGATGAGAAACAACCAGGGACCTGCACTGATTGACCCGATTTGCATACCGAAAAGTCGAAAGCAGGGCCGTTTCTTGCCCAAAATGCCCGAATCGCCGCGTGCGGTCATTACGTTTTGGCAACTGATTTATAGAATTCGGAAAAGTTTCCGATTTGGAATACTCGATACAACCCTTACAGTCCGTCCGGATTGAACTCCGCACGGCAGTGGCAGCCATTTCCCCGCTGGCACGGAATACAGAACCCACCCCGATCACGCCCCGCCGCTGATCGACAGAATTCGAGCTTTGATTCGTTAATGACTACTAAAGACGTCAAATCGGTCACCGGAATCACCGTGCGATTGGCCGGTGACTCCGGTGACGGAATGCAATTGTTGGGGACCCAACTGACCAATACGAGCGCCCTGGCCGGTAATGATGTGGCGACGTTCCCCGACTTCCCCGCCGAAATCCGGGCCCCCCGTGGGACCCGTGCCGGTGTCAGCGGTTTCCAGGTCCAGTTTGCCAAAGAAGAGATTTTCACTCCCGGCGACACGTTGGACGCGTTGGTGGTGATGAATCCAGCGGCATTGGTCACCAACATTGGCGACCTCCGCAAAGGCGGCATCTTGATCGCCAACGAAGACGGTTTCACCGAGAAAGACTTCAAACTGGCGAAGGTCGACGCCAACCCGCTTGAAGCGACGGTGATCAACGACACCTATCGCTTGTTCCGCGTCAACATGACGGAACTGACTCGCAAAGCGGTTTCGGACCACGGCCTGAGCCCCAAGATTGCTGACCGTTGCAAGAACTTCTTCGCGATGGGCTTGGTGTATTGGCTGTTTGGCCGCTCGTTGGATCCGACATTGCGATTCATCGAGGCCAAGTTTGGGAAAAAACCTGAAGTCGCTTCCGCCAACGAAGCCGCGTTGCGCGCCGGTTGGGCCTACGGTGAAACGACTGAAGCATTTGGCGAGAGCTATCAAGTCGAGGCTGCCGAGCTCGAACCTGGCACGTACCGCAACATCATGGGCAACCAAGCCTTGGCATGGGGTTTGGTCGCGGCCAGCAAACTGAGCAACAAAGAGTTGTTCTACGGCACGTACCCGATCACGCCAGCAAGTGACATTCTGCACGAACTGACCAAGCACAAGAACTTCGGCGTTCGCACCTTCCAAGCGGAGGACGAAATCGCGGCCGTCTGTGCCACCATTGGCGCTGCATTTGGCGGAACAATGGCGGTGACCGCCAGCAGTGGTCCAGGTATCGCGCTTAAAGCCGAAGCGATGGGCTTGGGCATGATGTTGGAATTGCCAATGGTCGTCGTCAACGTCCAGCGTGGCGGTCCTAGCACCGGCTTGCCGACGAAAACCGAACAGAGCGACTTGCTTCAATCGATGTTCGGCCGCAACGGCGAATCGCCATTGCCGATCATCGCACCACGTTCGCCCGCCGATTGCTTTGACATGGCAATCGAAGCTTGGCGGTTGGCGGTCGAGTGCATGGTTCCGGTGATGCTGCTCTCAGACGGCTACATCGCCAACGGTAGCGAACCATGGAAACTTCCCGAGATGAACGAACTGCCAACGATCACGGTGAAACATCCCGAGGGAGCCGATCCGGACGAGCCGTTCTTGCCCTACCTCCGCGATGAAAACCTGTCACGTCCCTGGGCGATTCCCGGTACCGAAGGCTTGATGCACCGAGTCGGCGGATTGGAAAAACAACACGAAACCGGCAACGTCAGCTATGACCCGGCCAACCACCAATTGATGGTGCAAACACGGGCCAACAAGGTCGCGAAAATTGCCGAAAGGATCCCGGAACAAGACGTCGTCGGCGAAACCAGCGGTGACTTGCTGGTCGTCTCGTGGGGCGGAACGTATGGTGCCTGCTTGACCGCAGTTCGCCGTTGCCAAGAGGCCGGCCACCGCGTCAGCCACGCGCACATTCGCTACCTGAACCCACTGCCACGAAACATCGGCGATCTGCTGAAGTCGTTCGACAAGGTTCTGGTACCCGAACTGAATATGGGACAACTACGCATGTTGCTCCGCAGCGAGTTCCTGGTCGACTGCATCGGATTCAACAAGGTGCAAGGTAAACCGTTTTCGGTCAGCGAACTGATCGAAGTGATCGAAAACCACCTGCCATCGGCGGTCCCGGCTTAAGCTGCGACGAACATCATTCCTTGCCGCCGAACCGACCGCGGCAAGTTTCCAAATCAATCAAGCCTTCATAGATACAAGCCTGTCATTGTCATGACACTTCCAGTTCTTAAAGCCGCCGATTTCGCTTCCGATCAAGACGTCCGCTGGTGCCCCGGCTGTGGCGACTACTCGATTTTGGCGCAAATGAAGAAGGTCCTGCCCGAGTTGGGCGTTCCTCGTGAAAAGACCGTGTTTATCAGCGGCATCGGCTGCAGCAGCCGCTTCCCGTACTACATGAACACCTACGGAATGCACAGCATCCACGGCCGTGCTCCAACCTTTGCGACCGGACTGAAAGCGACCCGTCCCGAACTAATGGTGTGGGTAATCACCGGTGACGGAGACGCCCTTTCAATCGGCGGCAACCACTTCATCCATGTTCTGCGCCGCAACGTTGACCTGAATATCGTCCTGTTCAACAACCGGATCTATGGCTTGACCAAAGGCCAGTACAGCCCAACGACAAATGAAGGGCAAGTCACCAAAAGTACGCCGATGGGATCGATCGATCACCCGCTCAGCCCGCTGTCGGTTGCGTTGGCGGCCGAAGCGACGTTTGTCGCAAGGTCACTCGACGCGCACGTCAAACACCTCGGAATGGTGCTGCAGCGGGCCGCAGAACACAAAGGCACTTCGCTGGTCGAGGTCTACCAGAACTGCAACGTGTTCAACGATGGTGCGATGGCTTACGCCCAAGAGAAAAAGCAACGTGCCGACAACGTCGTCGAACTCGAACACGGCAAACCGCTGACGTTCGGTAAGGACAACGAAAAAGGCATCCGCTTGGTCGGCAACCACCTGCAAATTGTTGAACGTAGCGAAGTTCCCGATGACGACTTGCTGATCCACGATGAAAAGGATCCGAACCCGTCGATCCAAATGATGCTCGCTCGCATGCGATATCCAGAAATGCCGGAACCCATTGGGGTCCTTCGTGATGTCGAAGGCGTGCCGACTTACAACGACCAAATCAACGACCAAGTCAAACTCGCACGCGAAAAACGCGGTGAAGGTGACCTTCAAGCATTGTTCACATCCGGTGACACTTGGGTCGTAGAATAATGCGATCGTCATGATCGCATGACATTCCAAACACGCTGCCAGTCAAGGATTGATCGACAGCGAAGCAGCTACTCAATTCAGCAATCCGGTACGGACGAGTCACCATGCTCGCCGGTCACCGGATAACGGACTTGGGTGATTGCAAACCGTTTCTTGCAACATTGTTTTGCAACTTAGTCGTGCAACACTGCACACGACCGGATTCCCCAGGGAGGAATGAGATGCCACGTGGAAAACTTTACGCCGACGCTACCAAAGCCTTTGGCGATACGCCGATGATTCAAATCAATCGGTTGGTCCCCGATGGCGGCGCAACGGTGTTCGCCAAGTGCGAGTTTTTTCAGCCACTCAATAGCGTGAAGGACCGTATCGGCGTCGCGATGATCGAAGCCGGCGAGAAAGACGGCACCATCAATGCCGATACTCACGTGGTTGAACCGACCAGCGGCAACACCGGTATCGCGTTGGCATTCGTTTGTGCCGCCAAGGGCTACAAACTGACGCTGACGATGCCCGAGTCGATGTCTGTCGAACGACGTGCATTGCTCCGCGCGATGGGCGCCAACTTGGTCCTGACCCCTGCGGGTGAAGGCATGAAAGGCGCTATCAATCGGGCAGCCGAACTGGTCGAAGAGAACGAAAATGCGTTCATGCCGCAACAGTTCGAAAACCCTGCGAACCCCGCCATTCACGAAGCGACCACCGGCCCAGAAATTTGGGAAGACAGCGGCCAACAGATCGACGCCATCGTCGCAGGAGTTGGTACCGGCGGAACGATCTCGGGTGTGACGCGTTACCTGAAATCGAAGAACCCTGATTTCAAAGCCTTCGCCGTCGAGCCGACACATTCGCCCGTCATCAGCGGCGGATCGCCCGGCAAACACCGCATCCAAGGCATCGGCGCCGGATTCATCCCCAAGAACCTTGACACCAGCTTGATCGATGATGTCGTTCAGGTTGATGACGAAGATGCATTCGCCTGGGGACGACGCTTGGCCAAAGAAGAAGGGATTGTCGCCGGCATCAGCAGCGGTGCCAACATGTGGGCCGCCGCACAAGTTGCCGCCCGCCCCGAAATGAAAGGCAAGCGGATCGTCACGATCATGTGCAGCCTTGGCGAACGCTACCTGAGCACCCCTCTGTTTGGCGACTTGGGAATGTAGTCCGATTCAATCGGATCGGACTTCAAATGGTCATTTTCACGGTCACCGATTCGCCTCTAGCGCGCCATCGGTGACCATCTGGCCTCGTCGATCATCGCCCGATGCGTTAAAACAGCGGTTTGGCGCACGGCATTCGCTGCCGTGCCAAACGGTCCCGAATCGAGGAATAGGTCGGCAACGACGATGGCGAAAGGTTTATTCACCCAGGGAATGTGCGTGCTATTCAAGCAGCCGGTGTCCCTGGAAAAAATCCAAGAAGCGCTATCATCGTTTGAACTCATCGGTGTTCAAGAATCCGTCGTCGACAACGCTTCACCCGAAACACTCGTGATGAAGTTTCGTCCCGAAGTCGACGGACACCTGCTCGTGACCCCGTCCACCGAAAAGTGGCCGGACGACATGGGCGACCCAGAATCCACGCCGGATGTGTTCGTCGCTTGGTCGCTGGGCCAGTTCGGTCCTCTGGCATTTCCCGGATGCCTTGAACGCGCCGCCGAACAATCATGGACATGGGAAGAAGGCGAAAAAGCGGTTGCCGAACACACCTGCCATGTCCGGTTGCTGATCAGCTATGTCCTCGGCTCCGAAACCGAAGAGCCAGACGACAGCGATTCCGATGACGTCGTACTGATCCCGGATGACTACGACTCGATGGCAGAACTGAAGTTCCTCATGCGAGCGGTCTCTGAACTGCTCGAACTGCCCGAAGCGATTTGCTATTTCAACCCGGGCGGCGAAGTCTTACGCGATCAAACCGGGCTTCGCCAAGGCTTGAACTTCGCTTGGAACTATGACCTGCCGCCACTCGACATGTGGGCGAACGTGCGTCTGTTTCGCACCGAAGAACGCTGGGCTTTGATGGACACCGTCGGCATGGGGCAATTGGACTTGCCCGATATGGAAGCCGTCTACGATACGAATAAGTACGAACCAGAGGACGTCGAACGTTTTCTTCGTAATGCGTCGCTGTACCTGATGAATGGCACCGAAGAATTCGAAGACGGTGATTCAGCAGACGGCCCAGGCGACATTTCCTGGATCGCGCTCGAATGCGACGATAGTTTGTCGGATCCACCACGTGAGACGATTCGCTGGATCCCCGATGACGGAAGCGAACCACCAGAAAATCTACTTCGCCGCGCCGAAGTCGACCTGGATGACGACGCTTTCGACGAAGAACCCGATGACTTGGATGACGAAGCGTTCGAGGCCTAAAGTGCGCTCGTACGCCAACGCTTGCCTTACCAGCACTCCGGCCGGGAATGCTGTCTCGCGACTCAACTCAATAGCACGACGTTGATCATTTGCCATTGAGCCAGATCATCTTGGTGCCCCCGCACTGAAGCACAAACAAAAGCAGCCAGACAACTGCATTCAGCCCGCCGTGGAAGAAATGGGCTACAAGAACGCCGCAATTTGACCGCACCCTGGCTATTCTGAAAAACCCGGAATCTGTGTTCGCCAAATAGCTGTCACAAAAATCGGTTAAGCACGCATGCTACTTAAGTGTTCCAGCGCCAAGCCGGAGGTAGCTAAGGTCGCCGGACATGATCCCAGCAACTGGTCGTGTACGCTCAATGCGTTCAAGGACAACCTTGAGCGAAGCGGTTATTGGAATTGCCAGAAGCATTCCGACGAATCCCCAGATTGCATACCAACCATTAAGGCGAGCATCACAACGACCGGATGTAGTTCAAACGAGGATCCCATTATGCGAGGCTCTACGACGTTTCCTCCAATCACTTGAACTCCGCATGCAAGAACAGTTGACGCAACCATTGCATTAAGACTGAGATCGGGACTTAACCAGATGACTGGAAGCGGCACGACGCAAGTCACAAGCGGACCAAAATTTGGGATGTAGTTCAAAAGGAACGTCAGCAGCCCAAGCAGGACTGCAAGAGGGACTCCGAAAACGCTGAGCACTAACCAGACTGCGATGCCTGTGCCCGAAGAAATCATCGTCTTAACAACAATGTATTCCCGCAGTTTTCCCTCGATCAGGTCCCAGAGCTCGCTTTTTTTCCCGGTAGGCGTGCTTGCCCCGAGAAGCAAAAACAACATGTAGATCAACACGACGCTAAGCGAACCGCTCAAGGACATCATGCCTTTAGTCAACCAGTCCCGTGCAGAACCAACTCCCTGACGGATGATCAGCCTAAGCCGCTTGCCACTTGAGATCTTTACTTCTCCCTCTTCAAACCCGGCCGAGGGCAACATGTTCAGCCTCTCAGCAATCAAGGCAATTTCTTCGGTAACCGCCGCCGCTCGGTGCTGATATGCGTCGTCGCTTGCCAACTGGTCGATCGAGGATGCGATCGCCCCACCTAGCAATACCAGCGAGACAACGACGAGAAGAAAGACAATCGCGACTGCCACTATTCGATTCGTCCGAAGGCGCCGCTGGAGTAGCTCAAGGATTGGGCGGAGTCCCACTGTCAAAAAGATTGCGACAACAAACGGAGCCAAGACCGGGCGAAGTACATAAAGCAAGGCCCCAATGGTACCAGTCGCAATGATCGAAAGACATCGATTGGCCCAGCGAAGTTCTGCATCGATCGCTTGCAACTTGGCGAACCGATCATGATCTGGTGTTTCAATCATATTGCGTCCTACCGGTTGCGATGCACCACTTTCCAAATAAACATTGCGACAAAGCCGGCTCTAGAATACCAATAGAGCGAAACGACGGCATCACAACGCGAAGACTGCGCGGGGGCAATTTTGCGAATGAGGCCCCAAAGGCAATCACCACTGGAGCTCGCCACCCGGCCCTGCCAAACTCACTCTCGCATCGAGAGGTACTGTGCACACTTAAACGTGGTCTGTTACTGTCGAGACGTGCTCAACGCCCCGGGAATACCGCAATCCAATCCGCAATGAACTCTGAACCCGCTCTTTTCCGCCGAATTTAGCGATACTTGCCGAACAGAGGCGACCTTGCCAAATAATCCACTTTGCGATTTGCACATCGTCTGCGAGACGGAAACCTTTTTCGTGAATTCCAGGTGACGCCGACTCGAGTGCGATGCGTATTTCGATGGGATATCATAGGCGAAGGCCTGCCGTAGTCCCGATCGCTCCCATCGCCACTCCTTAATTGAATGACCGAGACCCAAAAGAATGCCCCGTGTGTCGGAATCGACTTGGGAACGACCAACTCGCTGGTCAGTGTTTTTCTAAATGGTAAACCAGAACTGATCCCAAACAGTCACGGTTCGGTTCTAACACCATCCGTTATCGGCGTTCTCGAAAGCGGCGAAATCATTGTTGGACAAGCCGCAAAGGAACTACGCGTCACGCAACCCGATGCGTGTGTGTCCTGCTTCAAACGGTTTATGGCCCAAGACCGTCGGTTCAATCTTCGCGGCCAAGAATTCTCGCCGATCGAACTTAGCAGCCTCGTACTACGCTCACTCAAAGAAGACGCGGCGAATGCACTCGGGATGCCGATCACTGAAGCGGTGATCACGGTGCCTGCATATTTCAATGACCATGCTCGCCAAGCGACCCGTCTTGCCGGTGAAATGGCAGGCCTGACGGTTCGCCGTATGATCAACGAACCAACAGCCGCAGCGTTGGTGCATGGCTTTCATGATCGCGACGACGAGAAAATGATCACCATCATCGATCTCGGTGGCGGGACATTTGATGTGACAGTGATGGAGGTCTTCGAAAGCACTCTCGAAATTCGTTCAACGGCCGGTGAAAGCATGCTGGGCGGTGAAGACTTCACCGATCGAATCGTCGCTCACGTCCTGCAAACCCAAAACATCGCTCTTGAGGTTGCCGAATTTCAGTTCCCCCGCCGTGTCGCGCGATTGCGCAGTGAATGTGAAAACGCAAAACGACAGCTCACCCGATCGGACTCTGCGAGCATTCGTTTGCCGAATGAAGAGGGCGAGTTTGGTGGCGATCCCAAAACCATCCACATCGATCGAACAACCTACTCTTCACTGTGCGGCCCGTTGCTGCGACGCGTTTCGGCACCGATCGCAAGAGCGATGCGTGATACGGATTTAGCCCCAGAAGACATCGACGATGTGATTTTAGTTGGCGGTGCGACACGCATGCCGGTGTTCCAATCGTTCGTCGAAAACTACTTCCAAAAGCCAGCCATCGCGCGTTTCAATCCTGACGAGATTGTCGCACTCGGTGCCTCGGTCCAGGCAGCATTGATCGAACGCGATGCGGCGGTCGATGACATGATCATGACCGACGTCTGCCCGTTTACCTTGGGAGTTGAAGTCAGCAAGGAATTAGGTGGCCAACGCAAAGACGGGTACTTTTCGCCAATCTTGCATCGCAACAGCACCATTCCGATTTCACAGGAAGAGATGTTCTACACCGTCGCGGCAAACCAGCCTTCCGTGACGGTTCGAGTGTATCAAGGTGACTCCAGAAAGACCGCTGAAAACATGCTTGTCGGCCAACTCGAAGTCAGCCCACTCCCCCAAGGTCCAGCCGGTAGTCCGCTACTGATCCGTTTTACCTATGACATCAGCGGAGTCCTCGAGGTCGAAGCATACACGCCCGGCGGTAAAAAATTCCGTACCGTCCTGACCAGCCACGTTGAAAGCTTGTCTCCGCAATCGGTCGAAGACGCCAAACGTCGAATCGCGTCTTTAAAGTTCTACCCCCGTGAAGACCAAGCTAACTTGCAACTTGCTCGCTTCGCGGAACGGATGCTGGGGGAACTCCCAAGCTGGCAAAGACAACAACTCGATCAAGCGATCGACTTCTACGAATCGGCGATGAATCGATCTAATCGCGACGAATTCCATCACGCAAAACAGATGCTGCTGACATGTTTGTCCAGCCTTGGAATCTCCCCAGAGGATGACTTGGCATGATGTCGGGCGACAACAAAGATCGGATCACTGACGAAGAATTCGAGGCGTATGTAGCGGAGCAAATCCAGATCAACCCGGTATGGGATTCGGCAACGATACTGCGTCGTCGAAGGGAATTGTTCGGTCTCCAGACGCGGACATCCGAAACTCCTGTCCGCCAGGAACGCTCTCGCACCACTGATACGGTACGACTTCGCGAACACGCTCGACAAACCTTGTCCCGGCTACAGCGTGATTTTTATTCGCTTCCCATCGAGCAACTGGCATCGGAAATCGATGCCTTAGACAACGATCAAATTCCAGAATATGCGGCTCGCGTCACGCAATTCCGGCGGATTGCCAACCACCGCAACGAGCTGCTCGAACTGCCAAACATACTTTCTGAACCAGCCTTTGTTGAAACGCTCCATCGGTCGCTGGTCGCTTCCCATGCCGCATCAGGCCAGTTGTGGGAAAGCTACATCGCTGAAGCGGTTGCGTCGCGCGTCGTTTCCCAACGGGTACACGTCGCAATCGAATTCCGAAACAAGTTTCCCGACCTCTACGATCTCAGCCGAGCTTGGATCGATGAGATCTGTGACCCAAGCAATTTCCAAAAATGGAAACGAGAAAGCACTGCGCCCAATCTGTTTAGAAACTTCATTCAAAACCGCGGCGTGCAGTGCGCCGCAGCTGCGTTTCTTATCTCGGTCGTCGTAGTGACCGCAAAAAACGACAAAGTTCGTGACCAACAGGATCCGCGCGCCCCAACGCAACCAAATTTGCGACGGTCACTCCCTGGCCTGCCCCGATATCAATCGCCACTCAACGATCATTCAACGCAAACCGATGCCGACGACGACGCGACATCACCACCACAGCCAGATGTGACTGCGGCTGATGTCGTTGACATGATGATCGAAAACTACCGAAAACAAGCCGAGCAAATCTCTCCATACGAAAGCCTACGAGACCCAATCCCCGGTTTGCGAACAACGACGGAAAGGATGCAGGGGACGAACGGGAACACGAATGTACAAGATTGATTTACTGCCATCGGATCCAGAGCAATTCTTTGCCTTGCAGACGGGAAACTACGATCGCCGCGAGTTGAAACGCAGCTATGGCAAAGCGATCCGTCAATTCAAACCCGATGAACATCCTGCTGAGTTCCAACTGATTCGCCAAGCCTACGAACGACTCGAACGCGCACTGCGATACCAAGCCGACAATGATCGCAGCGAACAGGCAAACTCCGCATGGCAGCGGCTACCAACAATCCCGCCTTCGGCAAACTCCGCCGAACCTGCATCGACCTTCCCAAACCTTAAACACGATTCATACGAATCACAATCGATAGAACAGCTTGCAATCGCGAATCCCAACGAGGCGTTCGCTCAACTTCGACGGCAACCTTCGCGAACACCACAAGAGTATTACTTAACCGCAGTTCTGACAGATTTCAGTCACAGCGATCAGCGGCATCCGTTCTTGATGGAGTTGCTGGACGGACTGGCAATTCATTCAAACGATCCGGGATTGATGTCGCTGACGCTCGAATATGTCCGCAACGAAATCTCGGATGACGAATTGATCGATGCAATCTGCTTGATCGCAGAACGAAATCGCACCCCGTTATGCTATGCATTGACAGAAACACTTTGGACTCGCCTGGTTCGACAACGACCTTTCGAAAGCTGGTCCAAAGAGCTCGACTCCTTTGAATCGAAACTCCGCCAAACCAGTCCTCGGACAAGAGCATGTTTTTCAATTCGCTTGTTGCACAGTGCCATCTGGAACGCCCCGAGACAATGGACGCACGATCGACTCACCCAAATTGAATCGAACTCAGCTCACCTTGATGAAGCGAGCCAATACGAACTGGAATTCCTTGAAGCGATCGGCCAAATCCTGGAGCATACGTCGCCGGAAACGGAATCCAACGCAGTTCGACGGCATTTGCTGACGCTTATTAAGTCACACTGCGAAGCAAATGAAGGTGAAGCAATCGGTGTAGTCGTACCGATCATCGCAGAGCTTGTGCGAGATCCGACAACATTTCGAGATGCCTTCCCGATGAACCACGATCCTTCGATCGAAGGTTGGGTGACCGCGGTCCAAATCCTGGTCAACGAACTAAGCCCTTATACGATTCAAGACGAGCACGAACAACGCAACGACAACCAGCCGATCATTCGTCTTCTCAAGGAACTGGAACCGACTGTCGTTCAAGTTCTCAACGGACAAGAACGGGCAAGATCCAAATACTACATCCATCCAATGATTGCTTGGTCGCTTATTGGAACGCTGGTCGGAAGCCTGTTTACCATCCCCATCGCACTGATGTTTAACACCGGCGACCTAGGCGTGGTGCTATGCGCCGCTCTGATCGTGATGTGGCTCGTTGCCATGCTCCTCTCGTATTACCGATGGCTGTACCCTAAATATCTGAAAGCACGCCATGAACGAATGACACTTCAGTGGTTACTTGAGGGGTACTCCCAATTTTGGCGCCAAAGATTGTTCCGCTTGGCGCAAACCACCGACCAACCGATTGGACACTTGCTGAATCAAATCAACCATCTGTCGAAAGCGACGATGAATACCAACACGGGCAACACCGTCCACTACTTTGCGACGCAAGATGCAGGACTGATCATTTTCGTCTCGCTGCGTTCGCTACTCTAAAGACTGCTATGACAAAGTGAGTTGCACTTCGGTTGGACCACCGGGTTCTGAACGAACCGTCAGAGTTTGACCGACAAGCGTGGCTCGCCCTTTCATGGCCCGAATTCCGAAGTGGCCACTTGGAACCGAGGTGGGATCAAAACCAGATCCATTGTCGCTGATCACCAATGACCTTGCATTGCAGCGGATGACAATTTCAGTCGCGCTTCCATGGCGAACCGCGTTCCGCACCGATTCGATCAAGATACGATACGCTGTCGTTGCCAAACCCTTTTCGAGCTCGGTTAGGCAAAGCGGGCAATCGTCACTAGCGACCCAATTCGCTTGACAACTCTGCTCACAGACTTTGCCCACCGCGTCCTTGGCGGCCAACAACCAAGGCATGTGCTCGAGTTCAGGAGGATAGATCTGGGTGAGCATGTTGCGTCCAAGCGAGAGCGCGTCCTGCAACCACTCCTTCACCATCTCGATCTTGTCTGCCGACGCTTGATCGAGACAAACCTCTCCGTCAGTGGACTTTGTCGGGACGGATTGCAACGTCGCCGAAGCGCCAAAGATCAACGGCAAAAGCAAGTCATGAATATCATGGCCGATCTGAGCACGTTCCAGATCGATCAACTCGGACGCAGACAATCCCGAATCTTGATCAGGCGTGCTCATGGCGTTTGGCGACTCTTTAGTGACTCAGCTCAGCTGAACCAGCCTTTCTTGTCGAAGCTAGCGATCGCCTTTTCTTCAGACGCCTGAATGTCGAACAGTTTGTTCAAGTTGGTGATTTTGAACACTTCCAAAACGTTCGGCGAAACCTCGCAAAACTTCAGGGTCACGCTTTGTGCTTTGCAGGTCTTGTTCAACATGACCAGCTTGGTGATCATCGCGGACGACATGAACGAAACGCCGCGGAAATTCAGCAGCAACTTTTTGTTGAGTGCCTGCGGCACAGACTCTTGCAACTCTCGGCCGACAAGCTCGATCCGTTGACTGTCCAAGATCTTGCTGTCCTTAAATCCGACAACCAAGACTTCCCCGTTGTTTTCCTTAGTGGTGGCCGACATTGACGCTGCTGCTATAGGTATTGGGAGGGGCCAATGAATTCAAACCAGGAATTCATTCTTGGCGGACTTCCAGAGAAACCCGCCTTTTATTGATGTCAACAGATTACCAGCCCGGAGGGCCCAGGGCAATTCGGCGCCGCTTGAGGGGGCCATTTCCAACCACTTTATGCAGCTTTGGTTCGAACGGGCCTGCCGGTCACAACGGTCCGGTAAACCAGACCTAGCGTGGCGGCATTCGGTAGAGCCCGGTTGCCTTGACCAGAACCGTGTCGATTTCCGGTTTGAAGGTCGCTTCACCGGTCACGACCACCTCGTCGCCTTTGACAACCCCAAGCGTTTTGCGGGCATCCCCGCTGCGAATCTTTCCGTCGGCGTCCAGGAACTGAATAATCGCTTTGGGAGCCTGTGCCAACTTGCGCTTACAAAACGGACAATTGTCAGCGTGATCGGGATCATCACCGGCGTGCTCTTCGTCCGGCAATTCCGAAATCATGAACGCGACTTCGCCTGGCTGAAACGGATCCGTGTCCCCCGCATCAATACGTCCGGCAAGTACGACTGAAGCGGTTTCCAAAGCAGCGTCTTTGATTTCGGTCGGCGTACTCACTTCGCCAGCGGGCATTTCTGTGAGAACCAATTCCGGCGCAGTTGGCTTCGAAGCGGTTTGCGCGTTGGTTCCGTTGACACCGACTTTCTTGCTGCTGCAACCGACCGCAACCAAACATGCGATCGAGATCGATGTCAAATAAGCCGAGAGCTGCCTACGTTTGATCGCCATTACTCCAACCCTTTCAATTCGTCGATCGACTTTTGAATTGAGTCCTTTACGCTGTCATACTTTTCAGTGCGTTCGCTCACGTCGTCGACTTCGTGCATCGTATCGTCGACAGCCGTAAAGTCATCGAGCAGCGAATCAACGGCTGCTTGTGCTTTGGCCTTCTTATCGGCGTCGTCCATCTTTGCCACCCACTGCTCAGCTGCGAGCAAGACTTCGCCAACGTGGTGCAACGGGTCGTGCGCACCCTCTGGATCGCCTTCGCCGAAGTGCTTGCCGATGTCAGTATTCAGAGCAGTCAACTCATCGGCGATCTCGACAATTGAAGCAAAGTCATGGCTGTGCTCGTCACCGTGATCGTGTGCACTATGGTCGTGCTCACTGTGATCATGTCCGTCGTGATCATCATGATCGTGGCCTTCCTCGCCACTGCTTTCACTGACAGAGGTGGTGGAAGCTTTATCGCAGCCAGACAGTGAAGTGAATGCAAATGCAGCGAGTAACGTCAGACCGAACGCGAAGCGTGATTTCGTCATGGGAGGTGGCGCCGTGGGAATTTTGGATGTGGGCGTGTAATGATGTGGGGAGCAAAGGTTGCACTGAAAACCAAGCACGATTCCGCTGGGGAGGACAATCGGCGGAGCACCCGCGATGGACCTTCTCTGTCTTGCAGCCCAACAGTGCTTCAAAACAATGCAACCGTCGTCTGTGGAATCGATTTTGTACGGAGCTGGAGGCTAAGTTTTGATACGAGGCGATCTTTCGATTGTGGGTGCCTTCGATTCCGATGTGATTGTACGCCAACCCATCACACTCGGTTCGTCGCTCACCCGCAACAAAGCCTGCCCAGACCAAAATTGCCAGCTCCAATTAAGCCGCGACTCCGCCGGAGACGAAATCGCAGTAAACCGACCAAAGCCAACTTCTAGCGACGTGATTCGCGTCGGCGGTCCGATTCTTTCAACAAGATTTTGCGTAATCGGATATTTTCTGGGGTAACCTCAACCCACTCGTCTTCTTCGATGTACTCCAAAGCCATTTCCAGTGACATGCCGCGTGGCGGTTTCAGGACGACGTTTTCGTCACTGCCCGATGCACGCATGTTGGTCAGCTTCTTTTCCTTACAGGGGTTCACGGTGATGTCGTTGTCGCGGGCGTTCTCCCCAACAATCATCCCTTCGTAGACTTCCTGGCCTGCCCCGACAAAGAATTCGCCGCGATCTTGCAATGCGAACAAAGCAAAAGGCATCGTTTTGCCGCTGACCATCGAAATCAGCACGCCGTTGGCGCGACGTGGGACATCGGCCTCAAGAGGGCGATAGCATTCAAATCGGTGGTGAATCACTGCGGTCCCGCGAGTCGCGTTCAGCAATCGTGTTCGCAACCCGATCAAGCCACGCGATGGAATCGTGAATCGCAGCAAGCTGTACTCACCACGCTGTTTCATCTCCTCCAGCGCACCGCGTCGCAAACCGACGAGTTCCATGACAGGCCCCATCGCTTCGGTGGGCACTTCCACACGCAGCGATTCAAACGGCTCGTGCGGTTTTCCGTCGATGTCGCGGTTGATCACGCGAGGCTTGCCGATGCTGAGCTCGTATCCTTCGCGTCGCATCGTTTCGATCAAGACGGCCAAGTGCAGAACGCCGCGACCTTTGACAGCATAAGCTTCGGTGCCGGGGATCATCTCGACCCGCAGTGCAACGTTTCGTTCGAGTTCCTTTTCCAAGCGTCCTTTGATCTGACGGGTCGTCACGAACTTGCCTTCGCGACCGGCCAACGGAGAAGAGTTGACCGCAAACACCATTTCGAGCGTCGGTTCGTCGACAGCCAAACGCGGATAAGGGTTGTTCGCATCGACCATCGAAATCGTGTCGCCGATTTCAACGCCCTCAAGTCCTTCGATCGCGACGATGTCGCCAGCTTGAGCGGAATCGGTCTTGGTACGGCCGAGTTTATCGAAGACATAAAGGCCTGCGACCTTCTGTTTGACGACGCTTTCTTTTTGGTGCATCTCGATCGTCTGACCGGCAGTGATTCCACCGGCACCGATGCGGCCAACCGCGATCCGGCCGACGTATTCGCTCCAATCAAGCGTCGTCACCATCATTCGCAGAGGCGAATCGGCGTCGACTTGTGGTCCGGGCAAGTGATCGACGAGCAGATCCAACAACGGCCGCATGTCCTCACTTGGCTCATCGGGATCGTTTGTCGCGAAGCCGCTTTTCGCACTCGCGAAGACGTAAGCGACCGAGTCTAGTTGATCTTCACCACCGAGCTCTGCGAGCAACTCGAGTGCTTCGTCGAGAGCTTCAGCCGAACGGGCGTCGGGGCGGTCGATTTTGTTCACCACGATGATCGGCTTCACACCGGCGGCGAGTGCTTTTTCGAGCACGTAACGCGTCTGGGGCATTGGCCCCTCAGCGGCATCGACGAGCACCAAGCAGCCATCCGCCATCCGAACGACGCGTTCGACTTCACCGCCAAAGTCAGCGTGACCAGGCGTATCGATCAAATTGATTTTCGTGTCGCGATAGTTGATCGCGATGTTTTTCGACAGAATCGTGATCCCGCGTTCACGCTCCAAATCGTTGGAGTCCAGGATTCGCTCCTCTCTCAACTCCGTGTCTCGGAACTGACCACTTTGTTTGAGCAAGCAATCGACGAGGGTCGTCTTGCCGTGGTCAACGTGCGCGATAATGACAACATTCCGGATATCAGCGCGCCGTTCGGTTGCGTCGTTCTGATCGGAAACTGCGAGTGGTTCGGACTGAGACAAGGTAACTAAGGCGTGTTGGTGAAGGACGGGAAGCCAAAACACAGATCGTGATTGGCTCAGCGATTGGCGCCTATCAGATCAATTACACTCCTAGGGATAAACGACGAGATGCCTTAAAACTTCCTCTTGCGGAAGATCACCTCGCTAGACTGCAAACACCGGCACCGAGCCCTCCCTAAAGGCCAGCTTTATCTGAGGACTGACGCTACATCTGCCACCTGCCCTTTGCGGGCACACTAAAGAGTTGTAATATTCCGCACAGCAACGTTGTGAAGAGTCTGAAAAGCCCGTGATTTGTTGTCGCGGGCTTTGACACGGACCGAGTTTGTGAAAAATATCACAAACTTTCGGCACGTCCGCGATTCGCTGCCGCGATCTACATCACAATCGCCGGATGCACACCCACCGCTCCTCCCTAGCCATATGATCACGATCAAAGAGGGCTTGGATCTTCCGATTCTCGGCAATCCCGCCCAGCACATTGAAGTCGCCAAACCTGTCAAACAGGTTGCCTTAGTCGGCGACGATTACATCGGCATGAAACCAACGATGTTGGTCGCACCCGGTGACAAGGTAAAACTCGGTCAACCACTGTTCACCGACAAAAAGACAGAAGGCGTGACCTACACGTCTCCTGCCGCCGGGACGGTTGCTGACGTCATTCGAGGCAAGAAACGGAAATTCGAAGCCATCGTGATCGATGTTGACCCCGCGGCGACTGAAGCCGATGCGGTCAAATTCGATGTCGCGGAGTTGGATTCGATGACCAAGGATTCGCTTACGGGTCTGTTGACCGAAAGCGGTCTGTGGACTTCGTTGCGGACACGCCCTTTCGGGAAGGTGCCGGCACCGGCGAGTTCGCCGAGCTCCATCTTCGTTCAAGCGATCGACACCAACCCGCTTGCCGCGTGCCCGGCAACCGCAATGGCAGATCGCAAAGATCAGTTCATCCTGGGATTGCGAGCCCTGACGAAACTGACTGAAGGCACCGTGCACGTCTGCAAAGCCCCTGGATCAGAAATCCCCGGCGATGGCGTCAATGGCGTGCAGGTCAGCGAATTTGGCGGCCCGCACCCTGCCGGACTGGTTGGGACTCACATCCACGAGCTTGATCCCGTCGGCCCAAATAAGACCGTTTGGTACATCGGCTACCAAGATGTGATCGCGATCGGTGCTTTGATCACCACCGGAATGCTGGACGTTCGCCGTGTGATTTCCCTCGCCGGTCCAGTCGTGGACAAGCCCCGATTGCTGGAAACCCGCTTGGGTGCTTCGGTCACCGAATTGATCGATGGCGAATATGCGAGCGACTTGAACATCCGACCGATCTCCGGCTCAGTTCTCAACGGACGCACATCCACTGCCCCACACGACTTTTTGGGACGTTATCACACCCAGATTTCGATCATCGAAGAAGGCAACGTGCGTGAATTCCTGGGCTGGCAAATGCCCGGATTCGACAAGTACAGCACCACACGCGTGTTCGCTTCGGCGATGCTTCCCGGCAAAAAATTCGCATTTACCTCCAGCACTGGTGGCAGCGAGCGAGCGATGGTTCCCCTGGGAACCTATGAAAAGGTGATGCCGCTCGACATTTTGCCGACCCAGCTGTTGCGAGCTCTGATTGTGCGTGACACCGACCAAGCTCAACAGCTTGGTGCACTTGAACTAGAAGAAGAAGACTTGGCTTTGTGCACGTTTGTCTGCCCAGGGAAGTACGAGTACGGCTCGCTACTTCGTGAAAACCTGACGACGATCGAACGCGAAGGATAAACCAATCAACGATTGGCGCTAGCCGCCATCGATTCCAGCAATTTGATTTCGGCAATTCTGAATCGATTCAATTCATCCGAAATTTTTTGGACACGGATAACCAATGAAAGCACTTCGCGATGCTCTGGACAAAGTCCATCCGCTCTTTGCTAAGGGCGGACCGCTGCAGATCGCGTATCCAATGTACGAGGCGCTTGATACGTTCTTGTACACACCGGGCGAAGTCGCACACGGTAAAACACACGTGCGTGACACGATCGATCTGAAGCGAATGATGATCACCGTCGTCATGGCCCTCGTGCCAGCGACTATTTTCGGAATGTGGAATGTTGGTTACCAGGCCAACCTCGCAATCCAACACGCCGCTGAAGCCGGCGAACTGTACCAAGGTGGACTGTATTTTGACTTCCACCATTGGCTGGGCTTCACCAATGATCCGACCAATATCACCGACTGTTTTTTCCTCGGCGCGATTCACTTCCTTCCGATGTACATCGTGTGCATGTTTGTCGGGGGACATATCGAGCTGGTCTTCAGTGTTCTTCGCGGACATGAGATCAACGAGGGATTCCTGGTCACCGGTTTGCTCTTCCCACTGACGCTCCCCGCGTCGATTCCGCTTTGGCAAGTCGCCGTCGGGATCGCGTTCGGTGTCATCGTCGCCAAGGAAGTGTTCGGCGGTACCGGGCGAAACTTCCTGAACGTCGCTTTGACCAGCCGTGCGTTCTTGTACTTTGCCTACGCCGGCCAGATCAGTGGCGATAAAGTTTGGACCGCTGTTGACGGGTTCAGTGGAGCGACCGCGCTTGGCCAGATGGCTGCTGCGACTCCCGATCCGACCGGCGAGACCAATGCCGCACTGAGCGCACTCCAAGGCGTGAACTATGCACTCGGTCAAGCCGACCCGGTCACCTGGACCGAACCGATCACCTTGAGCAGTGCTTTCCTAGGCACCATCCAAGGTTGCGTCGGCGAAACCAGCACCCTGATGTGCTTGATCGGAGCAGCCATTCTGATCGGAACCGGAATCGGTTCGTGGAAGATCATGGCGGGTGTGCTTGCCGGTGTTGCGGGAACGTCGCTGTTCCTCAACGGCGTCAGCGGACACACCAACCCGATGATGGACGTGCCGTTCTACTGGCACTATGTCGTCGGTGGCTTGGCGTTTGGCTTGGTCTTCATGGCCACTGACCCTGTCAGTGCCTCAATGACTGAAACTGGAAAATGGATTTACGGCGGCTTGATCGGGTTCATGACGGTTCTTATCCGTTGCATCAACCCGGCGTTTCCCGAAGGCATCATGCTGGCGATTTTGTTCGGCAATGTCTTCGCACCGCTGATCGACTACTTCGTTGTCTCGATGAACGTTCGTCGGAGGATGGCCCGCTATGCCGCAACGTGATTCAATGATCGGAACCCTGCTGGCCGCAACCGTTCTGTGTGTGGTCTGCTCCGCCGTCGTCAGCGTTGCTGCGGTCGGCCTACGCGAGAAGCAGGAACAGAATAAAGTTCTCGACCGTCAAAAGAACATCCTCGACGCGACCGGCTTGGCTCGCGGCGAGTATGGCTTGCCGGCGGCAGAACTTTCCAAAGAACAAATCGATGAATTGTCCAGCTGGATCAGCGAAAAGCTGGTCGACCTGGAAACCGGTGAATACGTCACCGACATGGACCCAGCCAAGTACGACCCGCGTGAAGCAGCTGAAAAGCCCGACACGAGCGTCGCGATCACTGATGTGAAGTACGACCCAGGCGTCGACCGCCGCGAGAAGATCGCCAAGGTCTATCTGGTGAAGAAGCCTGGTTCGGAAGGCGAGTTCCAACAAGTTGTTTTGCCCGTCTACGGCAAAGGCTTGTGGTCAACGCTGTACGGGTTCCTGGCTCTCCGCAGTGACCTGGAAACCATCCAGGGTTTGACGTTCTACCAACACGCCGAAACACCGGGACTGGGTGGTGAAGTCGACAACCCAGCATGGAAAGCCCAATGGGAAGGCCAGAAGCTTTACGACGAAGCCGGCGAACCTGCCGCGATCGTCGCCAAAGGCCCCGCCCCCTCGGGCAGCATGTATGCCGTTGACGGTTTGTCGGGTGCGACGATTACCAGCCGCGGTGTCACCACGTTGCTGCGTTACTGGTCGAGCGATGATGGCTACGGCAAATTCATCAAAAACTTGAACGAACAACACGCCGCAAAGTCGGGGTCCTAAGACATGGCAGCATCAAAAGCGAAAAAGGTCGTCTTCGATCCGCTCGTCGACAACAACCCGATCGCCCTGCAGATCCTTGGGATTTGTAGTGCACTCGCGGTCACGACCAAATTAGAAACCTCGATCGTAATGGCGATCGCCGTACTTCTTGTCACGGCGTGCAGTAACTTTTGCGTCAGTGCGATTCGATCCTTCATCCCCAGCAGCATCCGAATCATCGCGCAAATGTGCGTGATCGCCTCGCTGGTGATCGTGGTCGACCAGATCCTCAAAGCGTACCTGTTTGACATCAGCAAACAGCTCAGCGTTTTTGTTGGTCTGATCATCACCAACTGTATCGTCATGGGTCGCGCCGAAGGCTTCGCAATGAAGAACAAACCCGGTGTCAGTTTCCTTGACGGTGTCGGTAACGGCCTCGGTTACGGCTTGGTCCTACTGTTCGTCGCGGTTTTCCGCGAAGTGCTCGGTAGCGGCACCTTGCTTGGCTTCGAGATTCTGAAGCTTGACCGAAACGGTGGTTGGTACAACCCCAACAACCTGATGCTGTTGCCACCAAGCGCGTTCTTCCTGATCGGCTTCTTGATCTGGATCATCCGCGCCAACAAACCCGAACAAATCGAAGAGGCGTAAGGGAGCCGAACCATGGAAAATGTGATCGAAACTCACCTCAGCATTTTGCTGAAAGCCATCTTCGTGGAGAACCTGGCACTCTCGTTCTTCCTTGGGATGTGTACGTTCTTGGCAATCAGCAAGAACGTGAAAACGGCACTAGGCCTCGGCGTCGCCGTGGTCGTGATCGAAGCGATCACCGTGCCTGCGAACCAATTGATCTATGCGTTGCTGTTAAAGAAAGGCGCGCTTACCTGGATGAATGGCTTCGTCTCCACGGAAACGATCGACTTTTCAACCGTCGATCTGAGCTTCCTCGGATTCATTAGCTTCATCGGGGTGATCGCCGCGATGGTCCAAATCCTCGAGATGTTTTTGGACAAGTTCGTTCCCTCGCTTTACAACACGCTGGGGATCTTCTTGCCGCTGATCACCGTGAACTGCGCCATTCTGGGTGCTTCGCTGTTCATGCAAGAACGCAACTACAGCTTCCCCGAATCGTGCACCTACGGCCTTGGCTGTGGTGTCGGCTGGGCACTGGCAATCGTTGCTCTGGCCGGTATTCGTGAAAAGATGAAGTACAGCGATGTGCCTCCACCGCTCCGCGGTTTGGGCATCACGTTTATCACGGTTGGTTTGATGGCGCTTGCGTTCATGTCGTTCAGCGGTATTCAGCTGTAGTCAATCGCCAGCCCTTTGTTGCATCCCTTATAAAATCAATCAGCCAAAGAGACAAAAATGTCCACCATCATACTTGGCGTCCTCATGTTCACCGCGGTGGTGGTGGCACTGGTGGTCGTCATTTTGCTAGCCAAAAAGCAGCTCGTCGCATCGGGTCCGGTCAAAATTCTGGTCAATGAACAGAAAGAGATCGAAGTCCCCGCCGGTGGCAAGTTGCTGGGCGCCCTCGCGGACGCCGGTATCTTCGTTTCCAGCGCCTGTGGTGGCGGTGGTACCTGTGCCCAATGTCGCGTCAAAGTGACCGAAGGCGGCGGCGAGATCCTGGCAACCGAGAAGGACCATATCAATAAAAAGGAAGCTGCCGAAGGCAATCGCTTGTCATGTCAAGTTGCTGTCAAGCAAGACATGCACGTCGAAGTCCCCGAGGAAGCTTTCGAAACCAAGAAGTGGGAATGCACCGTCAAAAGCAACGAAAACGTTGCGACGTTCATTAAGGAATTCGTTCTCGAACTGCCCGCTGGCGAAGACGTTAACTTCAAAGCTGGTGGTTACATTCAAATCGAATGCCCTCCTCACGTAGCTAACTACAAAGACTTCGCGATCCAAGAAGAGTATCACGAAGACTGGGACAAGTACGACATTTGGCGATTCGTCTCCAAAGTTGACGAGCCAGTCGTGCGTGCTTACTCGATGGCTAACTACCCGGGCGAGAAAGGCATCATCATGCTGAACGTCCGTGTTGCCACGCCACCGCCACGCAACCCCGAGTTGCCTCCAGGAAAGATGTCCAGTTACATCTTTAACCTGAAACCCGGCGACAAAGCGACCATCAGCGGCCCCTATGGTGAGTTCTTCATCAAAGACACGGACGCCGAAATGGTTTACATCGGTGGTGGTGCGGGTATGGCTCCTCTGCGTAGCCATATCTTCGAACTCTTCAAACGTCGCAAGACGAACCGCAAAGTCAGCTACTGGTACGGCGGTCGAAGCATGCGAGAATTGTTCTACGTCGACCACTTCCGCGAGATCGAAGAAGAGTTCCCGAACTTCAAATTCAACATCGCGTTGTCGGATCCGTTGCCAGAAGACAACTGGACCGGCTACCAAGGTTTCATCCACCAGGTGTTGTTGGAAAACTACCTCGCCAACCACCCTGCACCGGAAGACATCGAGTACTACATCTGTGGCCCGCCGATGATGAATGCGGCCGTCTTCAAGATGTTGGATGACTTGGGTGTTGAGCCTGAAAACATCATGTACGATGACTTCGGCGGATAGGAACCGCAAGTTTCCCCATCTCAAGATAACTGTCTTATGACAATTGAAACCACGCGGCGAAGTATTGCACTCGCCGCGTTTTTTTACGCCTGTGCTTTTTCTGCCATCGCGCTGCCGCTTACAGTAGCGTCCAATGCGTTTGCCCAGGCACCGCCCGGCGACGAGATTCGCCAGTTCAACGGCGGAACGATGGGCACCAGCTATATGGTCAAAGTGCTGGGCGGAAGCGAGCAAGACGACCAGACCCTGAAACTGGCCATCGATGCCGAACTGCGTCAGGTCAACGACGAGATGTCCACTTACATCAAAGCGTCGGAGATCTCGCAATTCAACGATTCCGATAGCACCGACTGGATTGAAGTCAGCAAGCCATTTGCGGAAGTCGTCGATTACGCACAGCAAGTTTCAAAGCTGACCGAGGGTGCCTTTGATGTCACCGTCGGACCGCTCGTCAATGCGTGGAGCTTTGGTCCCACCGAACGGACCAACACAGTCCCAAGCGATGACGAGATCACGAAACTTCGCGAGATTGTTGGCTACGAGAAACTGCACGTTCGCCTCGATCCACCGTCTCTCAAGAAAGACGTCGCGGGATTGCGAATTGACCTTTCGTCAATCGCCAAAGGCCATGGTGTCGATCGCGTGATCGATCGGCTTAAGTCTCTCGACATTGAATCCGCGTTTGTGGAAATCGGCGGAGAGGTTCGAACGTTCGGAAAGAAACCGGATGGTCCGTGGCGCGTTGGCATCCAGTTGCCCGACACGAACGAAGAAACCGTGATGGTCGCACATGCAATGAATCCAGGTGATGACGCCGGCAATTCGATGGCGACATCCGGCGACTACCGCAACTTCTTCACCGTTGGCAAAAAGCGATATTCGCACACCATCGATCCTCGGACGGCAAAGCCAATCGAACACAACCTTGCATCCATCACGGTGATCGCCCCGTTGTGCATGCAAGCCGATGCGTGGGCAACAGCGCTCAGCGTCGTTGGCACCGATGCGGCACTAAAACTCGCCCAAGACAACGAGTTGAACGTTTTGCTTGCCCAGCGGACGGAAGACTCATTTGCCTTGCACGGAACTGGCAACTTAGCGGCCTACGCCGAGGGTTCCGAGCAGAGCGATCAAGCCGATGCTGACGCCGGTGCGGCTCCAGAGAAAAGCTTGTTTCAACAGGTGCTGCCGATCACCATCCTGTCCTTCGGTGTGTTTTCAATTTTGCTCTTTGCGATGGCAGTCGGAGTGATCTTTGGGCGCAAACAAATCAGCGGATCTTGCGGAGGCCTAAACGCCCAAACGAATCCAGATGGCAGCACAAGTTGTTCGCTGTGCAGCAGCCCATCGGATGCGTGTAAAGAGCTTCGCGAAAAGATGGCGCAAAAGGACCAGGTTTGATCGTTCGGTACAGCCGCTGAATCATTCACCAACTCCCGTCTTCGCAAATTGTCAAAATCAAAATGCGAAGCAAGCGATTCTCCATTCGGACGCTCCTTATCGCGATGATGCTCATCGCGATCGCGTTCAACTATGGCCCCACATGGTACCGACGGTCCAAATTCGGTGATCAATACGAGGCTGTTCGTAATAATACCTGGAGTCGTGATAGCGGTACCTCGAACGGATACGAGTTTCGTGCCGCAAATGGTGCGATGCTTTCTGTCTGGACCACAGAACATGAATACGTCGAACGAAGCGGCCTTATTGAACCGCTAAACTTTGACCCGGATCCATCTCGCTATTATGTTTACCCGCCCGGAAAGTGGGTCAACACCGTCGACGAAGTCATGGAAACATGGGACCAATACGACTAAACGAAAGCATCAGGTTTTACCTAGTGGATGAGGAGTACGGCGAGTTCTCGAACTTTGCCCCCTTTCCTTTCGAACTTGACGGCAAGACCTGGCCGACGAGCGAACACTATTTCCAAGCTCAGAAGTTTGTGGGCACGCCCCACGCAGAAGAGATCCGGATTGTCGAATCACCAATGAAAGCGGCAATCATGGGCCGTGACCGTAGCCGCCCGCTGCGATCGGATTGGGAGAAGGTCAAAGACGACGTCATGCGAGGGGCACTGGCTGCAAAGTTCGCTCAACATCCACCGTTAACCCAATTGTTGTTGGCGACCGGCGACGCGATGATTGTTGAACACACCAGAAACGATTCGTACTGGGGTGACGGTGGCGATGGTTCAGGACAGAACAAGCTTGGAATCCTGCTGGTCGAACTCCGGGAAAAACTTAGTGCGGCCGCTCGCAAGCGTAGCGACAGCTAATCAGCTCGCCTGACGCTTGAGATGTTCAAGGCAGTCACGCACGACCGCATCCGCTGCGTTGTCGAGCGCTTCGTTGATACCTTTCAGTCCGGCGATGACTTCGTTTGCCCAGCGGACATATTCAAGTTGCCTCGAAATCGGCCAATCTTGCGGCGGATCATCAAGCATCGTACGTAGGTTACAGGTCTTGTCAGCAAGTTTGATTTGCTTGGCACCATCGCTTTTATGGGGAGCGTTGACGACCTGCAGGCGTTTGCGTTCTTGCTTGGGCAGCGATTTATCATCGGTGCACTCCATCACCAGCGCCGCGATATCGCAGCCAAAGCGTTCGCGAATTTCTGATTCAGTCGCCTCGGTATCTTCGACGGTGTCATGCAATAACGCCGCAATCAAAATGGACTGGTCCGCGACATTTCCAACACGCGCCAAGTGGTCGGCGACTTCGATGGGGTGATTGATGTATGGAGTCCCGGCAGCATTTTTCCTTCGTTGGTCGCTGTGTTTATCGGCCGCGAAAAGGACTGCGTCGAGTAGTGCGTTCATTGATAGAAAGCCAGAGAGCGAAGTGGAATGTGACGCAATCAGTTAGGCGTGGCCAGAAGCCAACGTGGGCGCGTCGATCGCCAAGGAATTGTCGCCCGATATTCATCCGCAGCCACACGCCAATTCTGTTGCGAGGTAGCGACAGCCGCGTTCAAATTCGATACGGAACCAGGTTGGAAGCCTGAGTAGCAGCATGCGCGGCAGAACTGGTATACGAAGTCTTGAATGACTCGGGCTTAACTCAACCACTCTGCGGCTTCGGGAGCGAAATAGGTGAGGATCCCGTCGGCGCCCGCACGCTTGAACCCAAGCAAACTCTCGAGCGCCACCTGTTTACGGTCGAGCCACCCCAACTGCCCCGCTGCGGAAAGCATGGCGTATTCGCCGCTGACCTGGTAGACGAATGTCGGCACCGCAAACGTCTGCTTGACTCTCGAAACGATGTCGAGATATGGCATCCCCGGCTTTACCATCACTGTGTCGGCGCCTTCTGCCAAATCCAACGCGACCTCTTGCAGTGCTTCGTCGCCTTGTGCGGGATACTGCTGATAGGTCTTCTTACTCGCACCTCCCAAGTTGCCTTTTGACCCGACGGCATCGCGGAACGGACCATAGAACGCGCTCGCATATTTAGCGGCATACGACATGATCTGGACATTCTGGTGACCGGCGGATTCAAGGGCGTCTCGTATCGCCCCGATCCGACCATCCATCATGTCACTAGGCGCGATGATATCGCAGCCGGCATCCGCTTGGACAACGGCCTGCTGCTGAAGGATCGCTACCGTTTCGTCATTGACAACGTCGCCATCACGCACGATTCCGTCATGCCCATGACTGCTATAAGGATCCAGTGCGACGTCACAAATGATGCCAAGAGAATCCCCCACCGCTTTCTTGATTGCACGGACTGTTTGGCAGACGAGATTGTTCGGATTGGTCGCTTCCTCAGCCCCTGGCGTCTTCAAATTCGGAGGCGTCGCGGGAAAGATGGCAACTGCGGGGATTCCCAGATCAACCGCACGCTTCGCCGCATCGACTGCGAGCTCCGCTCCCAGACGATTTACACCGGGTAGCGACTCAATCGGCTGAGCCCCGGTATCGGGATGCACAAAGATCGGCCAAATCAAATCATCAACCGACAGATTCGTTTCGGCGACCAGACGTCGCGACCAATCATAGCGTCTCGAGCGACGCATCCGAGTGCGGGGAAATGGTCCACGAACAAAGTCGGTCATGTCATCGCTCCGGCGACAAATCGTTGCAGGTTGGAGGGCTTTTTACGTTCCCTCCAACCTATCGAGCGATTCACGTTGGGGCTAGACGGTGCGACGTCTTACCGTTTGATTAGAGACCGCGTTCTTTGGCGTACGACTTGATGCGGTAAATCCGTTGTTCTTCGACGGAATCACGTACCACAAGTTTGCCATCGCTATCGACCATCAAGATCATTCCAGGCGTCGTCATCTCTTCATCATCTTTGACGATCGGCATCTGAACGCCACCTTCTAGATCGATGATCGTGGCCGCAGACTCGATAACCATTTCGCCGGTCTTCTTGATTTCCAAAGTGATTGGGTCAACGACATCAGCGGATTCGACAGTGGCACTTAGAACCGTACCTTCGCTGGCTTCGATGGTCGTTGGAACGAACGTCCCCAAACCGAGGTCGAAGCTGCTAGCGACGACTTCGGCGGTTGGTACATCGCCTTCCGCGACGACGACCCGGTTCCCAATTTCCATGTATTTGGCACGGCTGTTAGGCTTTGCCGGTCCCACGAACGACTGGTCCAACTTCTTGGGCAACGAAACGGGCTCGCTAATGTCGCTCCATTCGCTCCATCGTTTGTAGTCACGTTCTTGTGTTTGTGCAGCTTTGGCGACCAGTGAGACCACACGGCTGTAGGCATCCGGATCGAGTGACTTTCCTTTGGGTTGCAATTCCGGCTTCTCAGGGAAGTTCGGATCATTAACCGCAAACCGAATTCGATAGACGTACTTGTGGTCTCGAAGAGGTGCGTTCTTATCCCGCTGTGCACCGCGGAGGTAGGCAAAGTCATAAAAGCGAAGCAGCTTGTAATCGACCGGGTTTTCCTCGGCCGCCTTGCCTTCCATTCCGCGAGCAGAGCCACCGCTACCGCCATAGCCACTGCCGCCGTAGCCGCTTCCATACCCACCCATGTCGCTATCCATGCCGCTGCCGTAGCCGCCCATGCCCATGTCGCCTTCCATGCCGCTCCCATAGCCACTGCCATAACCGCCACCACCGGCGCGAGTTTGGCCACCTTTGAGATCAACCTGGAAGTTACTCATGTCGACGTTACCCAGCTTTTGCGCCTCCAGCTCGGACTCGGTCAAGAGCTGCTCTTGATCCAGTTCGCGCTGGGTCTTCAACGGAATCAACGGGTGAGTCGCCAATCGTTGGTACGGATCCAGCAAAATTGGCGGAATCCACATCGTGACCCCAGTGACCCAATAATCACGGGGCACGATTTCCGGTGCGAAGCCTGACCAGTAAAAGGCGGCGTTTCGGATCGTGATCTCGTTCGAATCGCGAAGGATCCAATCATCGTCGGTCAATTGATCCACCGTTTTATTGGTGACGTCTGCCCGCTCGACTTGATACGCAATGTACGTGGGCAAGTCACGTGTTCGCGGGTTGTATTCAGCCGCGTAGGACAAGGCCTCTTGATAGGAATCGATCAGCTTCTTGTGAGGAATCGCAGCTGACCCGGCGATGAAGTAGCCGAGACCTGGTACCGGCGGCTGATCTTCGCCGTTGGCAACCGATTTGGTTGGTGCCGCCTTTGTACCGAGGTTTTCGTCGGCGGGAAGCTTACGAACCGGTCCCGAAGTCGAGGCGGCCATGCCCGAAGACGAAGCGCCCATACCGCTCATCATCATGTCTGACTCGTAGCCTTCCATTCCGCCGCCCATCATGCCGTACATGTCGGCCATGTTGTTCTGGCGAGAATTCCGACGACTGCTACGTGTCGGCTTTTGCTCGACTTTTTCGACTTCGTCGGCGGCCTCAAGATCAGCCAATGCATACAAGCCATCCTTCGATCGATATGCCATCGATGCGATCACGCCCTGTACTTGAATGCCCTCTGGTTTGCTGAGTTCGGGGTCTTTGCGGCGTACTTTATTTGCCGCAACTTTTCCTGGTTCCCATAGCTGTGGCGTGTAGAGACTGGCCGGAATCGCGGTGAGAAACTTTTGTTGTTCTTTTGCGATATCGAACTCTTCAAAGCTCGTTCGCCGCTCGGCGAGAACCTCTTCATTGTGATTGTTGTCGACTTCGTTCTTCACTTCATTCGCACTCGTCGCCAAACGCTGCGGATCACGTGTCGCTCGAATATCTTCTTTGCTGTAACCGATCCATGCGAGAAACCCTGCCGCCGCAATGATCAGCAACACAATCAACTTTTCGAAGTTGTAGAGCGCGAAATCTTTTAGTTTGTCGGAATCCATAGCAAGTCTCGTGGTTACGAGCGACTGATTGAACGAGAGTTCGTATTCGGTAAATCAACAGGATGACTCGATTCATCCCGCTGCTGTGAAATGAGTTTGATTAGGTGCCGCACAGACACGTGCTGACTATGGCTCGTCAGTTACTTCGGGATCTGTTCCGGCTGGCGTTACTGTTGCCGCTGGTTGCGGCGGAGTGGTTGCGGCCCCAGGCGTCGCTGGGTCACCAGCATCCGGTGCCGCAGGCTGCGTGGTTCCTGGTGCCGGAGGCGTTCCCGCATCAGGCGTCGTCGGTGGCTGGGTACCGGTCGCGTCCGTTGCAGGTGTGCCGGTTCCCGGTGTCGTCACGGTCGGCGGTACCGTATCAGCAGCGGGTGTGGTTGCCGACGGATTGGGCAAATCGTCAATCACTTCGGCAGATGCGTCGATGGTGATCTCAGCTTGATCCTTCAGTTTATCGACCCCAAGTGCTTCATCACTCGGCGGGTTCCAGAAGTAGATCAGACCGTAAATTTCCACATCCAAGTCGGTGGGGAATTCTTCGTCAGCGCCTCCGGCAACAGCAGCACCGCCGCCGGATCCCATTCCGCTCATTCCCATGTCCATCCCCATACCCATGCTTTCCATGCCGCTCATCCCACTCATTCCCATGTCCATCCCCATACCACCGCCCATTCCGCCGGTAGCAGTACTGGATTTTCCTTTCGGCATGATGCGAACTTGGTAGACGTCGACCATTAGCGGCGCGTTACCACAGGCGGCAAGCAGTGCAGGGATGCTCTGCTGTTCCATTTGCAGTTTCAGCGTTACGGGAATTCGTTTCGCAACCGCGATGGCGACTTGGGAAGGATCGTTACTGGAGAATGCGCCGCGGAGGCTTGAGGCATCGATCGGCTCAAACGCGGTGTTCACATACCGGCCATCGCCCGGATCAACAGCGGCAACGTCAGACGCCATGCCGTAACCCGCACCTTCACCTCCCATTCCCCCCATCGAATCCATCATCCCACTGCCATAGGCTTCACTGCTTCCCATGCTGCCGTAACCACCCATACCGCCCGCCGAGATGCGTGAACCGGGCTCGGACATCGTTCCCTCGGTGAAGGAAACTGACTTACCAATCGCCAGGCTTTTGATCTCGCGGATTTTGGCTTCGAAAGCTTGTTTCGCATCGCCGTTGACGACGGCCACGATTTGCAACAGCTGTTTGAGGATCCAGAGGTTTTCTTGGGAGTAGTAAACGTCGAGTTCCGACGGATAGTTCTTTGCGCCACGCCATGGGAACAAGTCCTTCAGCAACGCCTCTTGGCTGCCGGAACTCCATTTTACGACCGGCTCGTCAGTGGTTCCGGTGATATCAACCTTGCCACGACTGGTAGCCGGGCCGCTCATTCCGCTGGCCATCATGTCACCATAGCCGCTGTCCATGCCCGTCCCCATGCTCATCCCCATCCCGGCGGAGGGCCGTTTGTTAAAATCGGCGGTCCATTTCGCTTTGGGGATCTCGGCGAGCGCCGGCAACTGGGTGCCGATGTAACGCTCGTAACGGCGAAGCAGTTCGGGGTTGACGTTTTCGTGTTCGGTGTTGCCGAACTCTTCGTACTTTTCGAACGGCAATTTCAGTTTGCTCTTGTCGACCTTCCCCGTTTCTGGATCACGAACATACTGGAATTCATTTAGAAACTCATCCTTCATGATCGTCGGCCAAGTCAGGATGTTGCGTTGGGCGTCAAAGACGTTTTCCCAAGCCGCCATGACTTCGCCTTTTCGTTCTTCGATCATTTCGTTCATGACGATGTGCGACAGCTCGTTGGGCTGTGCAGGCATCTGACTTTGATACTGCGAGACTTTCTTGAAGTCAGACTGAATGCTGCTGATCTGGCTTGCGATCTCCTTGTCCAGGGTGCTGGTGGAGAGGTACCAGACGGTCAGCGCACCGATCAGGACAACGGTACTGCCGATCCAGAAGCCGTACTTCAATGCGACGGCGAGGGCTTCTTTGACTTGGTCCATGGCGAGTTGGTTAGGTTGAAAAGTGGTGCGCTGTTGGTTGACGAGAGGCGATCAAAAGACGAAGGAAATAATCTGCTAGGAGTTAGCTGCGACGGAATCGTCGGTCGCAGCGGGATCAGTCCCGGAATCTTCTGAGGCCGGATCCGTCGTGCCATTTTCTTCCATCAAGGCCTTCTCTTCCTCGGCCTTCAACCGACGGGCTTCCATCCGCTCGGCGTAGGTGGTCGGCTTCCACAGAAACTGAAAGACGAAGTCCATCCGTTTCGGTGTGAAGAACTGCGGTTCCGCATCCGGATCCGGTTCGGCAGGTGCAGCGGCCGGACCGCCAGAAAACCCGCCGGGTCCCGTTCCGGTCGTCAATGGCGGCTCGTAATCGGGATTCGGAATTTTCACTTCATACGCATCTTCGACGTTCAGCATCAGCGGGTAGCTGATCCCCAGTTCCGCAGGCGTGTACTCGTCGATGTCATTGGGATCGTTTGGATTGGGCAAACGGATCACACGGTTTCTGACATCATCGGGCAGCTTGCTGGGATCACGAAACGCGGTCGTCAGATAGCGGCGCGTATGGTTGTTCCCTTCCAAACCGATTTTCGCACTGGAATCGTCGTTGAAGTAGTGGAACCCTTGTAGTTCGATCACCCAAGCGGGTCCCGTCGGCGGCTCGATCGTTACGCCAGCCGCTTTCTCTTCCTCAGTCAACGGCACGTTCATGACTTTTCGCCAGTCAGCGTCTTCGTCGGTGAACCGTTTGGTGCGTTTTTCGAACCACTCCGTCAGCGAGGCCTCGTCGTAATATTTCGTTTCGAACGACGTGATGTGGAAATCGATTTGCTGCTCGTAAGGCAATTCCTTTGGCGAAGGCAGCTGGCCATCGGGATAGTTGCCACGTGGGATGATTTGGTTGACGCCACGAATCAACTCCATCCACAACACTCGCTTATCCGCGTCACCAGCGATTTCTTCGCCGACGGCGTTCAAGTACGTCAATGTTTTTTCAAGATCGGCGTCTTGGCTGGTGTGTTCGTCAGCGTACTTCGCCATGTTTGCGACGGCGGTGTTTGACGATTTCCAAATGTCTTTGTGGCTGGTCTGCCAACTGTGCTGTGTAAAGTAAAAGTTCGTCGACAGGCCGAACATTAGGCAAGCCAATCCGGCGACCGTCCAAGGCTTTTTGGCCCGGATCATTCGCTCGGTAATGATATCCTGTGGCACCAAGCTGGCATGCATCTGCGATTGGCCGAGACCTTGCAAGCACAAGCCATAACAGACAGCAAAGGTCGTCGCGTTGTCGCGGAACGCGGGCATCGACAAGACGTCTTCGCCACCCAGACGGTTGAAGCGATCCAACACGTGAACGTCGAAGCCCAAGTTTTTGCCAAGATAGGCCGCCAAACCTGGCATTTTGACGGTGTTGCCGGTCACCAGCAACTCGCCGATATCCGCCTTGCGATCGATACTGCGGAAGAACCCGATCGAGCGTTGGACTTCGGTAACGAGGTCGTTAAACACGGGACGCATCGTTTGGAAGATCAGCTTCGGATCGACCGCTTCGCGGGCATTGCGTTTGATGTGTTCCGCTTGCGCGAACGTCATCTTGAGGTCTTTGGTCAGCTGGCGGGTGAAGTGGTTCCCGCCGATCGGCATGCTACGCTGCCAAATTCGAAACCCGTTGGTGACAATCAAGTCTGAGCTATCAGTGCCGATAGACAGCACGACGCTTGATTGTGGCGGATCGTCGGAATTAAACACCTCGCCTTCGAGTCGCTCATTCATGCGATCGTAAGCGACCATGTTGTAGAGTGCGATCGGGGCAAGCTGAACAACGTCGACTTCCAAGTTCGCGTCATTGAAGGGCTGCATTTGACGCTTGGCTTGCTGCTGCTTCATCGCGAACAGGCCAACTTCACAGTCCAGTGCATAGCCGTCTTCGACCATGCTGCCGGGCATCATCTGGTAATCCCACACGACCTCGGACAAGTCGAACGGGATCTGTTGGCGAGCTTCGTAACGGACCAGGTCAGCGATCTTTTTGACTTCGACCGGCGGCGGCTTGAAAAACTTCGAAAGACCGCTTTGTCCGGGGACACTCATGCAGATCTTTTCATTCATCCCGTCATTGCGCTCGATCAATTGATTGAGCGCTTCGGCGATCATTTCTTCGGGATCCGCTTCGGGCTGGCTGAGGATCTTGGGGTACTCGATCAGATCAAAGGCGTCAGCGACGACTTCGTCATTGACCAGCGAGCAACGCAGTGCTTTGAGCGCTGACTGGCCGATTTCGATTCCCCAAACCGATGAACTTTTTGCCATAGTGCTGAATGCAAGGAAAAGTGGTGACGATGGACGTCGAATAGTTTTGCCGTCGCAAACCAGCTATCGCGGCTCAGATCTTGCGATCGAACCGCGACCACTGAAAAGCGAGCTACCCGAAACCCCTTCCTGTAGGGTAACGAGTCTCCTTCGGTGGTCGTGTCCGCCGACGGGTCAAAACACCGGCGACCACTAGTTTAACGATCGAGAAGCCAATCCCTTGGGGTCGTTCTGCATTGAATTGTGGCAGATTTCTAAGTCCCCGTGCCTTTGATGTGTCAAAAAACACTGGCACAGGCCCCTCGTCGTCCTCTGAAGGTTACTCACATTAACTGCGTGACTCCACGACAAGCCTCCTCGGAGCATCAATTTCCAGGGTGAAAACTGGTGCGACTGGGCTGATTGATGCAAATTTCGGTACAACCGGAAACGGATTCGGTCCTCCCCCGGGCAAAAACCTACGATCACCCCACCCGGCTGTCGCTTGGGACCAGTACACTGGCATTCCCAATCACGATCTGGCATTCCCCATCACGATCACGCAAAAAAACGGAGCATTCGAATTCGGGGTATCGCTCCAGGGCATGGCTACAGGGTAACGCTTCAAAGCACGGCACCCTGCCGCAGCAGTGTTTCCCATGATGTGACTGATTGGTAAATCGAGAAGCCCGTGGTCCGCCCGACGCCCCGTGGCTCGACGACCGGTGATTGAACGGCCGACAACTGGCACGCCCCCCGCAATCAACTCGCGGGGTTGCTTCGGTCGATGACCCACGTAGTCTATCCACAGCTGGCAAAGGCTGTCCGCACGCAGTCTATCCGTACGCAATGGCAAGCGTCAAATTTTCAGACGTTTCGAGCTTCCCCTTCGGCGTCTTCAACGCGACTCAAGTTTAACTTCCAAGGTCATCGATGGATCCTTTTGACGAGTGCTCCGTTCTCCTTCCCTCGGCAACCTTAGACGACTTCCCAACCGGCGGCTCTGACACGGACGCCCGCAGCTTGCTCGCCGGATGGACGGTGCTGTGGCATCCACAGTTGCTTGCCCGCACCGAGCAGCTGCCCACGTGGTACCGCGCCGATGTGGCGCCGACTCCAGACGGGCCTCGCGTCGTCGTCGTTCCGGATTCAAGTCAGGGGATGGTGCCTGCCGAATACCGTCGCAAGTGTGACGCGAACCCCAATTGCATTTGGGTGGCTGGCGCCGATCGTGCCGAGATGCTAAGCGTGCTGGCGATCGATTCGCAAGCGTCTGATCTGCAACCGCTTCAACATGAATCACGCACAATCGGCGTCGAAGATTTCTATGCGGCCGGATACCTGTCGCTGCAAATTCAGATCATGACGCGACGACTGCGTTACACCAGCAACCTCGACGAGTTGCACCTGCAATCGCGTATTGTTGCGGCGGCAAAGGCGTTCTGCGATCGAGATGCTGCCGGAACAGCCGAAGCACTGCATGATGTGTTCGATTGCTTGAGCGAAGAACGCGACCACTATTTCACCAGCGATCCACACTTGGTTGACCTGACGCTGTTGACACCAAAGGTACTGCGAGACTCGATCGAATCAGGATGGCTGGACCGCTTCAATGAACTTGCCCGATGTGAAAACGAATCCGCCGGCATCTTGGGAACCCCGCTGAACGTTTTGCTGGATGGTGATGTCGCATCCGCGATCGTGAACGATGCCTCGGAAAAAGGCGACGCGTCAATCCTGGCCCCCTTCGTCGAAGCCCTGGGCAAAGACTCCGTCGGCTGGGCGGGCGGAGGATCGGCGAGCGATCCCGAATCCGAATCCAACTGCTTGGACGCGATGACGATGGCGCACGCGATGAGCTCATTCCGCGAAGGCAGCGTGCTGGCTGAGCAAGCCACGAAACAACCGCCCGTTGTTTATGCGCGTCTGAGCGGCAGCACACCGGTCGACTTGATCCCGTCGCTGACCGCGATCGGATATCGCGGCGTGATCCCCATGGATTTTTCAGGCGGCACGGGCTACGGCGAAGAATCCAAACTGTTGATTCGCAGTGGCAATATCGAGATCGAAGCGTTGACGGCGAAACCGATCGACGCGTCCAGCGATGCGGCTTACCTTTCAATCGGTGCCCACATGGGTGAAGCGATCGATGGCGGCGAAGTTGCCACGGCACTCTTGGTTCATTGGCCGGACAAAGTTTGTGACAGTCACCGCGATTTACTCCGTGCTGCGTCATGGAGCCTCGCGATGGGCCGCTTCTGGCGAATCGATCAATACTTTACCGAAGGCGAACGCCCCTACCATTCCGGCCACCTGAATGCCGTCTCCCCCGAAGCGGCAGACGCGATCGTGCACCAGATCACAACCGCTTCGTCGCCGAATGAACAGCTTGCCAATTTGGCCAAGTCGTTTGTCAATTCGGTTCGCGATGAAGCCGCGCAAGTGACGCAATCCATTGCCGAATTGGTGCGTCCGGCACTCGTTGACCAAGACCAACGACAATCGCCCGTTGAAAAGATCGCCACCGCGATCGGCGAAAACGCGACCGGAACGGACGAGCCAACCGAGGACTTGGTCTGCTTCAACCCGCATGGTGCTGCGACACGCTGCCAAGTCCAACTGGGCGGAGCTCCCGATGATGCGGACTACATCTATGGAAACTCGGCGGCTCGATCGATAAGGAACATCAAGAATGCCTGTGATAGCACCATTGATGTGCCTGCATTCGGATTCACCCGTCTGCGTGGCGGAAACGCGATCAAAGGCGCAGGGCTACTGAAACGCTTCACGGGTAAAGCGAAAGACATCGCCGAAACCGCGGTCTTGAAAAACGAGTTCATGGCGGTCTCCATCAGCGAAGAGTCCGGCGGTGTTTCGGGCGTCTATAGCGCGTCGCGTGGTAACCGGATGTCGATGCGGTTGAACGTCGGCGAAACCTTGGCCGGCGGTCGCGATGGCGGTCAAATGTTGTGCCGCGAAATGAAAACGGTTGAGTCTGGTCCGGCGAAAGGTGTGATCCGTTGCCGGGGCGATCTCTGTCGAGCGGATGGAAAACCGATCGCCGGGTTCGAACTGCAGTACACAATGCATCGCGGCAGTCGATTCCTGCATCTCGACGGAACCATCCAACCACGGGAACCGTTCCCCGATGCGGAAGGCCTGTTCAAGCGAGCATTCAGCGTACGGACCGCGGTCGCGGGTGAAGCGTCCGTGTTGCGTGCACTTGTCCGGGACAAGCTACACTCCACCAGTTCACGCCGTTTGGTATCGCCGCTCGGTGTACTGATCGATGAAGCGGAAAAGCAAACCTTGGTCTGCGGATACGGACTGCCGCTGCATCGCAAAGTCGGCGACCGGTTTCTGGATACGGTCATCGGCGTCGCAAGCGCAGACCAAAAGCCATTCAGTTTTCAACTCGCGTACGGGTTTGATTGCCCGAACACGATTGCGGCCGCACGCAGTTTGATCGCACCGCCGTTTTCGATTCCGCTGAACGGATCTTCAAATGGTAAAACGCATCAAGCTTGGTTGCTGCACACCGGATCGCCGGACGTTCATGTCACCCAAATGCAAACGGCCCGGCGCAGTGACGGTCGACTGGCATGTCGCATGACGTTGGTCCAGACGAAAGCCAAAACAGCGAAAGCCAAGCTGCAGTTTGCAACGCATCCTCATGCGGCGTTTCATGCCGACCCGAGTGGCATCGAACGCGTCTTGGACGAATTGCCCGAAACGGTTCGATGCGAAGACGGCACCGTGTCACTACAACTGACTCCGCATGAGGCGGCAGACTTGATCGTGGTGTTCGATCAATAACGCCGCATCGGACAAGTCAGCATCGCACTGGACATGCGGCACTAGTATTTGCGATAGAGTTTCATCGCGAGCTCGGTCATGTTTTCGACCTTCATCTTCTCGATCACATGCTTGCGATGTCGATCGATCGTTTGATAGGTCACCGCATGAAGGCTGGCCAGCTTGCGGGAGGGAATCCCCAGCAGCAGTTCTGGAAGCACCTCGCGTTCTTTGGGCGTTAGTTTTCCAAAGCAACTGCGGATTTCACAGAGCGAGTCTTTGCCATCGCTATCGGTGCGAAAAGCTTCTTCGACCGAATCGATCAACGATCGACGATCGAGTGGTCTGTTGACCAAATCGGTGAAGCCACTGCGGACGGCCAGTTGGAATGTCTTCCGTGACTGGTCTGCCGAAATGCCCACCATCGAGAACCGTATCCCGTGGTCTGCGAAGTGCCGAACTTGATTCAAAAGCGTTTCGCGTTCGTGGTCGAAGTCGACCAACAGGCATCCCGGACGAAACGAACTGAGTTTCCGGAAAACCTGCTCCCATGAACTGACTTCCCTGCATTCAAAGGGAAGCGCATCCGGAAGGGAAGCGATATTGAAACGGTCATTTTGTAGAACGACAGCGAACGGTCGGATGCCGAGCGAAGCACCCATCTCCTGACTTGCTTTGATCATGATTGCCCCTAGATCGAAACAAATAGAATCGCGATTGTTTAAGTGTTTTTTATGGCAAACCTAATCGCAGATTGAAGGAAAAAACGAGACGTCCGGCTGCGTTGCCCAGTGCCGCCAGTGCCCCTAACGGTTGAATGGGACAGTAGCCGAGGAGACTTTAGAAAATCTAGATCAATTTGTAGAAAAAACTCCGGCGTATTGTGCGCGAGCGACATTCACACCGTGTTTTGCACGCCGGCCAGCGTGAACACGAGCGGCGAACACATCAAAAAAGCCCGCCAAACACCGGTAATCACCAGTATTCGGCGGGCCAAGTTTGTTCCCGCGATTGCATGACGGAAACGAATTCCGCAGCGACGCTTACTTACTGAAGCGATAGATGCACTCGCCGCGTGGGCTGTTGGTCATGTAGTAAACCTCGCCCGACTCGTCTTCGCCAAAAGCCAATACAGGAATGCTGTCTGGAATGACTTCTTCGTTTGATGAAACGGTGCCGGCATCGGCGTCGTAGGAGAGGGCCCAGATCTTGCCGGTGACATAGTCCGCATACAAGTACTTTCCAGTCAGCTGATCCACACGCGAACTGTTGTAAACGCGTCCGCCGGTGATCGAACGCCCGATGCGGTGATCGTATTGCCAAACCGGATCGATGGGATCGCTGGTGCCTTCGACGCTTGCACGGTTGCCAAATGCGTTGGTGCCTTCGCGGTTGCTCCAACCGTAGTTTCCGCCTTTGGTGACCAAGTTGACTTCTTCCCACAACTCTTGTCCGACGTCAGCAACCCACAGGTTTCCGGTCTTGCGATCGAATGCCAAACGCCATGGGTTTCGGACGCCATAAGCGTAGATTTCAGCCTGGCGGTCTTTTGAATCGACAAAGGGATTGTCGGCGGGAATGCCGTACGCCTTGCCATCCGCCTTGCTGTCAACGTCGATACGCAGGATTGATCCAAGCAGCGTGTTCAAGTCTTGGCCACTGGCTTTGGGGTCATTGCCCAGTCCGCCGTCACCAAGCCCGATGTAAAGGTATCCGTCGGGACCGAACTCCATGCTGCCACCGTTATGGTTTTGGAACGGTTGCTCGATCTCCATCACGATGCGTTCCGATTCAGGATCCGCTTCGTTCGGATTATCAGCCTTCATCGTAAATTCGCTGACGACGGATTTCAGTTCGGTCGGGTGCGTGTAATAGACGTAAAACTTTTGTGTCTCTTTGAAGTTCGGGTGCAAGGCCAAGCCCAACATGCCTTCTTCGTTTCCGCCGGGCCGTTGCCAGTCAGCGACGTTGCCACGTTTGTCCAACACCAAGTGGCTTTCGGTTACGTCAGCCTTGTTTTCGAAGGCCCAGACGGCACCATACTGTGACGCGGCGAACAGACGATTGGTCCCATCACGCGATGGAGTCAGTTCCAGAATACGCAAAGGACGAAGGCGTCCGTTGTCGTCCACTGGTTCCCACTGGTCCCATTTCAGGTTCGGAAACGCGAGTTCGCCTTTGAGGCCCAATTGACCGTCGATTGGTTGTGGGACGGAGCCGTCATCGTTCAATCGGCGAACTTTGATATTGCGGTAGGAGACCATGTCGCCGTGGTCTTGCAGACAGATGTGGCCAGCCTTTGCTTTGCCAAATCCTTCGAACTGCGAGAACTTGCTCTTCGCGACACGACGGTTCCAGTCGTCACTGCCAATCTTAAAGGTGTAGTACCGAACACCGTTGACGCAGACTTCGCAGCCATCGGGTGCGATTCTGACGTAAAGCTGGTTCCACTCCCCAGCCGGGCGCGTTGCATCTGCAGTTTCGCCATTGGAACCATAGGCAGTGCCTGGACGATAAAGCTGGTACAACCAACCGGCCTTTTGCGGGTCGTGTCCATCAACGTTGTCTTGGACCTGGATTTCTGGACCGCTGAACCAAGGCTGGCCGCCGTCTTCGGTGACATGGAACATCAGACCGCTGTTCCCTTCAGGACTGATCTTGTAGTCGATCAGCATTTCGAAGGCACCGTATTCTTCTTTGGTGACGATATCGCCGGCACCGCCTTGGGCACGGATCAGAACGCCGTCTTCGACTTTCCAGCCGTCGCTGATCGAATCTTTTTTGTAGTTGCGCCAGCCGTCGGTCGATTCACCGTCGAACAGCAATTGCCAACCGCTACGTTTTTCGGCTTCACTGAGCGTGTTGACTGCCGTTTCGGCGCGGGCAATCGAAGTCACAAGGGAGCTGGCCGCTAGAACGGCCGATGGCAACACGCGACGAAACAGTGTCGTCCGCGCTGCCGTGATCGAAAATCGCATGTCTGAATCACCGATACAGAAAGGGAACATGAGGGGTTGAAGCAAGCGGCCCATTATCGCCGAAATGCCCGTCACCACAACAATCGCAGCCCTGAAATGGCATAACGAACCGACAAAAAGCGGAGTATGGCACGCAGGAACGTCGACGTCGCGGCTGATGGGAGTGGATTGCAAATTGCAAATTGAACAATGCAAATTGAACAACGCAAAGTTGCAATTGAAGGGGGGGCGATCCATCCGAACGCGATCGCGTGCCTATTGGGCATCGGTAGTGGACGAAGCGATGAGTCCCCAACGCGGGAATGACGCTGTCGCGTTTCGGTTGAGGAGGGCGCGAACGCTTTACTCCGCTAGCCGTTGGCGTCGTTCCATGTTGCCCAATCTTGGGTTACCGCAAACATGGCGTCTGTGATGGTGGTCAAGTCGTCTTGCCCAATCACCAAGGGCGGAGTGGTGTAGATACAATCCCCAAAAGGTCGCAACCAGACGCCTCGCTGAGTAAACGCGTCGCGCAACCGATCGACATGATCCAATCGGTCCACTTGAATCACCCCAATCGCACCTTTAACTCGTACATCAACGACTCGGTCAAGCGAGCGGCAACGTTCGAGCTGCTCGGTCAACTGCTGCTCAATCTCGTGAACTTGCTGCAGCCGCGGCTCGGTTTCGAACAAGTCCAGTGAGGCGTTCGCGGCGGCACAGGCCATGGGATTCGCCATAAACGTTGGACCGTGCATCAATGCTCGTCCGGCATCGTCGTCGTAGAACGCCGCAAACACATCGTCACTAGCGATCGTCGCCGCCATCGGCAGCATGCCGGCCGTCATTGCTTTGCCGATGCACATGATGTCAGGCACCACCTCGAGATGGTCCACCATAGCCTGTTCAATCGCAAACATTGATCCAGTGCGCCCAAACCCTGTGGCCAATTCATCACTGATCAACAAAACGTCATGCTTGCGACAGCACGCGGCAATCGCCTGTAATGTCTCGACGCTGTGGAACCGCATCCCACCGGCGCCCTGAACCAAAGGCTCGATAAAGACGCCTGCCAAGCGATCGCGATGCTGTGCAATCAACCGTTCAAACTGTTCGATCGCTGTTGGCGTGCCGGGCAAATCGCAATGCAACTGTTGAAGTAATCCGTCGCCGAAACTAGCATGCATGCTGCGTTTCGGATCGCACAGCGACATCGCGCCGGTCGTATCGCCATGGTAGGCATTGTGAAATGCCAAGAACTGCGTTCGCGACGACTGGCCATGATTTCGCCAATAGCCGATCGCCATTTTCATCGCGACCTCGACGGCTACCGATCCGCTATCTGCAAAAAAGACACGGTTGAGATCGCCGGGCAGCAGCTTGGCCAAGCGTTCGGCGAGTCGCAATGCAGGTTCGTGATTGATCCCGCCGAACATCACGTGTGACATCCGGCGGAGCTGTTGATCGATCGCGTCAATGACATACGGGTGACTGTACCCATGACAGACCGACCACCAGGACGCCAAACTGTCAATCAGCGACCGCCCATCGGCGAGCTCTAATCGGACGCCTTCGGCCGCGACAACCGCAGCCGGGAGCGGCGCGGTCTTCATTTGGCAATAAGGCATCCAGATGTGTTCGTAACCGATGGATTGCCAATCCGGCAAATCGCTGCTCATCGCCGACTAGCTACTGATGTTGACGATGTCGTTAAAGAACACGAACACCATGAGCGCGAGCAGCATTAAACCGCCTGCGAGCGTCAACCGGAACTCGATCTCTTCGTTCACCCGGCGTCCACGGATCGCTTCATACATCAGGAACACCATGTGACCGCCGTCGAGAACGGGAATGGGCAAGAAGTTCAGGATCGCCAAGTTCATACTGAGCATCGTCAAGAACAACAACTGCGACGAGATCCCACGTTCGGCCTCATAACCGGCAACTTGGAAAATCCGGATCGGTCCGCCGACCATGTTCGCAGCGACTCGGCCGGTGACCAACATTTTCAAAAACCGGAAGACATCGCCCATCCGGATCTTGCCTTCGCGAATCCCTAAGTTGACCGCTTCGCCAAAGGTCTCTGCCGTACGGACGGCACTGTAGGGAGCCAAGACAAACCCACGATCAAACCGAACCTGATCGCTATCTGATCCGACCTGGATCGTCGATTCGATGATTTTTTGGGTGTCACCGCGTGAGCACAGCAAGCGAAATTTGGTCCCGACCGGCAACGTTTGGATCGATTCAAAAAAGCCCCAAGAGGTTTCTTTGTTGCTGATTTTCCAGGGCTTTGACAATTGCTCGACGACCATGTTGAGCGGTGCCTTGCTGTATTCGGCGGGAAAATCATTGTCCGTCACCAACACGACTTCTTTCAAGACATCGCCGGGCTGCGGTTGGTCACCGTCGACCAACATTGACTTGTCGAACGAAGCAATGGTCGGACTGATTTCGAAAGCGAACCCGTATGCGTTGACCGCCGCAATGTGTCGAACGCTGTCGAGTGGCTCGCTGGTTTGCAGTGCGTCGCTGGGAGTAATCGAAATCGATTCTTCAGCACCGTCGCGTTGAACCGTCAAGTTAACGGGTTGTTCGCCGGCGAGTTTCAGAAGCAGGCTGCCAACGTTCAGCTCTTCGATTCCGTCAGCCGCGATGACACGGTCACCGACTTTCAAACCGGCTTTTTCCGCAGGTCCACCTTTGACCAAAGCAGTCACAGGTCCAGGCTGGATGCGGATCCCAACCCATTTGTTGGTTTGGGCAGGCAACGTCACTTGGTGTTCTGTACCATCGGTCCGCTTGACGACCAACTCGATTGCCTCACGCGGGTGCGTGTAGACATAATCGAGCAGCGGTAGACTCGGTACGGCGGTGTTTTGATCGATCTCGGTCCCGTTGAACGAAACGATCGTGGCACCACGGTCTTCTTCCGTCAAAACGCTGTCGGCGGCAGACTTCGGGACAGCGACCTCTTGTTCGCTAATGACAGCGCGATGTGCCATGCCGACACCGATCAGCCGGTGATTCTTTTGCCCAGGCACCGACATCATCGGCAAGTCCAACGAGCGTGTTTCGTCACCGTATTTCAGCGTCACCGGCAAAGCTTGATCACTGTCTTCGAGTCCCGAGTGCAGGACTTCGAGTTTCATGTCGCGGAAACGCATTTGCGAGTCCGACATACCGGCGACCGAAACAACTTGACCGCCTGGTTCCAGGTCCGCTTGCCAAGCCGGACCGCCAGGAACGACGCTGCCCACGATCGTTGGCGTATAGGGCACGCCATACATGAACGCGATTGCGGCGAACATCACGCCGGTGATGACGTTCATAAATACGCCGGCACTCATGATGATCATTCGCTGCCAAACCGGCTTGGCAGGCAGACTTCGCGGGTCAAACTCTTCGGACAACTGCGGCGCCGCCTCGTCATCGCCGTCTTCGTTTTCGAAGCCTTCCTCGTCGTTTTCGATTTGCTTGGCTCGTTCCGATTCCTGCTTCAGCTTCCGCGGATCGTCGTCTTGGCCGAGCATTTTGACGTAACCGCCCAACGGAATCACGCCGATGCCATACTCGGTTTCGCCGTAGCGGAATTTGGCCAGCGAACTGGGCAGCTTGATCGGGCCAATTTTGAGTGGCGGGTCAAACCCGATATAGAACTTTTCGCACTTCACGCCAAACGTCTTGGCAGCCACGAAGTGGCCTAATTCGTGGACGAAGATGACCACACCAATCCCCAAAGCGACTCGGGTCCACAGTAATACTTGTGCCCAAAAAACCTCCATTCCGGAGGGTTCCGCTTCAGCCAGCAGGAGCAGCAGGTCGGTTAGCATTGCGATGTCTTATGAATTTACAAACGGGTGGATCGGACGCACCGGCGGCAACAGGTGGCGAGTTTACCGATCGCGGCAAATAGTGTGATTATTCAAGCAAAATCGGCCACTGGCCACTAGGGCGGGCCGGCTAAAGCATTCATCGGGATTCGCTGACGGGTCGTGTTTCTTTGCAAAACACGTTCTTGATGACCAAATTCCCGTCTGGATCCGAATTGTTCCGGCAAGCATTTTCGCAGGATTGCCAGTCTGGGCGTAGACCAATCGGTCTAGTTTAGACCAACCGCACAACGACAGGCTTCCTCTCGCGCCCACCGATCCAATTCCAAAAGCCTGGAAAGCGTCGGGGCGGATTCGAAGTCATGGTTTTGCAGCACCTTTTGGCAGGTCGGGACAATTTCGGTGAAGCGGATTTTTTGGTCCAAGAAAAGTCCCACTGCGATCTCGTTCGCCGCGTTAACCACCACTCCGGCGGTTCCGCCGACGCGAGCCACCTCAAAACCGAGCTGCAGCGCCGGGAATCGATCCAGGTCGGCGGGCAGCAAAGACAATTCCGTCGCTTGGGTGAAATCCATGTCGGGTGCGGGGCAAGGAAGTCGACGTGGAAAGGTCAATGCGTACTGAATCGGCATCCGCATATCAGGAGGACTCATCTGCGAAAGCACCGATCCGTCATCAAATTCGACCATCGAGTGAATGATCGATTGCGGATGAATGACGACTTCGATTCGATGTGATGGAATGTCGAACAGCCACCTGGCTTCGATAATTTCCAACGCTTTGTTCATCATCGTCGCAGAATCGATGGTGATTTTCGGCCCCATTTGCCAAGTCGGGTGGGCCAGCGCATCTTGAGGAGTCGCGGCTTCCATCTCGGCGCGTGTGGCAGACCGGAACGGGCCGCCACTGGCGGTGAGGATCAATTTTCGGGGCGTGGCGTCGGCGCTGGCGATACACTGAAAAATTGCCGAATGCTCGCTGTCGACTGGAAGTAGCGATGCCCCCGATGCGGCGAGCTTTTTCTGGACGAGGTCACCGGCGACAACCAACGTCTCTTTATTGGCCAAGGCGACACGTTTTCCCGCGTCGACCGCGGCAATTGTACTTTCTAGCCCCGCACGTCCGACGATCGCAGCGACCACCACATCGACCTGGGGATCTTCTGCGATTTCGACCAGCCCGGCGGCACCGAATCGAAAACTGTCCTCCCCAAGGGTGGGGCCTGAAAATCGATCGCAGGCGTTTTCTAAGGAGATCGCCGAGGGATCGGAAAAGATCACTCGCTCCGGCCCCCATCCGGCGTCGTTGGCTTGTCGAACGACGTCGGCCAATGCATCGAGATTGCGATGCCCCGATGCCGCCCACAATCGCCAGCTCGACTGCGGATCTCGCTCATTGAGGTTTCGAATGACATCGACGGAGGCCGTTCCGATGCTGCCGGTACATCCCAGCACGGCTACATTTTGCGTCGTGCGTGGATTTTCGGACAGGCTTTGACTTTTGGTCGGACTTGGGGGTGCGATCTCGCTCACATCCATCGCTGCGGTAGGGGAAAATGGAATCGTCGTGGGGAGTGTTATCATGGATCATGCGGTCCGTCAGTACGACCCGACCTTTCGTCACAACGGAATCCCGCCTGGGTTGTCTCTGTTCCGGCCAAGCCGAACAATGGGGCGACGGATTTCTTTAGTCGCCTAGGCTTGTCTAAGATTCATCGTTTTTGCGGGCTCGCGTCGCGACGGTGGTTCCTCACGCGGTGCGGATCGTTGGCCATTTTCCCCGCCGGTGTCAATCCCGGCATGGTTTTTGATGGCCAATTCGACTCGGCTGAGCCTCGATTCGCGCGAACCCACTTCGCACGAACGATGGGCGTTCGAAACTCCACACACTTCCTTTCTCGTTTTCATAAATTCATGAGTGACAAAAAACGTTCCGGTCGCGATTCGGACGGCAAGGAAACAAAGGGCGATAGCCCGTCGCGCGAAACCCGTGGCGGTGGAGTCTGGTTGGTCATTATCGCGGTCGTCGTTGCGGTGATGTTGAGCGCGATGATGTTCAACAACAACGAGATCGCGATGCCTTATCCGGTTCTCGAACGGTTGCTCGAAGCACACGCCGACGCCAAAACCGATCCATCGCTGGAACCGCCAACCGTAGTCATCGACGCTCCCAATCATTCGACGGAGACCTGGGAGTTTTCGAATCTCAAACGCGTCGAACTTGGCGAGAACGAAATCACAGGAGTGGTGATGTGGCGTTCGCTCAGCACCACGCCTCCTCAGGACGAAGAAAACCCTCCGACTCAGAAATCGTTCCGCACGATTCGTGACCGCAACGAAACACAAGACGCTCGGATGGACCAATTGGTCGCCCAATCGGGGGTCACTTGGGACAACGCGCGACCGAATACCTTCCTGGCAGACAACTGGTTCAATCTGTTGATGCTGGTCGCGATTATCGCCATCGGAGCGATTATGTTGCGCCGAATCGGCGGTGTCGGATCGCCGATGTCCTTTTCGCGGAGCCGCGGGAAACTTCACGGGCAAGAAGACCTGTCGATCACGTTTGAAGACGCGGCGGGAATTGATGAAGCGGTCGAAGAAGTCCGCGAAGTCGTCGACTTTTTGAAGAACAGCGAAAAGTACCAAGCACTCGGCGGGCGAATTCCCAAGGGTGTCCTGTTGGTCGGACCTCCCGGCACAGGGAAAACGCTCTTGGCAAAAGCAATCGCTGGCGAAGCCGGTGTGCCGTTCTTTAGTTTGTCCGGTAGTGACTTCGTCGAAATGTTTGTCGGTGTCGGTGCGGCACGCGTGCGTGACATGTTCCAACAGGCCACCAGTCGCGCCCCTTGTATCATCTTCATCGATGAACTCGATGCCCTCGGTAAAAGCCGCTCGGGCAGTGTTGTCGGGGGACACGACGAACGCGAACAAACGCTGAACGCTCTGCTGGTCGAAATGGATGGGTTCGATTCGAACAACGGCGTGATCGTTGTCGCCGCGACCAACCGACCGGAAACGCTCGACCCCGCCTTGCTCCGCCCCGGCCGATTCGACCGCCAAGTATTGGTTGATCGACCTGACGTTGCCGGCCGCGAAGCGATCCTGAAAGTTCACGTCAAAAGCGTCAAGCTTGGCGATGACGTCGACTTGCGACACATCGCGTCAATCACCAGTGGTTTTGTCGGTGCAGATTTGGCCAACTTGGTCAACGAAGCGGCTTTGCTGGCTGCGCGTGCCGATAAATCAGCCGTCAACACAACCGAATTTGACGAAGCGGTCGACCGAGTCACCGCCGGTTTGGAAAAGAAGAACCGTGTGATGAACGAGGACGAGAAAATCCGCGTCGCGTACCACGAGGCCGCACACGCATTGGTCGCAGCTGCACTGCCTAACACGGATCCCGTTCATAAAGTCAGTATCATTCCACGCGGTTTCGCCGCACTCGGTTACACCATGCAACGTCCCGAGTCAGAACGTTACCTGATGACCAAACTGGAACTGGAAAGCCGGATGAAGGTTCTGCTGGCAGGAACGCTGGCCGAGGAAATGGTTCTGCAGGACATCAGCACCGGGGCTCAAAATGACCTGGAACGCTGCACCGAAATCGCTCGCAGCATGGTGATGGATTACGGGATGAGCCGCCTCGGGCGAATCAACTATCGACGTAGCACCGGTTCGGCGTTTCTGGCTGGCGGTGGTGGCAACGGCCACACAACCAGCTATGGCGAAGACACCGCGAAAATGATCGATAAAGAAGTCTCGCGGATTGTCGAAGAAGCCCTTGGACAAACGCGAGATATCCTCGCCCAACGACGCGAGGTTTTGGAAGCGATTACACAGCGGTTGTTGGAGGTCGAGGCGATCGACAATACCGAGTTGTTCCGCGTGATCGAAGAAACCTCCACCGGACCTTGGTTGGTCCCAGGAACGATCACCGAAAAACCTCGCGCCCAGATTCGCAAACCGGAAAATGATTTGGATACACTAAAGGACGCGAATTAACGCCTCCTTCCCCAGTGATTCACTTCCATGCGTAAACTGCTCTGTTTATTCGGCCTTGTGGCCACCAGTTTCGGTTCAATATCGACCACCCAAGCACAAACCCCGTCGTCGATTGGGCGAATCGAAATCACGTCTCCTGAAATGGAGCAGTTCGTCGATGCCGGCACCAAAATCGAAGTGCTGGCCGGCGGGTTCACTTGGACCGAAGGCCCGGTCTGGATCGAGGACGATGCCGGCGGACACCTGTTGTTTTCTGATATCCCACGAAACAGCATCTTCCGCTGGTCTGCCGCGAAAGGCATCGAACTCTTCATGAGCCCCAGTGGCTATACCGGGGTGACTTACTATGGATTGGAACCTGGCAGCAACGGCCTGGCACTCGATCCGAAAGGCCGCTTGGCGATGTGCGAACACGGTGACCGTCGGGTTTCGGTTCTGACACACGGTGGTGGCAAACGCACCCTGGTCGATTCGTACCAGGGAAATCGCCTGAACAGCCCCAACGATTTGGTTTTCGATCGTGCCGGGAATGTGTACTTTACCGACCCACCCTACGGGCTTCCTGAACGCGCCGATGACCCACGGCGTGAGTTGGATTTTTGTGGCGTCTATCAATTGGACACTGCAGGCCAATTGCATCTGCTAACCAAAGAGATGACACGTCCAAATGGGATCGCATTGTCCCCCGACGAATCCGTGCTCTACGTAGCGCAGAGCGATCCTCAGAACCCAATTTGGAAAGCTTTTCCAATCGTCGACGGCAAGCTTGGCGAAGGAAAAGTCCTGCATGATGCCAAGTCAGCGATGCGTGATTTTCCTGGACTGCCAGACGGGATGACGGTTGCCAAAGACGGCACCCTGTTCGCCAGCGGGCCAGGCGGAATCTACGTGATTTCGCCCGATGGAAAGTTACTGGGGCGAATTCTGACCGAGGGCCGAGTGAGCAACTGCACCTTCGATCGCGAGCAGAACTACCTCTACATGACAGCCGACGATTTTCTGTGCCGCGTTAAAGTAAAGTAATTGGGATCGGCGGGTTTGGCGATTACTGTACACTATCGGGGGGCCATGCCGCCTCGAAGTGACAAGACGCACTGTACTATCCCAAACAGGATCGCATTCGATGAAGCTTTCGACCTCAGGCCTTCTCGCACGACGCGGCGGCCTTGGCAACATTGTGGGTTGGTTTATCCGAGTCGTGATTTATGACATTTGCATTACCGGGATCTCTGACATCCTTGGTGTGCCACGCATGGTCGCCCTCGTCATCTTTTTGGGAATCCTAGGTTTGATCGCTTTGGGCGGATACATCATGCAAAACAAATATGCATCCGGCACTGCGGATCGAGATTTCTAACTCGATCCACTGAATATTCAGTAGGTTAGAAAATGGATTTTCAAGTCAATCACGCACCGACGTTTTCTACCCTGCAATTTGAATTAGACGAAGGCGAATCGGTCATCGCTCAGCCCAATAGTATGCTGACGATGACTGAGGGCATTCGTCTTTCAGCACGCGCTGGACGCAACGATCCCGGTGCTCCGACCGACGAAGTTGCGGCGAGACTGCCTCGCCGACATTCATGGTTCGGTGGTTTAAAGAATCTTTTGACCGGCGAAAACTTCTTCACCGCCGAGTTCACTGCGAACGCCGATTCCCAGCAAGTCGTGCTGGCACCCGAAAGCTACGGTGATCTCGTCGCTTTGGAATTGGCCGAAGGAACCGGATTTTATCTAACAAGCGGTTCGTATCTGGCAAATGTCGGGGCCACATCGCTGCAGATCAAGTACGGTGGGCTGAAGTCGCTCATGAGCAAAAAGGGGCTGTTCTTGATGCATGCCACTGGCGTCGGTCACGTATTTTGCCAAAGCTTCGGAGCGGTCGTTCACCGGCAGCTCGAAGATGGCGAATCACTGTTTGTTGACAATCGGTTTATGATCGCATTTTCAGATACAGTGACCTACAAACTTGTAAAGGCGACCGACAAGGTCAGCGATTCACTGATGTCCGGTGAAGGGCTGATCAACCGATACACCGGGCCAGGACACTTGTACTATCAAACGCGAAGCAAACCATCCGGCGGCATCCTGTCGACGTTGATTGACGCAGCGTTTTGACGCCACTGGTTCTGGTCGCGACCACACATCGGTGCAGTTTTTGCAGTGTCTCCGGAAGACGCCCAACGGCGTCCGCGCGGCTGATTTGCATCACCGACGGCGGATGCGTTAAGTTGACCTTTGGCCTCTGCCATCAACAATTCATCAGATCGGCATACCTCACGCCGGAAATGGAGGTCACCTGAATGATCTACGATCCCTTCCTGTCACGAAAACTGACTGGACCTCATGCGGTACTCTTTGAAAAGTCCCTGGGCCTAATGCTGGACATTTTCAGAGACTGCTTCCAAAACCCGGACGAAGAACAGATTTGGGTGTTCGGTGTCGGCATGTTTGATCAGCTGCTCTGGCGCGAAAAACTCGGACTGTTGGTCAAAGTCGGACGCTTGGCGTTGCGTGGGAAAGGCGACGCGTGCGAGTGGGGAATGCTCGAAAAAGCCGCCTGCTACAGTGTTTACCAACACATTTACCAACAGATGGAGATCGAACAAGACATCTTCATCATGGAAAGCCGGTCGCATGGCAGTGGTGTCTGGGACGAGGATGGCCCAGAACAGCAGCTTGCACTCGACGAATACCGGTCATGGACGCAATTGATCGAATCAGCCTTCTCTTCCGATGCCCGCGAACAAGGCATCGACGAAGACGAGATCCGCGAACAATTGCATTTCGACGATGAAGATAGCTTGGATCACTATTGGATGATCATCGATAAACTGTCAGATCGTTTGATCGGTGATCGAGATTTCGAACTCGCAGATCAGATGCTCGACGCAGACCCTGCATCCGCTTTGGAAGTCAAAGAGAAATTAGGCATCGGCAACGATGACTACATTGCGACCGTCGAAGAACTTTCGATGGCACAAGCCGAAGACGCTTTTGATGAACTCGCGCAGATGTCGAACGCATCGTTGCTGTTCCGTCGCGACCAACAAAGCTAATCCGTTTCGTCGGCGACATTCGAACTGACGCACACCGACGACGAAGTCAAAAGAAAACGCCGAACAAGACATGCAAAGTCTTCTTCGGCGTTTTGTCGTTTCTCGTTAACAGGCTTGGCCCGTCCAGGCCATTACCCCAGTTCGGACTGATCACTCGCAAGCAGCGAGAACACATCGTCGTCGTCGTCAGAGTCGGTGCTCATCAAGCCAACGGCAGCTCCCATGTCGCTGAACGCGGCATCGTTGGTCGATGCGACGGCCACTTGCTCACCTTCCGAATTGACTTGCGTTCGCATACGGGCCAGGTAGTTGATCACCATCAAGGCGTCCATCGGCGATGTTTGGAAGTCACCGTTCACGTCGGTGAACTTGCTTGATCGAGCCTGTTCGCCTTGACCTTTGAGTGCCAAGGAGTTGATGACCGCCAAAGCGTCCGACGGAGTTACCAAGCCGTCGTTATTGACGTCTTCTGCCATCGCTTGGTTTTGCAACGCACTGACAGGATTGATGGTGATGCTCAACGTGTCATATCGAATTTGATCGACTGGCACTGGGGCATCACGATCGAACAGCAGCGTGTCTTGGAACGGCTGGGAATCGGCCGGGCTGCCTTGTACTCGCGTGGTTGTGGTCGACGTTACGGTTCCTGCGGTGAAGTAAACCGTTGCCATCAAGTTGGGCTCGTTGACGTTGCCGTTTTGAGCGACCGATTGCAGCAACAACGAACCGAATTCGTCGATGATGCCGTCACGTGCGGCAGTTCCAACACCTGACGAGGTGTCAAAGTCACTATCGAATTCCACGTCGAAATCGAAGCGATTGCCGGTCGCTGGGGCAGGACTGATTACGCCCGAGTCGTACAGCATGTCGAGGTACGCGGCGAAGACAAACGTGTTGCCGGCATTCAGAGTACGCAGGTCCTCGGTGTAGACTTCGACACCGAAGGTCTCACCAGAATTGACCGATGTAACAGGGAGTCCAGCTTCGTTCACCAGTCGGAACGAGATGTCGACCAAATCGTTGAACAACGAGGGGGCACCGAGCTTCATCGTCACTTCGGCTTCGCTGTAGACACCGTCACCAGAGACGATGAAGTACGTGAAGCTATCGAAACCATTCGCATTGGCATTCGCGGTGTAGACGACCGTATCATCCGTCAAATCGCTTGGCGTGCCGTTGTCGTCGAAGCTGGCAGTTCCCAACAACGGATCGATTTTGATACCGCGGCTAGTAATCGTGTTGGTCGGACCGAACAAGTCATTTCCAAGCACGTCCAGCGTGTTTGGCCCGTTCATGGTGTTGATCACGACACCGTTGCTGTCGCTACCATCCATGAACGCGTCATCGATCGCACTGGAAAAGTCATCCGACTCTGGGAAGATCCGCAACTCGGTGCTGCCCAAACGCTGTTGTGCGGGCGTCAACGCCACGTCTTCGCCGATCAGAATCGTTTCGGCGACAGCAGTATCAGCGGGGTCGGCGGAGAAGATGGCGATCCCGGGCGACACAGCGGTCATCCGCAAAGTGAACAACTCGGCAGGTTCCGAGTGAGTCTGCAGGTTGCCGTTGCCTGGAATCGGTTGAACGGCCCCAACTTCGTTGATAATACCGGGCACGTCGGCTGAACCAAGTTGGAATCCGCCGCCCTGGAAAATCGGCCCGAACGTGATGTCGAATGGGAACGAATCAGTGTCATCGGTGTCCTGAGTCGAAACTAAACCGTCGGTGTAAAGCAGGTCCAAGAATGCGGACGCGACGCCTTCGGGATCGAACGGTTGGTTATTCAGTTCTTGAACATAAACACGGACATAGAACTCGTCGCCGACTTGAACGTTGGCAATCTCTTCATTGTTGACAACATCGAAGGTCTTGATTGTGAAATCGACCAAGTCGTCGTTGCGTGCACCCGGCTGTGAATTGACCGTCACCGTCGCGGTACTGTTGACACCATTGGCGTCTTGAATGGTGTAGTCGAATTGCTCGGTACCACTGAAACCTGGCGTTGGCGTGTAACGGATCGTTTGTCCGCCACCTTCCATCGAAACGCTGCCGCCTTGATCGCCTGCGGTGACGGAGATGATTCGCAATCCGCCGGCGATACTGGGCACGTCGTTATCCAAAACGTTCAACGGCCGGTTGTTCGAACCCTGTGGGATGTCAAAGGTATCGTCGATCGCGATCGGAACGTTGGACTGGAAACTGACCGTTACAACGACGTCCGCCGTGTATCGGTTGCCAACTTGGTCTTCGACAATGTATTGGAAGACGTCACGCCCGGTGAAACCGTTACGTGGGGTGTAGAAGATCGATTCGCCGTCGCCCGAGATCGTTGCGACGCCGTTTGTCCCGTTGGTATTCAACGCAACAATCGAAAGCTGCGTCAGGCTGGACTGGAAGTCGTTTGCCAAGACCTCCAACTCGTTCGAAAGCGAGTTGCGAGAAACGGTGAAGGCATCGTCATTCGCGACTTGAGCCTGCTGCAGAATCTCGAACTGATAATCTTCGACTTCACCCAGATCGGCTGCACCGCCAGGTCCCAATCCAGCCGTTGGGCTGTAGCGGAATCGAGCATAGGTGTTTCCAACAACGGCCGAACTCGGCACGTCAATTGGCAGGTTGGAAACCCCATTGGGAACCAGCAAATTCGTGAAGATTTGCTCGCTGGCGTCAAAGGTACCGTTCGCGTTGAAGTCAATCCAACCTTGCAAGTAAGCAGGCTGTGTGGACGTGTTACGAGCCGTCACTTGGATCTGTGCGGTACCACCTGGGCCGAGTGGCGACAGCAATTGGATACCGTCTTCGTCATCAACGTTGTTGTTGTCGTCACCCAACGCGTTGCTAGATGGCATCCCATCCAATTCGCGGTCAACCTCTGCTCCCAATCCGATTGCAAACGAGGTTCCGTGGCTTGGACCACCACTTGCGATCAGCGTTTGATACGAATCAGGCGCGTCACCATAGTCACGCGACGGAACGTTGCCAAAGTTGTAGTTGTCCGTCAGGGCGACACCGTTGTACGTCACCGTGTGGAAGCCAGCTGCCGGGAAGGACTGCTGGAACCCTACTTCAACGACTTCCCGAATTCGATACGTGCCTGGGCCGGGGAAATCGATCGTGTAGCGTCCGTCTGCATCGGTGTAGTCAGCCGGTTCGCCAAGGTCAGGACGACCGTCGTTGTCCAAGTCGAGGTAGATGTAAACGCCTTCAAGACCCGACTCATTGGCATCGAACAAGCCATTGCCATTCATGTCGGCCCACTTCACGCCAGCAACGTCCGAGATCACCTTCGTGAATCCGAAGTTGACATTGGTCGCGCCCGCGGTGACCACTCGTTCGGTCGCAGTGCTGGCGGCATATTGTTCTGGCGTTTCTGCGACGACGGTGTAGGTCACCCCCGGGGCAACGTTCAACCGGTAGGAACCGTCTGAACCAGAGATTGCCGATGGCTCAGTCGCATCGTGAACACGGTCACCGTCGAAGTCCGCGAACACCATGACGCCGGACAATCCCGAATCGCCTGCGAAGTTGCCGTCACGATTGGCGTCGTTGTAAACACGTCCTGTGATGGACGACGTCACTGCACCGGTTGCCAATTCGAAGGACAATGAGGCCGCAGTACGCGTGTAACCGAGGTATCCGGTTGTCGGATCGAATTGGTCTTCAACGGCGAAAGCGGCGGGAACGTCATCCGGCGTCCCCAAGATTCCGTCGTTCCCGGTGCCGATCAGATTGTTCGCCGAAAGCTGCGATCCGCCCGTATCCATGATGTTACGGGTCAGGTTCGTGTTCGTCGTGTGCCATTCGCCGAACGTGTGTCCCGCTTCGTGAGAGATCACACCGCCGAGGAACTTGGAAATCACATCCAGTTCGCTGAAGGTAGGCGACCGTGGCGTCGCGGTGGTGAATGTCGAGATATCGTCCAGATTGACGATCGCGATTTCGCCCGGACGGAAGTTGCCGACGTCGATCGATTCCGCGATCCCCACAGTTTCCTGACCGGTCGTCGCGATCAGTGTTCCCACCAGCATTCGCGTGACAAGTGGGTTGTTTGTCAGGTCGGTGTCGCCTACGGCACAAGAACTACGATCGCCAAACTCTGGACATTCCAGCGAGCTGACAACCGTGATACCGAACTGACCACCAACGCCAGTCGCGTCGTAGTCACCGTTATTGCCATTGGTGACGATCGTGTCGAAGTGATCACGAACTTCGTTCAAGACGCGCTGCTGAAGCAACACACCATCGGTGGCCGTAGGGTTGGTGAACCCCAACGTTTGCAGATTGTCGACCAAGCGATCTGCCCGAACCATTCCCAATGGCAATGTCGATCCACTGATTTCGCTGGTCGGATAGAACCCACCGTCGAAATCGAGGTAAAGAATTTGCTGAGCACCGAGTGGAGCTTTCTCGATAGCCGGACGGTAAACGCGCAAGCCCATCGTGTAATCGTTGCTGGCAAACGATGGCGCCAGCGCGATGTAGTAGCGTCCGGTTTCCGGGACAACTTGAGCCGCGACTGCACTACCAAACGTTTGCAGCGGCGAACCCTTTGCGTAGATCGACTGTCCCGTCAACGGATCGATCAATGCTTGGTTCGCATCGGTACCGAACCAGAATCGCCCAGGTGCTTGCGTACCTGTGCCGTACTGGACGCTGATGTTCCCAGCTGAGCCGGTCAAGGCGATGTCCAGAATGTCACCCGCTCGCAAATCGACCGAAAAATAATCCACGTCGGTCAAGATCTGGTTCTGGGCGTTGACAGACAGGCCGATCGTTCCGGACACATCGATCGTGTCGTCTTTGCCTGGCAACGTACCCAAATTCAGATGCTGGGCCGTCGCAATGTTGTCGTTGCCGCCACGAGCGCCGGCCACTTCGACTTCCCCGATCTGTACCGCAGGTACGGTACCGATGTTTCGCGGCATTTGTGCCGCGAACAAGGCCGGGTCGACAGGGACTGGGGTGAAGTCTGTGTCGCTGGCCAGGAGGCGCCGGCCCTCCAGATTCTCCATCAACAACCGCCGCTTTTGCCCAGAACGCGCAGTTCGCTTTCGGTTGCCCTTGGCCGTATCACGGCGAGTAGAATCAGAAAGTGTTCGTCGGATCATCGAAGGTCTCTACTTATAAACCCGGCTTGGCGTGGATCAGAAAAGCGGGCAAAGTCGCGGGACAGGTTGGGAATATTCGCGAGTCGGGCAGTGTAATTCCGCCAAACTCACCGAGCTAATTAAATCCATTCTCTTATCAGCCACAGCGTCTCGAATTCGCACCGAACGCTGCAGCACGGAGCTGACGCACGTCTGTATGACATCGGACATTCGAAAGCCGAGCATTGCAAAATACGTGTTGCTCGCCCAATCAGAAGGATGGGTAAAATACGAAGCCTGAGGCGATTGGATAAGGGTTGGCTGCGATTCTAGTTGGGGCGAGTAGTGTGTCAACGAATCACCCCGCTCTGACGCCGCTGTCAAATGCGAAGTTCCTCAGTAAATCCTTGGAAATGCCCGATTTCCGCTCAAAGTGTCGGTCATCCCCCAGACGCTTGACTTTACCAAAAACACGGCCAATTCTTTCGATTGATGCTGGGTGAAAGTGCGTTTCGTCGGTGGGTAACGGATCCGAAACGAGCGCAAAAAGAAAGCCGGCTGCGAGATTTCGCATCCGGCTCCGCTTGTAATTATTCGAACCGCTTTCGCTATGCACCGATTGTGACGGTTGTTCGGCGAGCTGGACTAGCAGCCAAGACTCGGCTGGCTTCCATTGCACCGAACATCGCTGCGGCGAAGAAGAAGTCGCCAGCAATGGTGTACTGAAAGAACGGAATTGCGGCGGTGTAGCACGCGATCAGCCCCTCAATGCTGGTGGTGTACCAAGGCCCCAGCCAGACACCGAAATTGCTGAGCAAGAAAAATGTCGTTGATGCACCGGCAACGACAAAGGGAAATCGAAGCCACGAAACGCGCGACTGGGCAGATTCGCTACCGCTTCGGACGTGACGGCCGATCGCGACCGACGCCAGCATTCCGGCGTAAACAAACGCCATCTGCTCTGGACGATAGAACCCCATGCCAGACACCGAAAAGACCTGACCAATGATGTCGCTAATCAGCAGCGCCAACAGCGGCAACAAATACGCACGACGGCCGGCGACATAGCACCCCGCAAATAGCCCCAACGCGCCGATGCAGGCGAAGTTTGGTGGGTGCGGCAAAAATCGGGAAGCGACGGCAATCAGTGAAAGCACGTAGATCATGTGTGATCATCCATCTTGGTAAAACGCGGCTGAGAGACAATTTCTACCCGAGACGGTTGCAAATCGAAAGCCCTTTCAGGCTCCGATGATGCCCCCAATGACAAGAAACCCGCCAAGTCACTAAGGACACAGCGGGTTTTCGATTCAGCGGGGCATTGAAGCAGGTTCGTCCGGCGGGCAGGCGATCAGGTCAATTGACTAGGGCAACGCCGTCAGGGTCGCCATCGACACGGCTTGTGCCACAGCCGCTTTTCGGTTGTACGGCGGACGCTGCAGAAATGCTGGGACGCATGATCCCGCGCGGTAGTACCCAAGTGTGTACTGACACTCATACGGCGGCGAGATCGCGACTTGGTATGGCAACATGGCAAATTGCCCCGCAAATCGCCCAGCCGAAACGAGCGGTTGCATGTGCGGAAAACGCGACTGACCGTGGCGTTCGAGCATCCGGTCTTCAAAGTACAACGGGTGCGAGAACGTATTGGCTGCCGCCCAGTAACGCTGACTCCAGTACCAAGTCGATGCTCGCTCCGCACCGCTCTCAGGCAGCGCGACGGGCGCCGCTTCGGCACCTTGACGGAAACCGTCTGGCGTTTCGCCGTTGCCGATCTTTGCCGTTTCGGTGGTCAAAGCCTCAATCGGGGGCAAGGCAAATCGACCTTCGGTGAACTGCGTCACACGACCGGCAAACAGCGATTCGTTGCCATCGGAATTGCCTACCGACGGCGAGTTGTCGCCAAGTTTCACGTCGTCGCTAGCGTTTCCGTTTTCTTCGGCGAGCATTTCCAACGCATCGCGAAGCGTCTCGTCACTGTCGCCGCTCAATGTGGGCGCCGCCTGTGCGGATTCCGTCGCCGGCTGATTCAATTCGTCCTGCGGCAACATCGCCCAGCGGGGAGCATCCAATCTGACCGTTGGAATTGGCTCGTCGGCCCACACTGCGCTGTTGGAGCACACGCAGTTGCCCGTCGCCACGACTGCCAATGCAACGATTCGCAGTGCAATGTTTCCAGTAATGGTCCGTCGCATATTTCGTTTCATCCTTGATAGTGGAGGCGAGCGATCACTCAAACAACTCGCCCTAACTCAAGGCAACACCGCTACGAGCGAATCCGTGCTCCGGCGGTCTTACCACGGTTGTCATTGTTCCCCACGTCAATGCGGGTGCTAAATCGCTGACAATCCATCCTGTGTAATCGACCGATTCGAATCGCATCCCGCACCTCGTCTCGGGAATCCGTGACAATTCGCAATTCGGGAACGACCGTTTCAGTCCTCAAAGTCGTTCTCGCGGCCTGTCTCGAAAAATTTCAGCGCCGCGCTGTTCATGCAGTACCGTTTGCCCGTTTTGTCTTGGGGACCGTCATTGAACACGTGTCCAAGGTGTGCATTGCAGCGACTGCAGTGGACTTCCGTACGAGTGTAGAAAAAATGGTGGTCGTCCTTGTAACCCACATGATCCGCCTTGATTGGGGCATAAAAACTGGGCCAACCCGTCCCGGATTTATACTTCGTTTCCGATGTAAACAGAGACTGCTCGCAGACGATGCACCGATACAGCCCGCTCTTTTTGTTGTTCCAGTAGAGGTTGCGGAACGCCGGTTCGGTGCCTTCGCTCTGTGTCACTTTGTATTGCATCGTCGAAAGCTCACGACGCAGCACCGCCTTGCTTTTGGGTTCGTATTCCGGCTCTTTGACTTTGGATTCAGTGGCGTCCTTCTCCACTTTGTCGCCGTCTGCTCCTTCCGCGACATCCTTCACGGCCGATTCGCTGCCGGAAACAGATTCTGGAGTCGATGACTCCTGAGCGCCGAGCGGAGAAATCGCAATCCCCATCACGCCCCCGCATAGCAGCACACAAGACAGCACTGCTGGGGACCATGTAGGTTTGATCTTTGATACGATTGGCATGGCATTTCCTCTAATGTGCAAAACCGATTGGTTGTCTGCTGGTGAAATGCCCGAAGGTCCGTGTCTCCCGCCTGGCTACACCAGCGATCGTTCCCCCTCTGCCCGCTCAATTGTATGTCGCATGTTCGGCTGGAAAATCTCGTCTTTGGATTTGGGAGTGTCCCAGTTCTCGATCAACTGTCGTTGGAGGTTGGGGCGGGGGAATACACCGTGGTGCTCGGGCCTAGTGGATGTGGAAAGTCTTCGCTGTTGCGACTGATCGCGGGCCTTCTCAATCCCGCATCGGGGAAGATCTACATCAACGGCGACGACGCCAACCGAACCGCACCACGTAAGCGAAACGTCGCACTCGTCCCACAGGACGGTGGACTGTACCCACACATGACAGTCCGCCAAATCTTGACTCTCGGCGCGAAACGAGGTCACCAAACGTCCGAGTTATCGCGTGCGGTTTTGGATGCGGCCACACTGGTCGAAATCACAGACCTTCTCGATCGACTGCCCGAACAACTCAGCGGCGGCCAACGGAAACGAGTGGCGCTTGCCAAAGCCGTCGCATCAAATGCGAGCGTTCGCCTGTTAGACGAACCATTGTCTGCGATCGATGCATCGACACGGTTTCGAATTGAACAAGACCTCCGCCGTGTGCACGACCAGAGTGGTGGTGCGACAATCCATGTGACACACGATGGCGCCGAAGCAATGCGATTGGCAGACCGCGTCGCCGTAATCGAGGCCGGAAAGATCGTCCAATGCGATACGCCCGAAGAAATTTTCCGCCAGCCTCGTTCACTCGCCGTTGCGTCGGCGCTCGGGACGTCGCCGCTGATCACGGCACAAGTGACCCGCCGAGACGATCGCTGGATCGATGAGTCAGAGGCGGCAGTTGATGGCCCGCAGCAAGACAACGGATGCCAAGCGACGATTGCTTATTACCTGAGTGATTGTCAGCGTCATGACAACGCGAACGCCACCGAATCGACATGGCTGGACCCACAACATGGCAACCGAATCTCGGCTGCCAAGTTGCGTTGGTTCTTTGACTGATCCGCAGCTTAAGACGCGGCAGGAACCGGCAAGTCGGCGACTTGGTACGCTCGCGAGCGGAACAAGAAGTCGATGATGTTGCCCTCGTGCGGCTGCAACCAATTCAAGCGGTTGGTTGGGATCGGTCCAATGTTGACACGATCAATGTCAACACACGCTCCCGCTTGTGCGATCAGCGATTGATCACGTGTCAGCACGGTACCGACCAGGGTCGGACCGATTCGACGAAGCATGTCGGCCTGCGGGCACTCGACCACGCTGACGAACGGGAACATGTATTCCTTCATCGCGACGGCGCGATCCGGCGAGTCGGCATGCAGAACCATGGGCCGCAAGTAGGCACAGTGCTCGCGTTCGATCAGCTTGTCGCCGTATTGTGCGGTCATGTCGGTCACGCCTGCTTCGGCCAAGTCTTGCTCGACCATGGCGTGTGTTCCGGTCGCCATCGCTTTGACGGTAAACGCGGCCAGTTGTGCGTTGTCATCGGTCGGCGGCAGCACGTCGACTGGACCGATTCGCTCGGCAATTGCCTGAGCGATCTCGCGAGTATGTCGACTTGCCCAGATACCGCTGCAGTTGATGCACGATCGACCCGAATTGCTGAGCACGCTTTCGACCATCATGTCGAGGTACAGTTCCCAATCGTCGACGATGTCGTCAGCGATCAAGATCTTGGACCAACCTGGGCCGTGCGCCTGAACCTTGGGATTGCCGGCATGCTGTGCAACCGTTTGCGCGCTACCAAAAATCATACTTCGCGCGGTCTTGGTCATGATCGCCCCACCGGCGTCATGGCCACCGGGATAAAGTCCGAATGCTTCCGCAGGGACACCGGCTTCAATAAAGGCCGACACCATACGGTAAGGCGTCCAAGGCTCTTGCGATCCGGGTTTTAGCGCCAGACCGATCTGCAACGGAATCGCGGGCAGCCACAGCGTATGAACGCCGGGCGAGTTGTTCGGCAGGATCGCACCCAAGATCGGCGTCTGAGCCTGGTAGCTGATCGTCACTCCGCGACCTTCTTCGCCGTAGCCGCGACTGAGAATGTTCAAGTCCAGGCCGCGAGTCAAACAGCCAAGGATTTCGCTCATGTTGGCCAACACGAAGCTGTTCTTCGTCATGTTCGACCGGCACATGTGCTCCGGCAGCCCCGTGCTCGCGGACTGCTGATGAACGAACTGATCGACCGACTGTTTTGAATCACCAACCTGCAGGTCTGCGGTTTCAAAAAGCTCGGCTGCTTTCTTGCACATGTCCAACAGCTCTGCCGGCGTGTACTGCAGCAGTGCTTCGCGGGCCTTGTCCGCTTTCTTCATGTCACGCGCGACGATTCCACCACCGACGGATCCGAATCGGGCGATCGGTTCACCGGTGTCAAAGTGGACGACGTCCTTGATTTCAATCGATTCGTACGGCTTGCCCCAGCGAAGTGGTTGCAGTGTGATCATGTCGGCAGTGAAGTTTGGTTGGAAGGCAAAAAGGCTGGAGTGCACCCGGTGGCGAAGGAACAAGTCTCTTCGCCACGGTGCGAGTGGCTGCTGCCGCGAAAGTTTCGACGGCAGTCAAGTAACGGTCGCTGATTAGTAGACGCCGACCGTGGTGGCACTGGCGAGTTCGTGGAATGGTCGCACGCCGCTGACCCCGTCCCATGGGTACATATCGAACGGAGCTTCGCGTTCGCCTTCGTCGCGTTCCATGAAGCCGGGCACGAAGAACTCGTCAGTCAGCGTGTAAAGCTTGACGCGTCCAGTCTCGCCATAGCCGACGACTTGATTGTAGTCATCGAACTGAACGACCTCTGTCACCGCACGTGGTTGCGGTGCGTAGTAACTGATCTTGTACCCATCAGCCGCAGTGATTGGCTTGCTACAGGCCAAGCCCATCAGGGTGTTACCGTATGTCGGCGTCATGTAAACGCCGCCCTCTTCGACGGGACCGCCGAGCATCTCTTCGACGCAGAATCGCGTCCACTGTGGCGTGAACTCAGTACCGCCAGAGAAGATGCCCTTGATGCCAACTTCTTGCAAACTGGTGCCGCGGTCTTCGAGAGCTTCACCAAGCGACTCGAGCAATTTTGGCGTCGCGAACATGCACTTGATGTCGTGCCCAGCGGTCAAGACTGTCACCGCTTGGTCGATGCAGTGCTTCTTGTACTCTTCAAGATGCTCCATCCAGCCCTTCTTGATCAACTTCACGACCCAGCGTGGGTCCAAGTCGATGCAGAAGCAAATGCCGCCGCGATGCTGTGCCAAGTGTTCGACGGCCAAACGCAAGCGGCGTGGTCCGCTGGGGCCGAGCATCAGCCAGTTGGATCCGCGTGGGAAGTACTCATCGGGAAGCGTGTCGCTAAACAGCTCGTAATCCTTCCAGTGATCCTCGATCACCATCCGACTTTTTGGAATCCCAGTGGTCCCGCCGGTTTCAAAAACGTAGGTCGGCTTGCCGGCGTGCCCTTTCGGAACCCAGCGGGTGATCGGTCCGCCACGCAACCATTCATCTTCAAAGTGCGGAAACTTTTTTAAGTCATCGAAGGACTTCACATCAGTCAGCGGGTCGAAGTTCAGCTCCGCTTTTTTACCCAGCCAGAACGGGCTTCCCGTTTCTTCGCTGAAGTGCCAGTGGACTGTTTTCAAGGTGTGCTCGTTGAGGCGATCAAGAGCCTCGGCAGCACTTTTGGCGACTTCATCGGAGATCGCAGGTTCAGCTGAACTCATTCTATTCGGCGGGTAATCTAGGAGGTGGGACGGATGGTCACTGACCAACAACGGCTAACGAATCAGCCCATTGTTGCGTGCGGTAAAGTGGGATGAAAGAACCCTGCGGCGAAAGATACTCGACACCGCACGGCTTGCGTATGCATCCTAAAAGAAGTACAGCCAATTCCGAGCCCGAAAACTTTGACGATCGGGCTGAATAATCCCGTTGCCCAGCGGTTACAAAATCGCCTTATCTTGCCGACGCCGCAAAGTCTCGCGACATCTGTGAGAATGTCGAAACCGCTGGTCAGGAAATGCAAAAAGCCGCGTCCAACTCGATGGACGCGGCCTACGCTAGCTCAAATCTTTCTTCGACGCGGTCGACTAGTTCGACGCTGGATCGGAAGGACTTGCGATCGGAGGTGCAACGTTGTCGTCATCGTCCGAGGCAGCGATCGCGATCGCCGCACCGATACCGCCGAGGACACCGAGGCGAGCCATTCCGCCACCGCCACCGACTCCGCCGCCACCAGCACCACCGCCACCGCCGACGGGACCGCCCATGCCACCACCGGCAAAGATCGGTGCACCACCGTTGTCGTCATCGGTCATGACGACTTCGTCAGCAACAACAACGTCAGCGACAACTGCGTCCGAAGTCACTGGAGCGACTTGCATGATGAAGGTTTCTGGCATCGATTCGGCAACAACCAAAGTCGACGCGTCGCTGCTCGTCGTCGAAGCTTGAACCATCATTGGGTCAACAAGCTCAACGCCCAACACGCCGAAACCGTCACGGCCTGAGCCGATTACGGTGTAGCTACCTGGCTCAAGTTTCTGAACCGCGAAGTAACCTTCCGCGTCAGTCGTCGTACGAGCGACTTCGCTTCCGTCTTTGTAGATCATCACGTTCGATGCACCGGCACCAGGATGATCCGACAGACCAGCACGAGCCAAACGTCCTTTCATGCCGCCTTCGAATTGGCGGATGCGGATCGACTCGCCGGTTTGGGCGCGGCCCGAAGTGAGTGGGTTTGTCGAAGGGTCAAACACGATGTCGCTGCTGCCTTCGTTGTTTGGCAAGTAGCGAACCATCACGTTGCGAACGACTTTCGCATCGACAGCACCAGCGGCGATCTCGAATTGGTCCTTCAGAGGAACCAACGAATCAACCACGTGCATCGCACAACATGCGAAAGAGTGCTCGCCTTGAATGACCAGTGTGTAAACGCCAGGCCGCACGCCAGTCATGGTGAAGCGACCGGTGTTATCCGATTCAACTTCGCCAACCGCCAAGCTGCCGTTTGCGTTGATAAGGTGTACTTTTGCGTTTCGAACGGCCGAGATGCTGTCGCCGCGGGGCACAACCACGCGGCCCTTCACGGCACCGTTTGAAGCACGTACCCACTGATGTTCAGTCACATCGGCTGCTGACGAATAGCCAGCCGACGCCATCAGGGCGAGCGTTGCAGCAGCACGAGTAAAAAGATTCATTTCCAGCTTCCAGTCAAAGTTGAGCGTTCTTAGTTGCAGGCAAACATTCCTGCTGTTTGACTATAAGTGCAGCAAATAGGGAATTCAACGCTTGCAGATACCAAAATGGCAAAATGGAGAAGATAAAAACAATGCCCTTCTGGGCGGTCTTTCCGGTTTAGCTAATACGAGTGGCTTAGGCCGGTTTTCAGCGCCGTAGAATTAACCGCGCTGACATCTTTTCGACCACGCTTTGCCAGCAATTTGACCACCCTCACGGTGTAGTCGGACTGGCGATAGCAGGTGGCTCCAAATTGTCGTCATCGTCACTCGCCGCAACCGCGATCGCGGCACCGACCGCTCCCAGTCCAATGACGGGGCCTATTCCAGCCCCAGCACCAAGACTTCCTCCTCCGCCACCGCCACCGATTGGTCCTGCACCGCCAGCCCCACCCCCCATCGCGGAGAGTTGATTCGCCGGCACACCGGAGATTGGCGACGTGAGCCCGGCTCCGCCCAGCATTCCGCTACGCGAGGGGTCAAAAACGATATCCAAAGCTGGCGATTCCAGCCCCACCGGGGCCAGCTGGATCGCAAACCGCGTGTGCACGACCGATTCAACTTGCGTGACGAAGTGCTGGTCCGCAGCGTTCACCTGTGCGGTGGTGGTGTGGTCGCCAACGACTTCGAAGCCAGTCACGGCGAGTCCGTCAGGTCCGGCGATGATGATCGAGTATGGGCCAGGCAACAAATCGTCCAGCGTGAAAGTTCCGTCAGCTCGACTGACAACCTGTGCAATTTGATCCAAACCGCTGTAGACAAGCACGTTGTTTTGGCCGGCTTTGGTAAACCCATTTCCCTTATATCCGGCCCGATAGAGCTGACCTTGAAGCTGAGATCCAGAGACGCGAATCAACGACGCACCCGGCAGCTTCGACTCGTTTAGAACCTGTTTTCCGTCAGCAGTCGCAAACGTCGTGGGGAAGCTCACGTCCAGAGGCAGATACCGGGAGACCGCTTTTTGGACCGTCTCCAAACTCAGATGCGCTGGCGAAACCAGGAGCGGCTCGGCGGGCGACGATGATGGACCTCCAACCAAATGGACCGCATAAATTGCGACCAACCCGGGTCCGGTCGCAACGAGCGAATAGGTACCAGGTGCGACGGCGTCAAATTCCAGATCAGTGCCTGAACTGCGGCTCGGATGACCGTCGATGACCGTTCCGTCCAGACTCGTGACGGCGACACGGACCTGGCTGCCCGTTTTATCGTTCGAACCGGGCGGTGGCAAAATCGCCGCACGAAACGTCGTGGAGGATGCATTGTCCGATCCGATCGGGCTCCATTGCTGCGCGGTCAATTCGCCGTAATTCATTCCGCCAGAGCTAGTCCCCCCCGGCGTTTGAGCGTGGCATTGCTGCGCACTGGCAAAGGCATTTGCCATTCCCAGCGCTATGACCAACGCGGCACGACGGAGGGTTACTGGGCGAGATGAACGCATCGCTTGGCTGTCGCGTAACATAAGGGAGCTCTCACGAATCGTTGGGGCATGGTCTTCAGGGCATTGAAAATGCGGTGTCGAGAGAGGAGATCCGACATCACCTGATCTGACGGTAGGATAGTACCGCGTTAAGTAATTCCAAGTCGACAGAGGTGCTCTGAACGTGAATCCCTACTCCGTTTCGTCGGAAGCACCGCTACAAACCGGCATCTTCACCGAGCGTGCTTCGCTGATTGACCGCACGTTTCTTTATCGCGTCATCGAAATCCGATCTCCGCTGGAATTCGAATTGTGTTATTCGGGGTGGTGGTTCCGCCAGTCGATCCAAATCGCTGGCGTGACCGCATGGAGCAAAATCAGTTGGCTGGACATCGATCGAAACGTCGAATTCCGGTTGCCGGAATCGATCGATCCTGAACAGCGGCGGGGGCAGATCGAAATCGATTTCGCCCGCGGCCTGCGAATTAGACGTTTTCGCGTTTGGGTCGCCGACCAATTGGTTTACGACGAAGTGGTTTAGAAACGACGAAAAGCTCGAGGCGCCTTTGGAGCGCGACTCGAGCTGTTCGTGAGCGAGAGCGATCAATTCATTGCTGACTTAACCAGCGGTCTCGCTATTCCTCCGCCCTACGGATGGATTGGTATCTGCTTCGGCCGGGTGTCCGGACTTTGAAGCGTTTGATGAGAGCGTTACTGCACCCGGATAGGTTTGCGTCGCACGGGGATCGGTGCACCGTTGGGGTCAACCAAGTCGGCTTGCTTCATTGACTTCGCCGCCGAACGAACACCGCTTCCGATTGCGGATGGTGTCTCGTAGCTCATCGGCTGGATTACTTGGTCACCCGATTGGCCCGCGTCGTTCGGCACCAGCACGCTGCTTGGCGGCTGGAGCGTATCGATCGCACTGCTGCCGTCTTCGATGCTGTTGGTGGCATCAGGTACAGGCACATAGCGTGGCATCTGAGGATCGGGAGTTAGCAATTCGCCGGTTGAAGGCAGCTCTTGCAGCGAGTTCTGATTGACTTCGGGAACATCATCGACACCCGGAGCCAGGAAGTTCAGTTCGTTGTTAGTATTCGCATTGGCGTTGTCACTGAACCCAATCACCTCGACCGCCCCGTCGGCGTCGCGGACAGGGCCTTGGCGAACGACACCAGGTCGAGTGACGCCATATTCCAGTTGGTATCCGGCGGCACGTTCGCGAGCACGTTCCAACGCATCGCAGTACGCTTTGGTGTTCCAAGGACCTTCACGCAAGGTGATGCCGTTGTTAGCCAGCAAGGTGCCTCGGAGGAAGTCGACGTAGTTGATTGACTTGTTGTATTCGGTCAGTGCTCGGTAATACGAAATCTGGGCTTCGGCACGACGCTGTTGACTTTGCAGCACCACGTTTACGTCGCGGAATCCTTTGTAGTACTCCAGCAGACGGGCGTCGACTTCTTGCTCGCTTTGTTGCCATTCATTGGCTGCGAACTGCATCATCGAGTAGTGACTGGCAACTTTCGCAACCGCGTCGCTCAACTGGCTCACCAGCAATCGCTCGCTATCGGAAAGGTTGTCCTCACGAATCCGCAGGGTCATCTGGGCGTTACGGATCCGCAGGTGCTCGCGACGCAACCCGATCGGCATCGAGATGTCCAAACGAACTTGCGCTTCTTGATAATCGCCACTGGTTAGTTCAGCCAACGCACTGCTGCCATTGGCGGGGAAACTGTCACCACGTCCGGGAGGTCCCAGCGTGTCACCCAAACCGACCCAGCGGTACAGGAACGACAAGTCGACTTGCGGCAGGACTTGGTTCTTGGCCAAGGCCAGTTCCAATTCGCCTTGTTTGATGCGGTATTTCTTTTCACGAAGCTCGGGGCTGAGGTACAACGCCTGAGCGACGGATTCCCACCAGTCGAACTCGACGCGAGCCAATGTGGGTTCGTCGATCGGACGGATCAAACGTTTGTCCGTGGGCGACAAGCCAATCAATTCACGCAGTGCGCGTTCGCGGCCGTAAACGCCGAAGCGGTCGTCACCGGGAAGGTTGGATCCATTCAACGCTGCCGTCAGGCGGCGTTGTTGGTTCCAGTACTGGCTGACAGCTTGCGACAATTCCTGGATCGTGGCGTTGCCCTTTTCCAAATTCAGTTTCGTGAACTGGGCGGTCGCTTGTGCACTGTCACGAGCGATCGTCGCGGTCGAAACCGAACGATAGGAAAGGTACAGGTCCCAGTAGGCGACTTCGACGTTACGGACCAAGTTTCGCACTTGGGCTTCGTAGGTCGCAATCGCGATGTCTTCGTTCATGCTCGCCAACATCACCGGGATGCGGTTGACGAAGGTGCCGCGGTTGCGTGCCAGCGGGTGTTGAATCTGTGCTTCCAACAACGCGGTGTAGTCGCTGGGATACAGACGCGAAAAGCTGCTGATTTGCGAGTTATTACGGGTATAGATCGTCTGTTGACGCAGGGTCGCGACGCCACCGGTGCCCAATCGCTTGCTGATCGCCGATTGTTGGGTGGTGTTTTGGGCAACCGAAATCTGCGGATTGATCGAGTTCCCGGCACCCACGTTCTGTGGTCGGTCGGTCGTCGACAGATCGATGAAGCCACTGGCGACAGCATCGAATTCCGCCAACGCGTCTTCAACGCCGCCAATCTGGTTCGCTCGCTGCACACCACGCGACAACAAACGGTTGCCGGCGCCATCGGTCGTCAATGGGATCGACTGAGTCGTCGTTTGTTGCAACGCGACATCGTAGATGCTACCGAACTGACCCGGTTGGCTGCTGATGAACTGTGCGGCCAGGTTTTGCTGTGTCTCCGAGGTGCCGCCGTTTGCCAGAATAAATCGCGCGTTATTGAGCGCCATCGAGACGCACTCTTCGAGCGACAAGTTCCAGTACTGATAGTCGTGGTTACCGACCGTCAGCGGCGGAAGCGAATCAATCGCCTCCGGCATCGGTTGCACATCAACATCCGGGTATTCAATGGATGTCGCGGTGTCGAGATAGTGTTTGAGGTCTGGTGACTCGTTCACGAAAAACGGTTGCGTTGGCGTACATCCGGTAGCCATCACAATCGCCAGCGCGAGTTGCACAGACGCAGCAAAATGAAATAACGAGCGATTCATGCCCTAAGCTTCCCTAGGTCGAGCCCGAACAGAATATGTACGCGTGAAGGAGGATCACACGTCAATTCAATTCAGACACGAGCAGTCCAAATGGAAGCCCCCCACCAGTTTCTCGCGTCATCGCAAACACGAGAACCTGTCCAGGAGTTGGGTATCGGTGGCAAGGCGTGCAGACTTTGACGGTTCTGTCAAAAATTCGGATTAGTTTCCAAATTCCGCCGTGAAACACGTCCCGTGCGTTTCACGGCAAGCCTTCAGCACTCAACCTACTCCGCCGAGACGTTTTCTTTGGGCGAGAATCGCAAGTAGACGGGGGCCTTCAGGACCGACAACATGCTCAGCTTCTTTTTCGGCTGAGGATCCTTGGCTTGATTGCCTGTTGCGGGGATCACCATTTCCGGAGCATCGACGGCAAAATCGGCGGCCGTCCCAGGCACCTCGTTGCTGGCCAAACCAAAGGGAGAATCCGAATCAAAGAAACCTTGCACGCCGGAACTCTGCTGCAGGACTCCAGCGTGTGATGCTGGCGATGCGAGATTCACTGCGGACGAGCTTGCTTGGTGATGGTGGTGATCCGAAGCCGACGAGCTTTCAAAGTCTTCCTTCGACGGCGCTTCAAGCACCGGGCCGGGGATCTCCATCGGCACTTCCAAGGCGTCGATCTGCTCTTCCAGAATCATCTCTTCGGTTGGTGGCAACACGACACTGGCGGTCGGCGCATCGGTTTGACGGCGCGGACCAGTCAGCAATGCTTCCCAGGGTTTGGGATAGAAATACAGGTCCGTCACACGTTTGTCGCGACACGGTTCGTTGTACAACCCGCGATGCTCGGCGCGGTGCCATGCCATCGCTTCTTGGCTGCTGGGCGCGATGTAGTATGCGACTTTGCCGCCAATGTAGGTGGGGCGGTTGTAAGTCCGTCGGTAACCCGCTGGTAACCGATTGCCGACTGGGCCGATCAAGTCGACGCGTTGGTGAACCGTTTGGTTCTCGCGATCGGGGTGGTGCGCGTCCGCAGCCCCGCTGGCAATTGGCAACGACATGACAAAACTGCCCAGCAATAGCGCGAGGCGTTTTCTGTTTCCGATCTTGGTCCTGAATTGGGACATCCTTTCCCACCTCCGATTGAGCACACCTGGTGTAGTCTGCGCGATCGATTGATCGTGCCATGTCAGCCGTGACCCTTACGTTGCCGACATCGCTTCGGTGTGGCGGTCCCTGCCGTACCGAAGCGAGCGAATGGATCACATGCCCTGGCTCTACTTTTCGACCTGATCGGACGAATTATGCGGACTTTCATTCGAAACGCGGGTTGGTCGGTTAGTAGCGATCATGCGGAGCATCGACGTCGAGTCTGCGGCCATCGAAAGGTTTACTGGCAAAACAGTTCATACCGACTGGGGGCAGTTGACGATGCCAATCACCGTCAGCCGGCCAATCGGTCGGGTGCATCCGATGGATATCGTTTCTGGCAGGGATTGCCATCGCTCCGCTTCATCGACCGAATGTCAGGGTCGAGCTTACTGACCGAATTGGCTTATAGACCGATTGGGTTGGGCGGGTGTGTCCTTTACCTTCCGACGCGGCCCCGTGCGTCTCGACTGCCAGGAACTTGCTGTGGAAAAGACGGCTCAGAATCATCTTCGCATCCATCGTGGCGACGAAACCGCGACGGACACCTCGCTGAAATCACGCACCACCAGCCAACGCTTTTGGCAAGCGTTTTCGGCGGCAACCGGATGGCGAGTCGACTCCTCGCACCGTAGCAACGCCGCAAACGATCCGTCCGGACGCAAAGCGGTTCGCGTCTTGCCGGCGATCGAAATGGACGTGATGGCCGATCATCCGCTCGATAGCTTTCCTCCCGTTGAAAAGGCAAACGCCGCACAGTTGGCCGAGATTGCCGCCGACATGGCCAGCGAGATCGAAATCCTTCAAGAGCACGTTCGCAAACGCGAGCTCGAACTCGCCGCGATGGCGGTTGCCCCCTACAGCACGGCCGATGTCGAAGAAACCTGTGCCGGCATCGAAGCGACCTTGCGGGACGCCGTGATCGCATTGCGTTTTGATGCGGCCGCGATATACATCCTCGATGACGACACCCAATTCCTGAACACACGCGTCGTGTTCGGCCTTCCGCAAGATCGTTTGGCGGGCGAGCCACGGCAACTTCGCGGCAGCCGCGGTGACCTAGAAGCGATGGTTCAAGAGGTCGTCTTGATGGACGACTTGAACAACGAAGTCGGCTCGACATGGAACTGCCCCGAACCGGCCGGCGCCGCGATCTGTGCGGCAATTTACAAAGGTGATCTGCCAGTGGGCACCCTTTGGCTGTATTCGAAAAATCGCAAACCGCTGGATAAATCACACGCGGCGATCGCTCGCATGGCGGCCAAACAAGTCGCTCTCAGTCTGTCGGCGGCGGTCCAAAGCCGCGCGCAACTTTCGTCCAAACAGGCTACCGAAGCGATTGCCGATATCGCCGCTTGGCAATACTCGTCACTGCCATCGACAAACGAAGTCGCCACCGGCTGGACTGTCAACGGCATGATCGACTCGCCGGACCGCTGGGCGGCTGGATGGCACATGTGGGATGTCCTGCCCGATGGAACCATCACGGTCGCGATTGCCGAAGCCCATGATCACCATGCAGGCGGTGCGATGGCCGCCGCCACCGCACGGGCCGCACTGACCGCACACAGTGGTTATCGGCATTCCCCACGGCAAATGCTGCAGCGGATCAGTGACACCCTTTGGCAGACCAATACGGCAGACCAACTCGTCTCACTGATGTACATCCACCTGGATCCCGAGACGGGTGAAGGCGAAGTCGCCGTGGCCGGTCAAATCGAAGGCATGATCGCGGGTGACTACGGATATCGGCCGCTGGTCGCATCCGGTTGCCGCCCGTTGGCAAGTTCCATCGATATCGACTGCTTCGAATCGACGTTCAAATTAAGCAAGGGCGAAAAACTGCTCGCTTACACGGGCGGCCTACGCAAAGACGGCGTCAGCCAAGACCTCATCGGATGCTGCTTGCGGAATTCCGACAGCAATGCCAAGGACCCGCTTGCCATGCTGCGACGCGAGATCGCCGATTTCCCGGTTCGCAACGAACGCGGTCTGCTGTTGCTTTCTCGCAAGGTTTAAGTGCAAGCGTCGAGATCATTGCGATCCAAATCAATGCCATCCAAAGCGCCCCCAGCGATCGGGCGCAAATGAACTGCGACACCAGTTTGATTTTTCACGGCGGGTTTCAGATTTAATCGCAACTTAGTCGTCTGGCAAACCGCTATGCTGTGCAACGCCGAATACGTTTGGTGACTGTTTGGGTCACCTTGCCGGCGCGCAGGCCTGTGATGGGGGATCGCGATGCTCGTCGCGAGAGGCTTTTCACGGCACTACGATTTGCCTGCCAAATTTGCCGTTCACCGTATGCCCTAGACCGTGCTTCCCTTCGATCTGACTGTCGACGCGATCGCGAAAATGAACGGCTGACGTTCAACCAATGAATCAACACTCGGAGCTGCCAACACTGTGACGAACCCCACCCGTCATTCGGTGATCGACTCAATCGAAAATCGGTACAGTCCCTATCGTTTTTCAAGCGAGCCGGTGCCGCAGGAATTGTTGGCACAGTGTTTTGAAGCGGCATCATGGGCGGCTAGTAGCTACAACGAACAGCCGTGGCGTTTCTTGTTGGCCGGCCGCGAAAACGCGACCGAGTTCGAACGGATGCTCGGCTGCTTACTTGAAGCGAACCAGGACTGGGCAAAAAACGCCGGTGCTTTGGTGCTGACAGCCTTTCGCAGCAAATTCACTCAGAACGAGAAACCCAATCGGGTCGCGCTGCACGATCTAGGACAAGCCGTCGCCCACTTTGCCTTGCAAGCGACCAAGCTCGGGCTGCAAGTCCACCAGATGGCCGGTGTGAATCTCAGTCAGGTGCGGACGGAATACCAAATCCCTGACCCCTTCGAACCCGCGACCGCCTTTGCCATCGGCTTCCCGGCACAAGCTGCCCCGGAATCCGAAACTGAAAAGCAATACGCAAATCGGGAGCAATCCGCTCGCAAACGCAACCCGATTTCTGAACAGCTGTACCAGGGAAAGTGGGGAAATTCGGTTCAATGGGGATGATTTCGCGTCCAATGGTGTGGGAAAGGAAAGATTCGTCTGACACGCCGGTATTCGACTTTGGTAGATAAGAACGAATCGTGGGTCAGGCATGACGCGTTGACGGTTCGAAAAGCCGCCTAGGTCTTCCCAGGGCTGGCAAATACAATACGTGTAACCCCGATCCCAAATGTGTCATGTCGGGTCAAGCCATTTCTACGTCCTACATACTTAAGCAGCCTCAGGAAAAACGATCGGTGTCGGAGTCTTGGAATCCTGGTGTTGTCTGCGCTGCCCGCACCGATGTGGGAATGCGCCGAACCAACAATCAAGACTCGCATTCGATGATCCCTGCCCATTCGCAGGAACGGTTTGACGCCCGCGGCCACTTGTTCACTGTTGCCGATGGAATGGGTGCACATGCCGCAGGCGAACTAGCCAGCAGCATGGCGACCGAGTTGATTGCGATGAACTACTTTCGCACCTCGGCACTCAACGCACGCGACTCGCTGCATGTCGCCGTCAGTGAAGCGAACGCGGAAATTTTTCAGCGCGGCCAGCGGAACCCCGAATTCCACAACATGGGGACCACCGCCAGTACCCTGGTGCTGCTACCCACAGGTGCCTTAATCGCCCATGTCGGTGACTCGCGAATCTATCGGCTTCGCGCGGGCGTCTTCGAACAATTGACGTTCGACCATTCGCTGGTCTGGGAAGTTCAGGCGAGCGGACAAGTCCATCCGGATAGCGCACTCGGACAAGCCCTGCCTAAGAACGTGATCACACGCTCGCTCGGCCCCAACGCTGATGTCCAGGTCGACATCGAAGGCCCCTTCGAAATCCAACAAGGCGACAAGTTCCTGTTGTGTAGCGATGGCCTGTCGGGTCAGGTCGATGACGTCGAAATCGCGACCCTGCTGGACTGCCTCCCCGAGGACCTGGCCGTTGAAGTCTTGGTCGACTTGGCCAACCTGCGTGGCGGCCCCGACAACTCGACCGTCGTTGTCGCCTCGGTCACTGACGGCCCGCTCGTCAACGACGACAATCCGACCGCTCGTCGCGAAGAGGAAGACACACTTGTGTTCTGGGGCACCATCGCTTCGATCCTTGCTTGTGGGATCTCCGCAGTCGCAAGCGTGACGTTCTTGATGCTTGACCAACCGGGCCCCATGATCATCGCCGTGATCGGTGCAATCATCTCAGGCGTGATCGCGGCGATGAGCTACTCGAACTTCAAAGAGCAATCGCGACGACGCAGCTTGGCACTTCGCGATGGCACTGCGATTCAAAAAGCGTTTGGTGGAAACGCACCTTACCGGCGCTACCTCGCCCGGCCAGACGAAACGCTGTACCAGCGGCTCGGCAAAACGGTCAATGAGCTGCGTGATGCGGCCAAGATGAAAAACTGGTTGATGGATTGGGACCAGATCGACGCGCTGCAAAAATGTGGTGCCGCAGCAATGCAATCTGGCGATGGCAAAACCGCGATCAGCTACCAACGAAAGCCATCATCGAAACGATGCACCAACTTCGCGAACAGCATGACCGCAGTGCCAACGAAACCGCAATCGACCATTAATCGTTTGCCGCCACACGGGTTGTCAGTGGGTGTGACAACGCCTGAACCGATGCCGTTGCCTTTTTCTTGCTCTCTGTTTTGAAAAGCCGATCGAAGTGAACGATCAATCCTCGCGTCTGGCCATCCCCTTGATTCCGGCCGCACGACTCGGCTCTTCAACTTGGCTGTTGCATCTCAGGTACTTCGCCGTTGCCGGCCAATTGGTTGCGATCGTTGTCGCTGTCCTGATCGGCATCGAACTTCAGTTTGGCCCGTTGCTGGCCTTCGTCGCGTTTACCGCGATCACGAATTTCATTTACGGCGTGTATCTACGAACCAGTTCCACTCGGTTGGAATCGGACACTGACCTAAACAATGGGAACGGAGAATTCGATACGCCGACGGTCGACGACACACCGACGGTCCGTGCGGTCACGCTGGGCCTGATGCTGCTCGATTTGATGACGTTGACCGCGATGCTCTATTTCAGCGGCGGTCCGACAAACCCATTCAGTTTCTTCTATTTCGTGAACCTCGCCGTCGGTGGCGTGATGATCTGGCCTCGTGCGGCGTGGTCAATGACGGCGGTTGCGATCGTTGGGTACTCGACGATCCTGCTGGACTGCGTGCATGTTCCCGAACTGGGGCCGCCGGTCGACGAAAACGGTTTTGGTCTGCGATCAATCGGTCTGATGTTAGCGTTTGCGACCTGCGCTTCGGTGGTCACCTATTTCGTCACTCGCACCAGCGGGTCGCTGCGAGCCCGCGAAAAAGAACTTCGCGAAAGCCAACTCGCGAAAGCGGCCAATCGTCGAATCGAAGCCTTGACCACCTTGGCGGCCGGCGCAGCTCATGAGTTGGCCACGCCGCTTTCGACAATCGATGTCATTTCTCGCGAACTGTCACGCCACCTAGAAGGCGTCGAGAAACCGGAGTCGGTTGCCGAAGACTTGCGGCTGATCGACCACCAGCTGGAATTGTGCCGGCACATCCTGCATCGAATGCGCGGGGCCGCCGGCGATACCATGGCACAGCAGTGGTACAAAACGACGGTCGGTGACTTGATCGATGCGACGCTGGAAGGCGTCCGCGACCCACACCGTGTCGATGTCATCGATGGAACCGAAGACGACGAAAATCGAACACTCTGGATGCCCGAAGAAGCGGTCGCGCAGGCGATTCGCAATCTGATTCACAACGGCCTGGATGCCAGCGGCGTTAACGGAAGGGTGAAAGTCGAATCGCGGATCGACGAACAATATGTCGAGTTCCTGATCACCGACGAAGGCCAAGGGATGACCGACGAGATTCTGGGACGAATCGGCGACCCATTTTTCACAACCAAGGAACCCGGTCGCGGAATCGGTTTGGGGCTTTACCTGACCCGCAATGTGGTCTCACAATTGGGCGGGTCACTGACCTTTTCATCGATCCCAGGGCGCGGCACCTCCGCAGTTGTCAAATTGCCGATCGCCAATCCGGAAAACGCCCCAAACGTTCCCGTGGTCTAGCCAACAAGTCACTCCATCATGCCAGACAATTATCAAGCGATCCTGCATTCCGCAATGACTGCCGCACAGGCGGGTGGCCATGTCCTGCAAAGGTACTGGCATGACGGAATTGAATTGCGTGACAAATCAGAATTCGGCGGCAAGACGTACGACTTGGTAAGTGACGCCGATTTGGAAAGCCAAGAAGTGATCGCTCGCTCGATCGCTAACGATTACCCCGATCATGAATTGCTGGGCGAAGAAGACCTAACGGGCGACATCACGGCAGAACACCTCTGGGTGATTGATCCTCTCGATGGGACGAACAATTTCGCGCACCACATCGGTCATTTTGCCGTTTCGATCGGCTACTTCGTCGATGGAGTGCCCACGGTCGGTGTCGTGCACAATCCGATTTCAGGCGATACCTACACGGCAACACGTGGCGGAGGCGCGTTTCGGAACTCGCAACCGATTCGCGTCACCAACGCCGACCACCTTTCCAAGTCCATGGTCGGATGCGGCTTTTACTATGATCGTGGCGACATGATGCGCAGCACTCTGGCGGCGATCGAAGAATTCTTTTCACACGACATTCATGGCATCCGTCGTTTCGGCACCGCGGCCCTCGACTTGTGTGCCGTCGCGTCCGGTCAATTCGGAGCGTTCTTCGAATACAAACTTTCACCCTGGGACTTTGCCGCCGGACAATTGATCGTTCGCGAAGCCGGCGGAATCGTGACCAACGCGAAAGGCGACCCGCTTGGTTTAACGCAATCGAGTGTGCTCGCTGCATCGACAGCAATCCACCCGCACGCACTCGCAATCACCAAGAAGCACCATCCATAGTGAGAGCGGTTTCACTGCGATCTGACAAATTCGTCGAACGCGTCACGCAGTTTTCGGTAGACAGGCCGGTCGGTCGGCAAGTTTTGTCCGTTGATGCGATTCGCAAACCACAATCCACAACTGGTCCCTGTCAAAAGCACTTCGTCTGCTTCGCGAAGTCGATCGATTGAAATCGGTTGCTGGTTCCATGTGATTCCGTGACGCCGGGCAAGCTCCACCACCGTTTGCATCGAAACGCCGAACAGGATCCGTTCAACGGGCGGTGACAGTAGTTGGTCGTGTTCGACAATCAAAACATTCGCGATCGCGGTTTCGGTAATCGTCCCGTCGTTATCCAACAAGACGGCCAACGCATCAGGATCATGTTGGCGTACTTGCCGTTCGGCGAGATAGTAGTGCAATCGGGATCGCACTTTGATACTGCGAGGCCAGCAACTGGGATCTGGCAACTTAACCTCTGTCGTCAACAACGCAGAACCTTGGTCGATACGTTGCTTCATCGCCAAACGATCGATCGGAAACAAATCAATCACAAAGGTTGATCCCTTTGATTGACTTGGCGATGCCAGCAGGATCACGCCAAAATCGGGATTCGCGGCAACCCATTCAATATTGCGGTCGATCACTTCGTCGATCAACTCGCGCAGCGGCTTTGGATTGGGAAGCGAATCAATTCCCAAGACTGACAAGGTGTGGTACCAGCGTTTGAAGTGCAGGTCGACTTGAAACAGTCGCCCAGCATCGGCACGGATCCGTTCGACCGCTGTGACGCCTTGCGTGATGGCAAGGTCGTCGATGGGAATTGTCAAACCGGTTGCCGAAACCCACGCGCCATTATGGTACGCGATCCTCGGCGGTTGACCGTTAGGACCGAATGAACTCAATAGGTTTGATTCCCTGCGTCACGGATCAAACGGGCAAAGTCACAGCCGCACCCGTTTTCATAGTATTCGAGTTCTGCATGGCGAAGCCGGACACTCCCCGAAAAGTCACGCGCCCGGACGGGTAACTTGCTGCCATCGACACGTGGGGCAAAACAACGTGGACCGCTGTAACCTAAGGCTGTCTGATTGCGGACCTTCTCCAGCAACCAATAGCGTTTCAGAATCGCGTCGCTACGGTTGTACATCAACGACAACTGATCCATGTTCTTTGTCGCCAAGCAGTGATAACCGCAGCTGCCCAGCCAAGTGGACTCGATCGCGGGAGCCACAAGGCCCACGTTTATATTGGCGCCTTGGATCGTTTCGCCTGGAATTGTCCGACCGCTCAATCCCCCACCTGCCAAGGCGTGAAGCGAACCGGTTACAACCCGCCCTCCAAAGCTAAACCCGACAACGGCCATCGGCGTACCGGCGACGACATGCATCCGGAGCAATGTCGCCAAGTACAAGCTTTGCGCATCACATCGATCGGCTTTTCGTCGAACATCGTGAACAGCAATCCCTTCTTTCGCGCTTGGCCAACTAAAGATCAGCCAGTCGACAGGCTGGTCCAAACCACCTTGAATCGTGCGTCGAACCTGCATCGCTCGGTTGACGATGTTGGACGCCGGCATCCGGTTGCCGTGTACGTACACAACAACCGGTCTGCCAGGATGGAGCGATGCCAGGTACTGATCACAATCCATCGCCTGGCTTTGACCGCAGTGGATCTGCCAAACCTTAAACGGCGGCGCATCGAGTGGTGCATGACAAGCATCAAAGGGCAGGTGCCGTGTCGAGAATAGAAAAACACGTTCGCTCGGCGCCGCAACATTCAACAACTCGCAAGGCACGCTCGATTCGAATTCTTCATCTGACAAGTCACTCGCCTGGGCCTCTTCGGTGACTCGCACTTCATCGCCTCGAACACTCGACAAGCTAAACGCAAGCGATGATGCCAGGACAAAAGCGACGGACACCGGCAAACACCGCCATACACTCCACCAACGTTGCTGGCGGTGCTGGGAGGTTGCGGGCGTCTCGCTAGAAGTCATCACGCTAAAAAACATGGTGGCAATTGGGTAAAGCGATCAAGGCGGGACGAGGGAGGTGACGGAACGATTCGATAGCGTTGTTGATCCCGAGGCTTCGTGGGGGGGAATGAAGTAGCGGCAGTCGAAACGCAACAAATTGTTGCCGAAAAAAAACGATGTTGCGTTTGCACATCATTTAGAACGTCCTACTTTTGAACAGAACTCGATACGAGTCCAACGAATACGCCCACTGTGCAAATCGCGGAAAATCAAATGAACAAACGCCCTTTCATGATTGTACTAGCTGTGCTGGTCATGACATCGGCAACTGGATGTACCCCGTTCCGAGACTTCTTCTTCGGACGAGGCGCCCAGTGCGGTTTATGCACCAAAGTCGCTGCCCCCTTCCGACGCACAGCTCCGGTCGCCGTCGCACCGGCACCAACATGCGGAACACCGACCTATTCACAACCGGTTTATGGCACACCGTATGCTGCTGCTCCTGCGAACGCATGCGGATGCGGACCGGCCTATGCGGCAGACCCCTGTGGTCAATACGCTGCATACGGTCCGATCGATTCAGGCGTAATCGGAAACGGCGTTGCCCCCGGCTATTATGAAGGAGGTCCTTGGTACCAACGACAGTACCAATCCAACTACGGGTACTACGGGCCGCCTGGGTATCGGGTCGACAAAGACGGAGATCGGATCATCTATGAAGAACCGCTACCGCCTGGAGCAACCTCGGCAAACTGAGCCGACGTGGCCACCGATTAGCCACCATCGATTCAAACTCCCACGGGACGCAAGCGAGTGAGACCAGCACGGGGATCTCACACGTTTGCGTTCCGTGTTTTTTATTGATTCGGAATTGAAACCCCAACAGAAGAGCTCATGACCAGCAATCGCATCCTGACGAGACGAAAAGCACTTCAGAAGCTCGCGATGCAGTCCGTCGGCGGAATCGCCGCACTCGCACTTCCCACCCGTTCTTTTGCACAAGAAGTCAGCTTTGAACAGCAAGCCGCTTCGCGATGGCGGATCGGATTGGAGTTGACGACCCCCGTGACCTGCGCCAACGTCCTCGCGACGTTCCCAATCCCGACCGATTGGCCCGAACAAACCGTCACGCTGCGCAGTCAAACCGTCACACCTCCGACGCGATGGCAAGTCCGTGAACTACCCGGCGGTGCAAAACAAGTCGTGGTGCAAATTCCACAAGTTGCGGCCGGAACCACTACCGAAGCGATTTTCGAATTCGACATCGCTCGATCAAAGATCTTGCCGCCCGATAACACCGAAACGCTGACGATTCCCAAACGGCTTTCACGCGAGATCAAACTGTATACCGGCAACAGCCCTTTCATCGACGCTTCCCACCGATTGATTCGCAACGCCGCCAAAGAAGTCAGCGAAAAAGAATGCGACAACGACTGGCAAAGAGTGGAGCAGGTTTACGATTACGTACGCGACAAAGTCGAATACACCGAAGGCGAATTGAAAGAGGCATCTCAAGCACTCAAAGATGGCACTGGTGACTGCGAAGAAATGACCAGTCTGTTCGTCGCGATCTGTCGTAACCTGGACATCCCCGCGCGTGTCGTTTGGATCCCCGATCATTGCTACCCGGAGTTCTATCTCGAAGACGAAAACGGCGAGGGTCATTGGTATCCTTGCCAAGCTGCCGGCACTCGACAGTTTGGCCGGATGGATGAAATTCGACCAGTGTTGCAGAAAGGCGATCGATTCAAAGTTCCAGAGAAAAAGATCCCGGTTCGATACATCTCGGAATACTTCCGCTGTGACCGTCGAGGCAGTGGAAATCCCAAACCCACCTTCATCCGGCAAAGGGTCGATGGCTGACCATCGATCAGTGTCGATCGCCCAAAATGACTCGTAATCAACAATGGGTACGCATGTTGCTCTCGCAATCGCTCGAACGCTCGCGATTTCGTCTAGTCGCGGCAGCCGATTTCCTTGTTGAGATGACCTCATGCGATCCATCACTTTTTTCCACCGTTTGACTCTCGCTGGTTGCCTGGCAGCTCCGCTGCTTCTGGTCGGCTGCGGAAATCCAGACAGCCCGTTGGGTGAAGCACGACAGGCGCAGGAAGACCTGGAAGAAGCTCGCGAAGAAGCCGCCGAAATGGTTTCGGACGCAGAATCGGATGCGGTCGAAACGATCGCCGATGCGAAAGAAGCGGCCGAACGCCAGATTCAAAACGCGAAGGAAGACGCTGGCGAAATGGTCGAGCAAGCGAAGCAAAAACTGGACACGAAACTCCAGCAACTGCAAACGCTTCCGGTCGAACAAAGACCGCAATCAGACGCATCACAAAACCCGACGCCTCCGGCGAATGCCGAGATCGAATAGGTCGCCGCTTTACTGATTCGGTTGTGACACGGCATTCGATTCGGTATTCGTTGGAAACCGAAATGCGCTAACCTCGGTACCATCGACTGCGTGGTGACGTAGCACAAGCTTCGGACCGTCTGCAGCAACACTGACTTGGCCCGATAGAAAACCGCCAGCAACACGCAGAAATTGGTGTGTCGGTCGCACGTCTCCTTCCTTCCAACCGAGCTGATGCTTCTCGCTGCCCGGGCCGCACCCGAACTCCCATAAACCGGTTTCGGAATCGGTCGATGCGTATTGCCAATGGCGGTCCCCACAAAGCACGATCACGTTTTCGATTCTTGCGAAGGCGTCTCGCAATTGCTCTCCTTCGAATTCGAACACTTGGTTGGAGTGATTGTCATGCTTGTTGTTTCGGTCGGGGCCTACGATCGGTGTCGGACTGCAAACGAGTTTGAACGTCGCATCACTTTTGCCCAGCCCTTCGAGCAACCATTGCTTCTGTGCCGTCCCAAGGATTGATTTCCCTGGTCCGTCAGGTTGGTTGTTGCCGCTGCGAAAATCCCTCCCTTCGAGTAACCAGATCTCTAAGTGCTTTCCCCAGCGAATCGATTTATAGCGTGACGGATTCGACGGGAATTGCTCTTCATTGAACAATCGCACTCCCTGATCGAACGTGACCGAACCGTACCGCTGACCCGACCAACAATCGTTTTTTAGAGTGTCGTGGTCGTCTTTTAAGAAGTAGCTGGTCGTCGTGCTGTAGAAATCTCGGTTGCTCGGCAGTGCAAAAATCCTGCCCCACTTGAATCTCATCAGCGGCAAGGTCATCGCCCAGGGATCCGGCTTGTCATAGTATTCGATGTCTCCCGCATGAATGATAAAGTCGGGATGCATCGAACGCATCGCAGGATAGATTTTATGCCCGCGCATACCGTCGTCGCGGCGGATGAAGTCATGGCAGGTCGTGAAACAAAATTCGATCTGTCGATCAGACGATGCTGCTGGCGCCGTCTCGAATCCGCCACGTACCACCGCCGTGACTTTCGATTCACCGATCGGTTTCGCTTCGGCGATCAGCGTGTATGCGGTCCCAGGTTTCAAACCCGATAGTCGCCATTGCTCGGTCCCGTCGCTGTCGATCGAAGTCTGCTTCCAAGCGGTGGTCTGGACATCACTGGGACTTTCGATCGGAAAGTACGTTAATCGCACCTCACCAGCTGCCGCGGGACAAGCCCCGAACATTTCGTCCAGCGTACTGCCAGCTGGGATTTGTGCGGAATGGATTTCCGCAACGTCGGTCCGTTTCGCTAAACGATTGGCTTCGCCAGCGGACAGCGACAAGAACTTGGCGCCTTCGACAAGCATTTCCGGAGAACGCGTCGTACGGGTCCAGATCTGAATCGACGTTTGATCTGCCCAACCATTCTTGATCCCATTGCCTAAAAACGGTCCTGATGAGCGAACAGGATTCACCGCCGACAGACTCCCAGGTTCGTCTGCGAAAACAGCATCCTTTGGCAAGAAAGCCCCAAGCGTCAAACCAACGAGCAAGGTGAGTCCGCCCAGGATTCGGTGTTGAACGTTCATGTTTGCAATGAGGTAACGAAGTGAAGGTCAAGCGTCGCGGTGAATCGCAACTGCATATACTAACGCATTGTGAAACACGCCAGCTTCCAACTTTCAGCCCATCCCAATCGCATGCCAACGATTCGCTTTCCAGCCGAGATTCAATTTCGACCGAGCCGGACCGTTTCGAAATGTGTTCGCAGCATCGTTTATTCTGTCGTGGTGGCGGGGCTGGCAATGACGACCATGCCGTCATCGTTCGCACAGCAAAAGTCACGAAGCCAGTCACAAATGGACAAGGCCGACCAACAATTACGCGATGAAGGCGCGATCGTCGAGATCTACAAATCAACCGTCAACGACCAAGGCGAACCGGTGGCACTCCGAGCCTATCGTTTTGATCCGACGAACGAAGACTCATCAAAGCAGCCCGCCGCGGCAATCGTGTTCTTCTTTGGCGGCGGATGGAATGCCGGAACGCCGATGCAGTTCGCTGGGCATTGCAAACACTTTGCCTCGCGTGGCATGGTTGCGATCACGATCGAATATCGCGTCGCATCGCGGCACGGGGTCAAAGCGAAAGAGTGTGTTAGCGATGCCAAATCGGCGATTCGGTGGGTTCGAACCAATGCAAAGCGGCTTGGGATTGATCCCGACCGAATCGTTGCGGCGGGCGGTTCGGCAGGCGGTCACCTTGCCGCTTGTACCGAAATGATTGCCGGATTTGACGAACCGACCGAAGACCAAACCGTCAGCAGCCGTCCCAACGCACTTGCCCTTTTCAATCCAGCCGCGGTACTTGCCAGTGTCGAGGGCCGCACGCCGTTCCCCAAAGACAAACAGCAAGGCTTAAACGATCGAATGGGCGTCGATGCGATTGATGTCTCGCCATACCATCACATTGGCCAACATCACCCGCCAACGATCATCTTTCATGGCAAGGCCGATACGACGGTGCCCTACTGGACGGCAGAAGCGTTTGCCTCAAAGCTTGTCAATCAAGGCAATGAATGTCAGCTGGATGGCTTTCCAGATGCGGGACACGGCTTTTTCAACCGTGGCCGCGGTGACGACAAAGCTTATCTGGAAACCCTGCTATTGCTGGACGCGTTCTTGGTCCAGCACGGTTTTTGTGCCAAGCAGGAATCGGTCAAAGCAAAAAGCCCCGGTGATCCAGATTGATCACCGGGGCTTTCGAGATATCGCTTAGGTCAGCGGTCACAGCTGGGAGCGGTGCACAACCGTCGCGGCTTGTCAAGGGAGAAGCATACAAGCGGATGGGCGACCATTGAATGTCGTGCTAGGCGGGAACTCCTGGGGAATTTTGACCCGACCGAAGCAACTCGATTCAGTGCTTAGTTGCATCCGCAAGCGGGAACAGCAACTTCGCATCCGCAAGCTGGTTCGATGACTTCGCAGCCGCAAGTCGGCTCGCAAGCCGATGCACAACCGCTGTCGCAGCAGCTGTCTTTGCAGCTGAACAGTTTCTTCAGCAAACCGAATGGCTTGTGCTTTGGTGCACAGCAAGGAGCAGCAACTTCGCATCCGCAAGCGGGTGCAGCAACTTCGCAACCACAAGCTGGCTCAGCAGCACATCCGCAAGGAGCGGCAACTTCGCATCCGCAAGCTGGCTCGCAGATCGAGTCGCAACCGCAACCCTTTTTGCTGAACAGTTTGGCCAACAGGCCACCACGGAACTTGCTGCCGCAACCGCTGTCGCAGCAAGGGTCAACAACTTCGCATCCGCAAACAGGTGCAGCGACTTCGCAGCCGCAAGCTGGTTCCATTGCACATCCGCAATCAACCGGAGCTTCGCAGCCACAGGTTGGTTCGACGTCGCAACAAGTGTCGCAGCTGGTTTTACACAATTTGCTGAACAGGCCAAACGCGTTAGCGTTGGCAGACGATCCTGCGGCCAGAGCGATGGCCAACAGTGCTGGTACGATTACACGACGCATCGTGAATTCTCCATGAATTAAATTGGAAGGGTCTTGCCAGTCGCGTTTGCCGCGTTTCGATCAAATTTGGTGGTGAGCTGTGCCGGTGGGCACTTGCCTACGATGCCTCCGAAGAGAACATCACCCGCCGACACATCCGTTCGAACTGCGGCATACACGTCACGTGACCATCGGATCAACTATCCATAGTCTTCGTGCAGAAGTGGCTATCGACTTCGCCGTTGTTAACTCACCGGCTTAAGTGCAATATTTTTACTCAGCCCACTCTTTGCCACTTCAATTGTGCCGATGGTTCGGGCCGTACCGATCATCGCGTCTGTATGTCGACGCAGATGCGAAACTCTTGTCCGACTTTGGTCGGTTCCGTCGTCGATCCCTCGCACACCACCTTCATCGCCAGAGTAGCCGCCCTCAGCACAAAGAATTCTTCTGCCACGATTCCGCTTGCCCAATCGCATCAACAGCAATTCCTGGCAAGGATTCCGAAGTCGCTACCTTGCACGGCGATCGTTTTACAAAGACGAAACGGCACAGTGATTACAGCTGGCTTAGCTTGCCAGCCGCCTCCCTTGCGGAACTGTCGGCGTTCACCTGTGACACGTGACCCACCCTGTTTCCGTCGATCGACAAACCCGGGATTATTCATGGGAGATTGATTGGAGGATGATGTCGCGGACGTCGAGGAATTGGTTGGCAGGG
>NZ_NPDI01000049.1:0-45566 GCF_002251265.1 Rhodopirellula sp. MGV | reverse complement strand
ACTACACCTCAGGTGCGGCGGCCTCCAGTCCCACCTACGACTACGTCTATGCGTCTTACATCGACGAACCGGTCATGCGGTCAGGAAGCGGCGGCAACAGGTACTACCATCGCAACCAACAGTACAGCATCACCGCGCTGACGGATTCGTCGGGTACGATCAAAGAACGCTATGCCTACGACGCCTATGGCAATCTGTCGGTGTTCGATGGGAGCGGGACGGCACGTACGGCGACGGCCGAGGGCAACCGCTACACCTATACCGGCAGGGAGTGGGACGACGAACTGTCGCTCTATCACTATCGGGCTCGGATGTACGACCCGATGTGCGGGCGGTTCTGCTCCAGAGATCCAATTGGGTTTCGCGGAAGCGCGCACAACTTGTACCAATTCATCGACTCCGATCCGCTTGCAAGTACCGATCCATCTGGCCTTGTTGCGTGCAAATGCCAGGTTACGTTCTCGGCGAACCTCTTTTACAAAAAAAAGGGTAAGTGGGTTCCTGATGACCCCGCTTCAATTGGTCCGTATACCGCAGGCTCAAAACCGTTCTTTGGAGTGGCCACTTGTTCGCTTGCAGCGAAGACTACCGTTTACGGAAAATCTGCATATGGACTCAAAAAGGGCGGAGTAGCTCTTGGTAAGTTTGACCAAAAGTTCGACATTTCCGTTTCGGTCACTTGCTACAAGAAACCATGTCCGTGCAATCATCTCACGGTCGACGCATCTTTGACAAATCTAGATTTCTGGTTTGTAGATGCAGTGAATAGTTGGGGGAAGGGAGTCGGAACATATATTTACGGAGGCTTATTTAGTCCGAAACCTGCAAACTTCCACTTGTCGTCGATCGTTGGACCTGCGCCGAATCCAGTAGGCGCGGATTGCACTGACACGATCAAAGTGCCGATTAGCGACGGACTTCCGCTTGTTTACGGTGTTTCTGGAAATGTTACGGTGGTAATAAATGTTTTCTAAACTGACTCTTTGGTTTGTCATTGGATGCTCGGCGGTGAGTTGGTGCACGACCGCGAAAGCAGAAGATCAAGCCATTCTGGTATTGACAGTGGATCCCTTCGAATCGGCGAGAGCGAAACCGCCCGATGAGATTTTTGGGCGATGGGAGAAAAACGTGCAGAGTCCTGACGGTTTAGGGTCTGTTAAGCTTCTTGTTACCCCAGGGCCAGACAATCTTGTTTCGATTCGGCTTGAAAGTATCGCATGGTCATTGGATTTTTGGGTGTCTTTCTACAGGTTGGAAAGAACGACTATTGGTGTTGCACAAATTGCATCTTCTACCTCGGATGCATTTCATTTACGGTACACTCACCTGCCCGCTGTTCATGTTTTAAAGATTTCAGCAGAGGGCGAGGAGCTTAAGATTGCTGCCAGTAACAAACGGGCAGTCGATGATTTGCACGGTGACAACGTTATGACCGTTTCATTGTCGGCGGGTAGGGTGTTGTTGGCAGGCGAAAACAGTGATGTTGAAAAGGCTTTGAACAGGAGTCTTTCCGCAAATTCCTTTTCGGAAGCGACATTTACGTTCGTTCGGGAGAAATCAAACAGGACGGCGGGAGTTTCGGAGAAAGGACCGGGTGAATCGGAGTGAAGCGACGCTTCAACAAACGAATGGCCAATTGGTGCCACTCAAAAACTTGATGCGTCGTGACGCGAACAGCGATGGAAAAGGAAAAAGGTGTCAGGACTCTTAAAAGAGGATTCCGGCTAATTTGCGGATGATGCCACCCACAAAACACGACGGAGTCAAGTTAGCTCGTCGGTAGCCGATCGGTCGCGATAGCGGTATTGCCACCTCAATACCGGACGGGATGCTTGCACTGCTGGATCAGATCACCCTCGCTAAGTCGATTTGGGCAACAGTCTGCTACAATCTCGGTACCTGCCGTGCAAGAAGATAAACAGGCGCGGACGCAATATCACTTGGCTCGGCGTCGAGGGAAATGAGCTATTCTTGCAAAGGTGATCGCCAGGCTGTCTGTGTCGGTGATAGCGAGGTGTAGCCCAGGTATAGCACCGGCGAAATTTATGAAAACAGCGTGTTTTGCCGTGCGAACCGCTGCGACAGCAGCTTTCAACCAGGATTGGCACTGGACCTTGTTGGTCATAGACGAAATTTGAGAACTCGATAGAAAGCTCGAAAATCCAGCATCGGCTAAACTGGTGTAATGGTCGCGCTCAATTCATCCAACCGAAAACCAATTCGCCGAACAGGCAGCGACGCCCCCGTCGTTCGCGCAACCAATGGTGGGCGGTACTACCATCGCAACCAACAGCACAGCGTCAATGCGCTGACTGATTCGTCTGGTGGGATCGTTGAGCGGTACGCCTATGATGCCTATGGCGGATTGTCGGTGTTCGACGGGAGTGGGACGGCACGTACGGCAACGGCCGAGGGCAACCGCTACACCTATACCGGGCGTGGGTGGGACTCTGAATTGTCGCTCTATCACTATCGAGCCCGGATGTACGATCCGATGTGCGGGCGGTTCTGCTCCAGAGATCCAATCGGGTATGAAGCTGACGATTCTTTGTATCGTTTTGTTGGCAATAGGCCACTCATTATGGTTGACTTTGACGGTTTGCAGGCGGTGCAAGTTCTCGATGAAGGAACGGGCAATGAGAGCGGGTGCACAGCAGGGGAGAATGCATGCATCACCGATATAAAGAATCGAGTTAAACAGCTGGTTCAACAGCGAGTCGCAGCAGGTGGAAGCTGTTTCGTACCTCACCGACCAAGCGAACGCGAACTCGAATGCCGGAAGAACGTGGATCAGTGTCTTTTAAATACGATTGATAAAATTTCGTTCGAGTGCCGAACGGACACCCCATGCAACAAAGATGCGTATCGAGCCGTGGAACGACGCTCGTACGTCAAAGGAAAAGACGAAGTCCGTAAAAAGAAAGACTGTAAACCAAGGCAGAAGGACTACACGGTTTTCCCTGATCCCGTTCTTTCAGAAAGCAAGATCATCTTATGCGTCAGCTCGCCAGGAAGCAGCGGTGCATGGCCTCGACGTTCGACAGACATTGTTGTTTGGTGTCGCAATGCTGGCTTGAGGCGTGATCTTGCCCGCACAATTGCACATGAGATAATGCGCAATTGCGTTGGAGATCACATGAACACACCAGGGGATTGCCCCGCTCGGACGTCCGGATGCAGGTATCCTTGGCAATGACTTCATTCGAAACTGCGGGAGGTAAGGCAGTGCTGAAAAATGTTTGCATTTGTGCGTTTTTACTAACTGGGCTTGTTGAAATTGGCCATAGTGATGAGCGGTCACCAGTAGTTCCAGTTCGATATGAACGGAAGGAAGGTAAGAGATTTGTTTGTGCGCAGCCTTCTTCCCTTGCTCAGAAAGCTGGAGATGCAACGCTATTCGTTGCAGGAACGAATGCGAGGATTAACAGCAACCAAACGGTATTCGGAGATGTTGAGTCGTTCGACCTCGAGGACGGATCTGTTGTCTATTTGACAAAGTTTTCGTCGGCATGGCTTTGCGATCGAGACAAGGTTGACTTGGTCGTTAAAACGAAATTGCGAGCAAAGTTCTGGCACTTTGATTTGGCAAGAAGGCGTCTTGTGCTTACCGCTGGTGTTGATGAACACTCTCGCGACTTCGCCGTGCGAATTGTTTTAGAGGATCAGAAATTAATGGGTGAGCTGAACAAGCAACTCGCAAAAATTGATAACACTGAGCTAGGCAAGATCATTGCGGATGGGCAGATAGTGCCAATCTACGACGAAGCGGTTGGGTGCTTGAAGTTCACGGATGCAAATGGCGAACTTTTTGAACTGCCACTACCTCAAGGGAATGCGAAAAATCCAAGTCGGAATGCTTCTGTTTGGGTTCCGTTGCAGCGTCCGCTTCAGGTTGACGCCACCTATGAAGTGGATGGGACGCGCGGCAACCAAAGCGATGACACGAAGTCATCAGGCTGGATGCCCGCCACTCTTGACGACCGCGCATCTTTGGTGAATGCAGGACAGGCCAGATGATGCCGCCCACAAAACACGACAAGGGCAAGTCAAATTGTCGGTAGCCGATCGCTCACGATTGCGATGTAGCGGCCTCAACACCGAACGGAAAGCTTGAATTGTTGGATCGGTTCGCACTCGCTGAGCCAAATTGAACATCAGTCTGCTAAAAACACGATGCTCGCATGGCAAGAAGAGAACGGGCGCGGACCCAACACCACTTGGCTCGGCGCCCAGGGAATGAGCTATTCTTGCAATGGTGATCCCTAGGCTGTCCGTCGGTGATAGCGAGTTGTAGCCCACGTACAGCATCGGCGATAGATACAAAAAGCGCGTGTTTTGCGGTGCGAGCTGCTGTACTAGCAGCCTTTGACTAGAATTGGTACTGGACCTTGTTGGACTTAGACGACGCCTGAGACCTCGATAGAAAGCTTGAGAACCCAGCATCGGCTAAACAGGTGAAATGGTCGCGCTTAACCCATCCAGCCGAAAACCAACTTCCCCTACGATCGACCACGCCTCCGTCGTTCGCGCCGGCAATGGCGGGCGGTATTGCCATACAACCCGGAGCTAGAGTGGACGAACGAATAATTTTCCTTCAAGAATTGTGTCAAAGAATAGGCATAGTTCGGAATTGCGCATTCGATTTGGTGTCCAGAGATGCCGACTGGGATTTGCGAGTTGGCCCTTTCCAATACTTTCGCATCATTCATTCAGAAGAACTCGCCGAAGGCCCTGTCCTTTGGTCGAGTGTCGTACTGACGGCACCTAAGACCCTGCTGAAAGAACGATGCAGGCACATCCCAGTGACGCTGCTTCATTTCTTTGAGAATGGCGAAAGCATTGGCGGGGCGACAATTGACTGGAACTCCGCGAACACAATCTATGCGATTGATGAAATTGCATATCAGAGGAGGTTTGATCCTGACGATCGAAGTGTCAAGAAAGCCATGATGAAGATGAAACTGGCAAATGAATAAGAAATGAAACGGTGTCAGCACTCTTGAATGGGGCGTTCAGCGGCGGACGCAGCACTTGACTGTTGAACCAGGGCAACTTCTGCCGCAACCAAAGGGGCGATTTGCCTTTCCGATTGATTAGTTTGGCGGCAACGGTTACTACCGCCAATCAATAGGGTGTGATCCATCGGGCTCAGCGATGCGGACAATGTCCCTTCGGGTGAGTTTGTTTCGTCCATATCCGGCTCCGTTGTGTTCGCTCTCGTATCTCTCATGATTCATGCGTGCCTTGTCACAACCGATCACTCGTGGCGCGCAGGTCCCATCGCCGGCGTTTTACCTCAAGCCAGTCAGCACGGAAGAGGCGGGGAGGGAAAAATGAAAAACAGCAGTCGCGGAACTGCGAGAAGCAAAAACAAGGCCGCAAGAATTCGACCGGGGATGCTTCTGTCGCGACGTTCGACTCAGTCCTCTGCACCGACAAACTCTCTGATGACGCCGAAGTCCATATCGTGGGCGTGCGAAGCAGTGATCGAAGGGTATGGATGTCGCGATGGGGAATTCGCACCGCCGGCCCCTCCGGGGCGAGCATTTCGTTGGGGTCGTAATCTCGGGGTTGCCACCCCGAGCTACCGACGCGGACTCCTCCGGAGTCAAGCCTGCCGCCGCTGAATGAACCCGCTTCAGGCAACGTGGCAGCTCGACTCGCGGACGGTTCGGAGAACCGAGCGACATTGTCGCTCAGCTCTCCGAGCTGATTGCGTCTCCAAGAGTGCAGAATCGAGTTCCACTTTCCAATATTCGTTGTGCCCCAGACATAGTTGTCGTTATGAGGGAAAAGGTGTATATGAAGGCAACAGTGTCAGTACTCTTAAATGGGGCTTCCATCTGCGGACGCACGTCTTGACTGCAGAACTCGATCATCTTCCGCCGCAACCAAAGGGGCGCATTGCCACTCTGACTGATTCGTTTGACGGGGAGGGAGCTACGATTTCCGGGATGATGGATGGAACCAGCTATTGCATCGATCCGGACTCTTGGGCTGCAGAGCGTGCTGCGGCGCTCGGATCAACGCCTGTAGTTATTGCGATTGATGATAAGATCGTCGCCAAATACGGTGGGCTAGCCAATCTAAACGCTCCTCACGAGACACGTATCCCGGTCGAACACTTCGATTCGATTTCTCCTGATGGGGAATGGACGGTGCCATCCATCTTCCAGAAAAGCGAGTTGTATTTGAACCACGGCGCTCGCGGTACAATAAGCGGTCGCTGGGCCTCTGCCGCGATTAGCTGGCTCGTTCAGGATCGTGCAGCTGAGTTTTGATCCAGCGGCGGCGCAGCGTGGTACCGAAGGCTTTCACTTTCATTCGGTGGCTGGTGCGTTGGCGATGGCTAGTTTGACCAGCGACAGGCTAGTCGAAGCAGGCCGCCGCGATTACTTGGCCGCAATGTTACTGCCGGCCTGTTTGACTTGCGTGCTCTTGCATCGATTCTGGGCTGCCGATGCACGAGGCCTTGCCGAAGAACTTGGGCCAGTGCCAAACCAAGACCCAGCGGCAGCGCGGTCTGCGTGGAACTGTATCTAGCCAAGTACTTGAAAAATTCAAAATAGTCTCTCTGTCGGACGGTGGATCAAGCCATTAAGCGACGGCAGTTCAATGCGGGGTGCGGCATAGGAGAACGAATCAGTGCGCAAAACATCAACTGACGAATTCAGAGAACTCGTTGTGTCAATCTGTCAACAGTCATCCGACAATTTGGATTCATCCAATGATGACTTGGAAAAGGCCAAGGTTCTGTTTGTTGCGGAATGGCTGCTCTCCCGAAATGCTGACAAGGATACCTCTACCCTGCTAGACGATTTACGAGACGGATTAGCTCTTGACCTGCAGCTTGACATGCTCGACCCTCACCGCTTTGAACAGCTCAGTAGCCGGCTTCGGTGGCTTTTGCCACAGTTGTCGCCAGCCGGTCATGTCGCTGATTTTGTTGTACACGAACTATTCTCTCGCGCGGTAGCAGCGTATCACAACTCCGGGAATTTGCGTTGCGAGCCAATAATTAAGCTTATTTGGGAACTGCAACGGTTGTCGCCTTGGATTGTCGAGGGTGCTTATTTGTTACATCCACAGCTTATCGATGAACATCGTGAAACCTATCGAGAGTCGATTGACCGTTCCTGACAGAACTGATGCGACAGATTGCGGCAGCAGCGCAGGGCAGCATTACGGTCTGGAAAACATGTAGAAATATTTTTTCGGCTCCGTCGAAATCGGTTCGTTGAAGTTCGGTGCACATTTCAAGAGAGCGGTGGTTGCACCTACAATGAAGCTAAACTTGCAGACAACTTTGTTTCTAGGATTCACATTACTTTGCAGCACGTCTGCAAGATCCCAGGATACGGTTCGGGCACGGATTGTCAGTCAGGTTGAGATCAATCTCAGTAACAGGCTTGAGCGCAAAGTCAAAGAGGGCACCTTCACTTGGAGCACTGGATTAAAAAGGGGATAGCCCGACTTTTCAGAAGGCAATGAAAACGTTTCGGGCACCGAGAATGTGGATTAGGTAATTCGCTGGTGCACTTCCGATGTTGAAGAATGCGGCGGACGAACGATTGGAACGCACAACCGAGTGGATGCCTGGCGCAACTGCCTAGCTCGTTGTGATAGGCAGACGCGGGGGGAAAGGTTGTCTTGCGAGTGAAACGGGAAGATTGATGGTGCCGTCGACCTAACGTATGTCTCGGGCCGGACAGACCGGATCTCGACAAGCATCCTGATGACGCCGAAGTCCATACCGTAGGCACGCGAAGAAGTGATTGGCGGGCTTGATTTCGAGTTGGTGAATTTGCACCGCCGGCCCCTCCGGGGCGAGTATGTGGTTCGCGTCGCAATCTCGGGGTTGCCACCCCGAGCTACTGACGCGGACTCCTCCGGAGTCAAATGCGCCGCTGAATGACCCCACTTCAGGCAACGTGGCAGCTCGACTCGCGGACGGTTCGGAGAACCGAGCGACATTGTCGCTCAGCTCTCCGAGCTGATTGCGTGCCTTGCTAGAACCGATCACACGGATGGCAGCGAAGTCTACCCCGAAGGCGTGCGCAGCTATGACCGGGGTGTTTGATTCGAGTTGGGGAATTCGCACCGACGGCCCCTCCGGGGCGAGCATTTCGTTGGGGTCGTAATCTCGAGGTTGCCACCCCGAGCTACCGACGCGGACTCCTCGGGAGTCAAAACTGCCGCCGCTGAATGAGCCTGCTTCAGGTAGTGCGGAAACGCTTGGTAGCTCGATGCGCATACGGTTCGGAGAACCGAGCGACATTGTCATTCAGCTCTCCGAGCTGATGGCGTGCCTTGCTAGAACCGATCACACGGATGGCGACGAAGTCTACCCCGAAGGCGTGCGCAGCTATGACCGGGGTGTTTGATTCGAGTTGGTGAGTTCGCAACGTCTGCCCCGACGGGGCGAGCATTTCGCAGGACTCGCAAGCTGATTTGAGCAGCCCCCCGGTAGAACGCCGGAGACTCAAACATTGGAAGCTGCCAGTGGATCGCTAATGAACACTCGATTATTGCGGTCCGCTACCCGCCATTAACACCGTCCGAGCGGAGCGGGTGAACCGCCTCGAAATTCTCATTCAAATCGCACTCTTCGTCTGGCGATAGCACTTGCGGCAACCCAGCTTTTCACGCCGCACTACAACGCATTGTGTTTCTTTTCCGTGAATTTACGAGTTTTCAACACGGTGCACAGTTTGTGTGCGTCTTTGCTTGAATGCTGATCACATATTCAGCATGACAGCAAAAGAAGCATTCACAGGGCGGAAAACCCACGGAGTGCCTATGGTGGAGATTTCCACCAAGCCGGTTTTCAGGGTGACTACAAAAAGCGAGGCTCATTTTTGCCAGAGGGGCGAGGTGGCACTGGCACAGCGTTCGCTTTTTACTACCCCGGAAACCCAAACAAACCATTCAATCCAAACTGATTTGAGAATTGAGGAGTTAACCATGCTTGGAGCAACTTTCGTCTGTTTCGCAATCGCTTCGATCACCGGCATTCTTGGTTTCAGCAACCTTTCGATGTTCGCCACGGTGATCTCAAACGTCCTGCTGGCTGTATTCTTGATGCAATTTGCGACCGAGCGAATGGTCGGAAAGATCAAGCCACAGACCAAGCACACCGACCGCTAGTCGGCTCACAAGAGGGCTCTGCCCGCTAGTCGGCTGACAAGAAGGCGCGATCGCAAGCCGTGAATAGCTAATCGCGGTTTCAGCGATGAGACGAGCGCACCGGCCCGCTACTGGCCGAGCAACCTGCTGTTTTCATCAATCCAAGTCTCCAACGATCGGTAGACTTGGTCAAATGAATGAGCCGTGATACGGCGATCCGAATGCGAGTTCCCGGATCGAGCGCGGGGTAGCGTCACACGAATCGCAGGCCCCGACGGCGGGTGAGGTTCAATACGAAGCTTTCCACCCAAGTGATGTGCGATCAGAAACGCACTGAGCAAATCCATATCCATTCCGATCGGCCACTGGCGAATCGGGACCACCGCCGAGAAAAACGAGGCGAGTTGATCTTGGTCAAGTGACCGAAACATGCCTTTGATTTCGAGACACGCGTCGCTGCCGCGCGGGGACACGGTCACCGTCAACTTAGTTGGTTGGTCCTGTACATCAGCCATGCGCCGAATCAACACTTCGATCAGTTGTCGAAGCATACCTTCGTCTGATTCAATCGTCATCGGCGATTCGGCCGCCACAGCGACATCGACGTCGTCATCAACCATCTCACGCGCACTGCGTCCGGCGACCGCCTCGGCAATGTTTGCCAGGTCTACATCGCCTTCCCAGCCAGTCGACGTCGAAACCGTTTCCCGAAGCAGCTGGTCAATGGTAGTAACCATTTGCAACGCTTCTTTTTTGGCAACGGCTGCCACATTGAGTTCCGCCAATTCGTCCATCTGGACCTGCAAGCGGTGCTCGATCGGTGACTGCTGCATGTAACTTTCGAACGCGCCCCAAGAATCACCGAGTTGGTGACCGAACGCGGCAATCGCAGTCGCGAGTCCACGGACACGATCCATCACGATCAGCCGATGAAACACGCTCAGTTTTTCTTCGAGTAGTTTTTCGCGTTGCACGATCAATTCGTGGAAATCGATTGCGCGTTTCAGCGTCCCGATCATTTCGCCTTCGTCGATCGGTTTCGTCAGATAACGAAACGCCCCCCCTTCGTTGACCGCTTGAACCGCGTAATCCAATTGCGTGTACGCAGTAACGAGAATCCGAACAATATGGGGATACCGATGACGCACACGTTCCATCAGATCGACACCGCTGACTTCGCCCATCCGTTGATCAGTGACCAAGACGGCAATCTTTTCAGAATGGGCTTGAACGTATTCCCAACCCTCTTCGCCACTCGCCGCCGTATCGATTCGAAAATCGTCACCGAACAGCTGTTCGAAATATTTCAGCGCGGTCGTTTCATCGTCGACGTAAAGGACAAGCTTGTCTTCCGTCGGCAACTGGATGTTCATAAGGAGATGCGTCTAGACGAAGTAAAATGAAGAGTCGTAAGTTGCTAGTGTATTCTTTAATACCTAGCGTGATCACTGTGTTAAACACACTGTGTCAAATTGTCATTTTTGACATTCGACAATCGAGCAACGCGGACGAACACTGGCTACTATCGCGAGGTCGATGCCATATCGCTTGGCAGAATCGTTTGGGAAGTCGACTTCGCCCCATCCCGGGATGACACGGCAGTGGCTGCAAGTGGCAAATCGAACGTCACTTTTGTACCGACGCCAAGATTGCTATCGAACCGGATCGTACCTCCATGAGCAGATACGATTGTCTCACAGATCCCCAGCCCCAGCCCTAATCCCTCACCTACGTGGGAGGTGTAATACGGCTTGATTGCCTGTTCAATCTGTTCGTCAGACATCCCAACGCCTTCATCAGCAACGGTGACCAACACGCGCGGACCGTCGACTTCGGCCGAGACATAGATTTGCTTCTTTCTTGTTTCGCTTGACTGGGATCGCTGACCACTCAGCCCTGGTACCGGCGGCTGGTCTTTGTCTCGATCGCGGATCGCGCGTTCCCCGTTGTGAATCAAGTTCAACAACACTTGAACGATCTGGCTTTGTGCGGCACTGACGATCACACGCAGCGACGGTTCGTCCAACTGTACTCGCCCGTCGGGAAGTTCGTGTGTTAAAAAACGTATCGCGGTTTCGACTGCATCGATTAGCAAGATATCTGACTTAACGGCTAGCTGCTCAGGATGAGCAAAGGTCCGCAGGTCAGTCACGATGTGGCTGATCCGCGTTACCCCCTCCTCGATATCGGCGATCGTTTCACTCGGATCGCCACCCTTCGCCAATCGTTTTTTTAGGACCTTGATCGCCATTAACGAGTAATTGACGGGGTTGTTGATCTCGTGCAGCAACCCTGCCGCGACCCCAGCAATCGCCCGCATCTTTTCACTGTGGACCAACTGTTGTTCGGTGTCTTGTAGTTGCAGGATCGACTCACGACGTTGACGCTCTTTTTCGATCAAATCCTGCTGCAAGCAGTAAGCCTCAAACCGATTTTTTCGATAGGTGTAGCAAACCGTCACACAAGCGGCGCTGCTTACCGAGAGAAAGAATATTCCTTCGATGGCGACATCCGTTGCTAGAACTGACAATCCGTTGTTCGCCACTAGCGTCCCCGCATAGACGGCAATCAATGAAAAGCAGCAGATCAGTGATTCGACCGCACTAAAGCCCAGCATTTGCACGATGATCATCAGCAAAATCAGGCCAAAGTAATACCGTGATTGCCCCGCGTCTGTCGCGTGCATCATCCAGCACATGAACGCGCCGGGAATAAAGACCAAGAGAAAACTGACCGGTGAAAACCATCTTCCGGCCGACCAATGTCGCCTTGTCATCAGCCCCGCGACAAGAAGCGTTGTGGCGATCAGTCGTCCCACCAATAAACTGGTGAATGCGTCAGGATACAAAAACCAATCCAGCACGGCGCCGGCTGGCATCAAGACTGAGCCAAGGGTTAGTCCGATGTCTGCCCAATAGCATCGGTTGAGGCGTTCGGCACTGACGAAGGCTTCGTGATCGCTGGGCTTCCCATAGTCACGAATCACCGAATTTACGCTCATTCGGCTGGCTTCCGTATTTCCAAGAACACGTTGACGCCTGTCGAATCCACGTACGCTTGCTGCTCGCCTAAGCCAGGAACCAAGTTGTGCATGTCCTGCTGATTACGAAGTTCCAGGTTCCAGTCCAACACCATCCCCATCATCGCAACCGAAGAATGGTTTGGCGTCACATTGGTTACCAACACAATTCCGCCCGGCTGAACCCATTCGTAAAATAGCTCGATCAAAAACCCGCAAGTCGCGTCGCGCAGGTAATCGAACAACCCGGCACAGTACACAACGTCATACTTCTGGTCGAAAGCATTCTCGTGTCCCGATTCCTGGGCCATCTTGAGTATTTCGTGAACGCTCCGCTGCTCGGTGACCAAGTTCATTTCTGGACGCTGATGTCGCGCTCGCGGTATCAAAGTGGATTCCACGAAATCCAATGTCTCGCGATTAAAGTCGACCAAGCGGAAATCGACATTGCCGGATGCCGGCTCAGATTTCATAAACCGCGAAATCTCTTCGGCGGGACCACAGCCGATGTTCAAAATCTGTACCCGCCGTTTTGGCACGCTTTCGCTGAGCGTTAAATCGGTACGCGAATTCGCGAGGACAGGAGCAGACAGGGTACGGTACGTTTCGCGTGTGATCGCGCGCTGCAGCAGTTCGATTCGGTTGCGGTGTGCGGCAGGTGCGTCATGACGTAACGCGGACGCATTGACTAACTTCGCGTACGTGTTCGTTCCCTCCCAGGGATCGTTCAACATCATACGGACCATTTCGAAATCACCCGCATATCCGAGCGGCTTATTGAAGGCTCGATTCATGAATGGCGAAACCATCAACAGCGGGTGTAGCTCACGCTGAGCGAGCGCGCGATGGAACGGGGCGTCTTTGCGTGGCACCTGGCGAGTCGCTTCTTCGAATTCACCATTTAAGTCAGCAAACTTCGGATAGATCTCTTGGTCGACATCCCGCACAAAGTCCAACACACGGTTTGAATTTGCTTCCCGATCGATATCGGCTTCCATCTCCCAGTGCTCAAGCCACCGTCGCAGTTCCTGCAGGTAGCTCCGCAGGTTTGAGATCGAGGTGCGAAAGCGTTCGCCAACACGCGTGTTCGCTTCGTCCCAATCGCCGACAAAGTCGCGAACGAAAGAACGCAGCGTTTCACCGGGTTGCAGGTCTTTAAGATCGGACCAAGGATCAACGAGCGACGCCGAGACGATCAAGATCAATCCGGTGTTAAGCAATCCGGTAATCACCGCTCGGCCGGCATAGGTTGCCCGGTTGCCTTGATGAATCTTCAGCTCATCGAGAACTTCAGATAATTGGACGATGGAGTAAGGATTGTAGACTTCGAAGACTACGTTTTGCCTAGACAGTCGCACCAGTGTTCCATCTGCGGCAACTCCCTGTGAGTTCTTGAAGCTCACGTGCGAAGAAATTGTCGAATTCCTGATAGCCACAAAGACCCCACAATGGCAGAGAAACACTTGCAAACCGAACTAAAGCGTTCGAGCAGCCTCCGCCGCCACGCTTTGTAGAACACCATCGTCAACCTTCTTGATAAACGATGACGCTGTTCGGACAAGCCGCCCGTTTTGATCGATCCCTTCGACGATTACCTTGTCCGCTGTGATCGTAATCTGACGAATGAGCAGGTGTTGAATGTCCCGATTGATTCCGCTCGGATCGCCAGCGATCGACAAGATCCGTTTTCCTCGATCGAGTGCCTCTGTCAAAGACCCGAGATTTGAACGAGTTGGTCTCCACCCATCGTGATGGGGCACACGCGGCAACGACTCTCTCGGGGATAAACCAGCCCCCAGTTGGACATCAGCTTCGGTCGCTAGAACGTCCGCCTGTTCTTCCGCGATCGTTTCCTCACCGGTCAGGATTGCAGCCGCATGGCGGATGATAGAAACCACTGTCGATGATTCACCCGACTGACGGATTGCTTGGCCGATCACTTGCTGGAATCGCTCGCAATCGTCCCCCTGGTCAGCGCCCGCGAGTCCGGCAATCTTGTAGCGTCCTTCGCGATGGTCGAAGCTGATCTCGACACCTAACTCTTTTAGGAATGCGATATCGCGATAAAACGTCCGGCGATTGACGTTCAGTTCGGATGTGATCGTATGGGGATCTGCCGCTACCCCCGAATGGACCAGTCGGAGGATCTCTAGGGCTCTATCAAGTCGGTGCCGCATCGTGACCTAATTTCGCTTTCGAACTACTTGAACGGGCCGATCCACGTACCAGGTGCACGTGCTCAGTGGCACATACCAGAGGATCGGGGAGAGTAACTGACTAAAAAATCCTGGCGGGTACCTGACAGAACGATGGAAAATGACGTCACCCGGCATGAAATTTCTTGCCCAAGTGACAGAAACCAAAGGGGCGGGGGACCAAATCACCCGAGAACCTGCAAAAGAAACAAGATTGTACTCGACGATTGCCCCGGTCCTTTGTATCCTCTTTCGCAGTGACAGCAGTTGTCACTGAAGCGTTCAGGAGGTTTTGCCCCAACTTCCTGGACGCGTTTTTTATGCGCCCAGCGAACGCCGGGCGACAGCTTAATCGACTTTCTTCGTCGGTTCCACGCCGCTAAAGGCCCGGCGGCACGTTTCTCTCTGATCTACAGCGATCACAGTTGAATCACTCTTCATCAAACGCTTGCGTCAATTGCGCAATTTCCGTTTGAAGTGAGCTGACATACCAAGTGATTTTCGCTTGTTCTGCGCCTGATTTTACCAGCAGATTGAATAGATAGTCCGCCGCCTCGCGTCTCAATTGCGATCGATCAGAAAGCGACTCGAAGGGGACAGGTTTCTGCTCACGCTCATGCACCAAGACGAAATGAAAGCCGAGCGGACTGCGAACTGGATAGGTGATTTGCCCGGGCTCAGTCCGTGCGATTGCGCGCATGACGGCCTCTGGTAAATCTCCGCTCGCGGACACCCATCCAATTAACCCGCCTTCACTTGCCGTTGAACCCTTGCTGTGTTTCTCGGTCATCGCGACAAACTGTTCCCTCAGTTCATCAGGCTGGTCTTTAAATTGCGTCAGTTCATTCCATACCGAACGCAATTGGTCTTCGTCTTCGAGTGACATCACGAAGTGCGACACCTTCCAACTGGTCGGCGTAAACCGTTCTCGATTGCTCGCGTAAAACTTCGCTAAATTTGCGTCATTCATTTTGCTACGCAAATACTCGCGCCATCCGATCTCCCAAGCCTTGGCGGCTCGCAACGCTGATTCGGTGCACTCGTATCGTTTGCAGATCGAATCGATCGACTCGCCACCCCGGCGGATCGAATCGACATACGCGTCCCAGTATCGATCGATTAATCGTTGCAGTTTCTCGCCTCCCTGTGATTTCAAACATCGCAACGCAAGATGTTGCCGCAACAGCAGATTCGCCGTCGCCTGTTTGACCGGTAAGGGGAGCCCTGAAACGCGATCCGTTTTCAGCTTCGAACGCAAAACATAGTTCAGCTCGCCGATCAGAATCGGCTGCCCATCGATCGTGACAAAAGGCTCGCCCGGGTCGGTAGGAAGTCCCGAGTTGGGCTGCGCACAAAGTGGTTGCGAACAGCCGAGCAGCAACAGCCACACCGTCGCGGCGGCGATCTGCTGTGAGAACGTTTTAGGTCGTAAGAATGTGATCATGGCAATGCGATATCGTGCAAAACGAAATCTACGGAATCGCGAACCACCGATGTCGGCGATCGATAAATCAGCTTTGCTTCATCCGGTTTATCAAGCTCGAACAGGTATCCCATGCCGACGCCGGATTCGGATCGGCTATAAAGCTCATACCCAAGGTTTTCTCTTCGATCGCCTTTCGAATCGATCACGAAGACTTCGTTTTGAAACAGCCATTGACGGTGGCTTTCGAGCGCGTCGCCGGCGTCATCAATTTCCACGGTGAAACGGACTTCGTAGATTCCGCCATTGGGCTGCACACGTTCAAGCTGAACCGTCATTGCGTCGACAGTCTTCTTGAACCCTAATTGTGAGAGTGGCACTTCAAAGTCGTGACGTTTTCCCGGTAGCAGAGACTCGATTGTCCCTGACAACGATTCAATTTTCGTTGGGTTTCCAGTCGGCAACTCGAATGGCAGATAAAACTCGCTGAACTGAATTTCCTGGTTGGCCGAGATGTCGATCGTCCGCTGAGTCGATTGGGGCTTAAGCGAGTTGCCGTCGTCCAGCTTCCCGGTCAATTGTTCGACCGGGATTGTGATGCCAATCGGGGTCATTCCTGGTTGCCAACAGAGCTCCATCGACAGATTCAATCCGCTCTGCTGTGCGTCGTTGTAAACACGTCGTGCCGCGATCGACATGGGTTCAATTCGGAACACGCCGCTGTATCCAGCTGCGTTGACCCGCGACCGCCGGGCGTCATTGCGTGGAATGAGTGCAATCGTATCCGGCGTTCCGCCGTAGTGGTTGACATCAAGATTTGTCTGATCGAGCACGTAATCCAGTGCATTCCAAAACGACAACGGGGCCCCGGTCGGCTGCACGGGCATTGTTTCATCGACGTTGTGGTCGAACTCAATTCCGCTCTCACCGCTGATGGCTTCCAATGCGTCCTCGAGTGTCGTCGCGTCGGTCAACTTGATCCGAACCGGTTTGATCTGGACCTCGGTTTTACTGGCTTGGAGTGCCGCTCGGACACGTGCCAACCGTTCGCTGGCTTCGATCGAAAATCCGGGACGCGACTCGGGTAAATAGCGAAGTACATCAGGTCCGGCTTCGATCAGTGCTTTCTCGGCACCGCGACGGTCGCCTGCTCGCGCCGCATCCAACTGCTCCAGCCAACGCAGCACGTCGTCTTTTGAGACTTCAGTGTTGGCCTGATCAGGCGGCGCATCTTGCGCGAACACACTGTTCGATACGCAGCTGTGCAAGCACACGACCATCGCGATCACAGCGAAGACGCCGTGAAAGTGAGCGGCAATTCCAGGGCGGTGATGCCGCGAGTTCGATCCGGTCGTCATAACCGAAACAATCGTCCGATTCATTTGCCTACCACGCTGACTACTTGAACAGTTGACGGGGGGTTTGTGAGCTAAGTTCCTCTTAAAGAATGGTACCAAACCCGCCTTTGCCTCGTCCGCGAAAGTCTTGTTCCTTTTCCAATTTTCCAACTTGTGATTCGCCCCTATGGATCGAACGACTGTGACGCTCGTCAAAATATCGCTCTTTTCACTCCTCATCGTCACTTCGCTCACGCCAACTGCGACCGCAATCGCGGCAGCACCTTCCATGGTCGAGTTTGAGTATGACGGCCAACGTCGCCAGGGGATCCCAATCATGGACTTCCCCGACGAAACGATCGTTTTGGGACGCGACGGACAGTTGCATTCGATCCGTGGCGAAGAACGCGAGCAACTGCAATCGATCACGTCGACGTACTCACCGGCAACAGTGATGGAGATGCGATCCCAATTGCAGCAGGAATTCGGACGCGGATTTGAAGTCTTAGCCACGCAACATTTTTTGGTGGTACAGCCGCGTGGTCGGGGCGAAAAATGGGCCGAGATCTTTGAGCAGTCCCATCGCTCGTTCATTAACTACATGTCTCGCCGCGGCATAAAAATCCGACGTGGACGGTTCCCGATGGTCGCGATCGTCATGCCAGACGAAACCGCCATGTACGCGGAACTGAAACGGATGAACGTGGACGTCAAGCGTGTTGCGGGGATCTACGCTCGCGAAAGCAATCGAGTGATCACTCACGACGGGGGACACCTACGATACATCGGCGCGACACTGCGCCACGAAGCGGCGCACCAGTCAGCCTACAACTACAACGTTCACAGCCGAGTGGTGATCACCCCCCGTTGGGTTACCGAAGGCATCGGGCAGATGTTTGAACCGGAAACCATGGTTGATACCCGCCCAGGCCTTACACCTCGCGATCGCGCCAACCAAGACAGTCTTGCCGTGCTTCGCCGTGACTACGGAGCAGATTTCAATTCCGGCTTCTCCGAAGCGGTTCGAGACTTGGTGGGTAACGACGGCATGTTCCACCAATCGCAAACGATCGACAAAGCGTACTCGGTCGCTTGGGCAATGATGTTTTACCTCGCCGAACGCGAGCCCGATGCGTATGCGAAAGTGCTCGCCGGTACAAACGCACGCGGAACTTATCAACCGTACGACCGATTCACTCGACTATCCGATTTTGAGCGATGGGTGGGTACCGATATCGATCAATTCTCGACGAAGGTCGCTTGGTTTCTAAAATCGCTGTAGTACGAAGCGGTAAACTGGTCGCCAACTGACAACCAGATTTCCCGCATCAACTGCCGACTTTGTGACCCGCCCTAATATCATTCTGATCATCACCGATCAGCAACGCTACGACACGATCGCCGCGCTCGGCTATCCCCACGTTGACACGCCGCACCTCGACCGGTTGGTTCGCGAGGGCGTGTCGCTGGAACAATGCCACGTTTCCGCTGCTTCCTGTGCGGCGGCACGCGCGAGTCTATTCAAAGGCTATTACCCGCATACCACGGGAATCTTAAAGAATGCCGATCGTTGGCGACGTAGCTGGATCGAACAGTTGAATGACGCGGGTTACTACTGCGTCAACATCGGCAAGATGCACACTTGGCCGTACTTAACGGAACTGGGATTTCACGAACGCTTTGTGGTAGAAAACAAAGATCGCTTTCTCGAAGGACGCTACTTCTTTGACGAATGGGACAAGGCGCTTCGCTATCGCGGTTTGGTCAAACAACAGCGCGAGCAATATCGTCAGCTCGACGACTACGATCAACGGCTCGGTGCCTTCGAATGGAAACTCCCTGAAGACACACACCCGGACTTCTTTGTCGGTGACATGGCAAAGTGGTGGCTCGAGTCAACGCCGAAGAAAGACCCGCTGTTCTTGCAAATCGGTTTCCCAGGCCCTCACCCACCGTATGATCCGATCGAGCGATACGCCGAACCGTATTTGAACAAGGAATTGCCGCTGATACCGGTCAGCCAACAGGAACTCGATCAGCAACCGCCAGCACTTCGCGAATTGCGTGTTCACAACTCGCAGATCGATCATGATTCGGTCGTGATGCCGCTTGAAGTATCACAAGCACAGCGTCATCGACAACGGGCATACTATCTCGCCAACGTTACCATGATCGATCAAAAGATCGGTGAGATCATGGAGACGCTGGAGCAACGAGACTACCTCGACAATTCCATCGTGATTTTCACCAGCGACCATGGCGATTGTTTGACCGATCATGGGCAAAGCCAAAAGTGGACAATGTATGAACAAATCACTCGCGTCCCAATGATCGTCTGGGCGCCAAATCGATTTGCCGCAGGCACCAAATTAACGGGCTTGGTTCAACAGATGGACCTGGGGCCAACGATTCTTCGATGGGCCGGTGTCGAATGTCCAGCCGGGCTGGAAGCGATCTCGATCGCAGACGCTTTCCAAAACCCCGAGTCGTTTTCCGGTCGCCCCTACGTTTACTGCGAACAGGCGAAAGACGGTGTGCTGACGGGGTGTGAATTCATGACCATGGTTCGTGATCAGCGCTACAAATTGGTTCATTTCTTGGACGAACCGAACGGTCAACTGTTCGACCTGCAAAATGATCCGGACGAGATCTCCAATCGCTGGAATGATGATGCGTTCCGCGATGTGAAGCGGCGACTGCTCGACGAATTGCGTGAATGGCGAATCCGCAGCGGAATTCGCACGAAAGACTGGTGTGCGGACCATCGTTAGTGCCCGCTAGATCGCCACTGCCGCGGCACAGCGTTCAGATCAAACTCATCTGCGCCGCGGACCTCGGGGGACACCCGGCGTCTACGCTAGCCGGATTTATCGCTTGCCGCCTAGAATGAAGATGTCACACGTCACCTTCACTCGACGGAAAGATAACAACGACATGCGATTGGATCTAAAACCACTCGGCTTGGCACTTCTCGTGGCAAGCACTCTTACGCAAGACACATCAGCGCTCGCACAGTCGGCCGGTAAGGTCTCCGGCATCGACCAGTCACTGTTCAGCGAGACGGTCAAGCCGGGCGAAAACTTCTACCTCTACGCCAACGAAAAGTGGCTCGCCGAAACGGAAATTCCGGCGGACAAATCCAACTACGGTATTTTCACCGTCTTGGACGACGACACGCGTGAACAAGTACGCGCCCTGATCGAAGAGGCCGCGAAGACCCAAGCGGCAGCGGGGACGCCTAGCCAAAAAGTTGGCGACCTGTACCAGAGCGTGCTTGATGTGGAAGCACGCAACGAAGCGGGAATGGAACCGATCAAGCCACTGTTGGACAAGATCGCTGCGATCGAAAATTCAACCGACCTAGCCTCTGTTGTCGGAATCTTGCGGCGTGCCGGTGTGGGAGGTCCCTTCGTCCCCTATGTCTCCGTCGACGCAAAAAAAAGCGACCAATACACGGTCTATCTGACACAGTCTGGTCTATCACTGCCGGACCGCGACTATTACCTCGACGACGAAACACGCTACGTCGAACTTCGTGAAAAGCTGAAGGAATACATTTCCGAGACGCTCAAGGCGGCCGGACATCCCGATCCAGAAACCGCCGCCAACAACGTCTTCATGATCGAAGAACGCTTGGCCACGATCCACTGGACCAAGACCGAAAACCGTGATCCGGTTGCGACTTATAACCCGCGCACCCTTTCAGAGCTGGATCATCTGCTGGGCGCTTTCAAATACTTTGACTACGCCAACGCGGCCTCGATCGGCGATGTCGAAACGGTTGTGATCCGCCAGCCGAGTTACATGGAAGGACTCGCCGAAATCTTTAAGGTCGTCACCCTTGACCAGTGGAAGGACTATTTCACATATCACACCATCGACGGTTTTGCCAGCGGTTTGAGCGAAGCGATGGAGAAACGTCACTTCGATTTTCATGATACCGAAATCAGCGGCATCACCGAGCAACAGCCGATGTGGAAGCGTGGCGTGAACGTCACTGGAAGCGTCCTCGGTGAATTGGTTGGGCAGCTTTACGTAGAAAAGCATTTCAAGCCCGTCGCCAAGCAACGCATGAACGAACTCGTCGACAACTTGATCCTCGCATTCAGCGAACGCATCAAGACGCGTGATTGGATGGGTGAAGGCACCAAGAAGCAAGCGTTGGAAAAGCTCTCCAAATTCACGACCAAGATCGGTTATCCAGACAAATGGAAAGACTACAGCGACTTGCAAATCCGCGACGGCGTGCTGGCAGATCACCTCTTGGCATCGGCAAAATTTGAGTACGATCGCGACATCAACAAACTTGGCGGTCCGATCGATCGTGACGAGTGGCACATGACACCGCAGACGATCAATGCCTATTACAACCCGACGATGAATGAGATCGTCTTTCCCGCCGCCATCTTGCAACCGCCATTCTTTAATCTCGCCGCTGACGATGCTGTCAACTACGGCGGAATCGGTGCGGTCATCGGGCACGAGCTTAGCCATGGCTTCGATGACAAAGGTAGCAAGTTCGATGGCGACGGAAACTTGCGCATGTGGTGGACCGAAGAAGACCGCATGGAGTTCGAACGACGGGCGCAAGGCTTGGTCGAACAGTACAACAGCTATGTGCCGATCGCCGGACGTACCGTAAACGGCGAATTAACACTGGGCGAAAACATTGGTGACCTCGGTGGGTTAAGCGTCGCCTATGCGGCTTACAAACTGTCTCTCGAAGGCAAAGACGCGCCGCTCATCGACGGCTTGACGGGTGACCAGCGTTTCTTCCTCGGTTGGTCACAGATTTGGCGTCGTAAATATCGAGATGCCGAAATGGTCCGACGTCTAAGCGTCGATCCGCACAGTCCAAGCGAATTTCGCGTCATCGGCGTCGTCCGCAACATGGACGCATGGTACGAAGCGTTCAATATCGGTGATGACAGCCAACTGTTCCTCGCCCCCGAAGAACGTGTCCGCATCTGGTAGTGCGTAGACGCACTAACGAATCGGTCTTCAACGAAACGCGGCCCGGCAAGTCATCGTCTTGCCGGGCCGCGTTGAATGCAGACGGATGCAATTGCGTCCAAAAGGAGCGTCCCAGCCTAAGCAATCGGGATCGGTTCTTCGGCTGGCTCTTCTAATTTCGAGGCAACCGATTTGGCAAATTCATCGTCGACTGCTGCGAATTGCTGCAACATTTTGTCGCGGATTCTTTCTGGACTGTCCGCCATTGAATTGGCAATCGCAGTACAGAGCCTTTCTCGCGCCGCTTCGTCCAAGACGTTGTTCCAAAATAGACGCGGTTGACCGAAGTAGTCCTGTTCGTCGCAAGCGAACTCGTCATATCGCCGACCGTCGCCATGAACTGGCATCGGTGGCTCGAAACAGTGACCAGTCTCCTTGGGGCCGTTCATCTTGTTCGGTTCATAGTCGACGCTTCCACCGCCATTCCCGTCGACTCGCATAGCGCCATCGCGGTGGTACGTCGCGTAGGGACAACGAGGTGAATTGACGGGAACTTGGTGATAGTTGACGCCAAGGCGGTACCGGTGTGCGTCCGGATAACTCAGGACTCGGTTCTGCAGCATTCGGTCGGGCGAAATCCCGATCCCGTCAACTAGGTTCCCCGGTTCAAACGCTGCTTGTTCGACATCTTGGAAATAGTTTTGTGGGTTGCGGTTCAATTCCAAAACGCCGACTTCCATCAACGGATAATCTTCGTGTGGCCAGACCTTTGTCAAATCGAAAGGATGCCATTGATAGGTCTCGGCATCTTTTTCGGGCATCATTTGGAGACACAGTTTCCAGCGGGGATAGTCACCCGATTGAATCGCGTCGAACAGATCTCGAGTCGAGTAGTCGGGCGCTTCGCCGGCCATCTGAATCGCTTCTTCATCGCTGAAGTTCTCGATTCCCTGTTCCGTTTTGAAGTGGAACTTGACCCAATGCCGTACACCGTCACGGTTGTAAATACTGAACGTGTGGCTGCCGTATCCATTCATAAACCGTGCACTTTTAGGCGTCCCGCGATCGCCGTAGAGGAACATTACTTGGTGCAATGCCTCCGGTACTTCGCCCCAGAAATCCCAACGGCGCCAGTGTGGCTTCAAGTGGCTTTGCGGTTCGCGTTTTTGGGTCCGGATAAAATCACTGAACTTCAGCGGGTCACGGATGAAGAAAATCGGCGTATTGTTCCCGACGAGATCCCAAACGCCTTGATCGGTATAAAATTTCAACGCGAACCCGCGAGGGTCGCGTGCGGAGTCAGCGGATCCAGATTCACCGCCGACGGTTGAGAATCGGGCGAAGACTTCCGTCTCTTTACCTACCTTGCTGAATAGATCCGCCATGCAGTAGTCGCTGATGTCGTTCGTCACGGTGAATTTGCCAAACGCACCGTAGCCTTTTGCATGGACGACGCGTTCAGGAATTCGCTCCCGATTGAAGTGGGCCATCTTCTCGACCAAGTGCACGTCTTGCATCAAGAGTGGCCCGCGAGGGCCAGCCGATTGCGAATGTTGGTTGTCGTCGACGGGGCGTCCGAATTGCTGAGTTTGAAAAGGGCAACGTGGTTCGTTGTCTGGCATCGTGGCTCTCGTGCTCACATGGGTGGAACGGATTTTCGCGATCTGGTGATGCAACATCGGTGCCCAACCGCACCACGGCTCTGATTTGCGGTCCGTGGGCTAGGTGGCTTGTCAGTCTTGATCGATGTTAAGGCAACTTGATTGATCTGCGTTCTCGACACTTCCGTGCCGCGTTTCCCAATTGCGATTGCAATCGACCGCCGCACGCCCACTTTGGAAGCTTGCGAATCTGGGCTACGATTTGAGAAACTGAAGCACGCAATTTTCATAGACCCCCGTACATCTTCCCCACACACCGCACAGTCCAAGCTATGACCGAAGTACGTCGAAAACCCGTGGTATTGATCGTCCGAGATGGATGGGGCAAAAACCCGTTTCCCAAGTGGGATAGCGCAAACGCCGTCGTCCAGGCCGAAACGCCTGTCGCCGACGATCTCATGAAGACCTATCCGAACGTGTTGATCAAGACATCGGGCGAAGACGTCGGATTGCCAGCAGGTGTCATGGGCAATAGCGAAGTCGGTCACCAAAACATTGGTGCGGGGCGGATCGTCGACCAAGAAGTCATGCGAATCACGCGTGCGATCCGCGAAGGCCGGTTCTTCGAAAACCCGGTTCTGCTTGGGGCTCTCGAACACCTCAAAACGACCGGTGGCAAACTGCACATCCTGGGTTTGATGAGCGACGGCCGAGTGCACAGCGACCTCGACCACGCCCTGGCCGTCGTCGACCTCTACAAGAGCACCGGTTTGCCCGCCGATCGTTTGGTCATTCACGCAATCACCGACGGTCGCGACACCTCGCCCACCGGCGGGTTGGACTACATCAAAAAGATCGAAGATAAACTGTCCGATGCCGGTGTCGGTCGAATCGGTACCGTTGTCGGACGCTTTTATGCGATGGACCGCGACCTTCGCTGGGAACGTGTTCAAACCGCCTATGACGCTCTGACCAAAGGGGCTAGCCGAACGGCCGCGACCGCACTCGAAGCCATTCAGGCATATTACGACAACCCGACCGAACCGAGTCGTAGCGGCGACGAGTTCATCGAAGCGACCACCATTGTTTCTGACGGACAAAGCCCTGCCTTGGTTGAAGACGGTGATTCAGTCGTGTTCATCAACTATCGCGGTGACCGCACCCGTGAAATCACCAAGGCGTTCGTCTACGACGATCAAGCGTGGGCGGACATCGACGGTGGCGGATTCGATCGGGGACAAAAGGTTGACAACCTTTACTACGCCACCATGACGGGGTACGAAACCGGTTTGCCGGTGAAGGTGATTTTCGAAAAGCCCGCCAAGATGCCAAACATTCTGGGCCAGTACGTCAGCGAAAACGGACTGAAACAGTTCCGTTGTGCTGAAACGGAAAAGTACCCGCACGTCACGTTCTTCTTCAATGATTACCGTGACGATCCATTCGAAGGCCAGTTCCAAGAAATGGCCCAATCGCCGCGTGACGTTTCCACCTACGACCAAAAGCCAGAGATGTCAGCGGCGGAGGTCACCGAGTATGTCTTGAAAGAGATCGAATCGGGACGCAGCGAACTGTTGATCGTCAACTTTGCCAACGGCGATATGGTCGGCCACACCGGCGTTTTGGCAGCCGCCGTCAAAGCGGTTCAAACGGTCGACGCCTGTGTCGGCAAAATCGTCGAAGCGACGTTGGCGAAGGGCGGATCCTTGGTAATCACCGCTGACCATGGTAACTGCGAGCAGATGGTCAATCCGGAAACCGGTGGTCCACATACCGCACACACGACCTACGACGTGCCATTGATCGTTGTCGAACCGGGTTTGGAAGGCAAGACGTTGCGTGAGGGTGGTCGACTGGCAGACATCGCGCCGACCGTTCTGGCGCTGCTGGGATTGAAAAAACCGGCCGAGATGACCGGTGAAAGCCTCATCGAACTGTAAACAACAGGACCGGGTGTCTTGCCAGCCCAGTTGACTCGCCCAGACGCTTTGACTGGGCAGTTCGTCTGGGCTAGTCCAGGTGACAATTCGGTGGCAGGTTGGTACGTTTGGGCCAGTGACTGGCCCATCATTATCACACTTGCCTCCAGCGGTCATCGAAATGTCTGACGAAGCTTCGAGTATTGTTTACACCTTCACCGATGAAGCGCCTGCGTTGGCGACCTTTTCTTGGTTGCCGATCGTTCAAGCCTTCACCAACGCCGCCGGTGTCACCGTCACCACGAAAGACATTTCGCTCGCCGGCCGCATCCTCGCGAACTTTCCTGAATCGCTGGACGACTCACAGCGTGTTGAAGATGCGTTGACCCAGCTTGGCGAACTCGCCAAGACCCCTGGCGCAAACATCATCAAACTTCCCAACATCAGCGCGTCGATTCCTCAGCTGACTGCTGCGATCAAAGAATTGCAAGCTGCCGGATACAAAGTCCCAGACTATCCGGGCGAACCAGCCACCGACGAAGAAAAAGAAATCAAGGCTCGCTACGCCAAGGTGCTCGGCAGCGCAGTGAACCCCGTCCTTCGCGAAGGCAACAGTGACCGACGTGTCGCCGCGGCGGTTAAGAACTACGCCAAAGCCAACCCGCACTCGATGGGCGCCTGGTCTTCGGATTCACCGTCGCACGTTGCGAGCATGGCAGACAGCGATTTCTATGGCAGTGAAAAGTCGGCCGTCATCGAAGCCGCAGGTAAGCTGAACATCGACTTAATCGCGGCTGATGGCACCAAGACAGCTTTGCGTGCGCCATTGGCTGTCGAAGCCGACGAAGTGGTTGACGCGTCGGTGATGAGTGTCAGCGCTTTGCGTCATTTCTATGCCGCACAAATCGCAGATGCCCGCGAGTCCGGCATTCTACTGTCGCTGCACCTCAAAGCGACAATGATGAAAGTGTCCGACCCGATTCTGTTTGGCCACGCCGTCGAAATCTACTTTGCCGACGTTGTCGATAAACATGCCGATACGCTCAAGCAAATCGGTTTCAGCTCGAGAAACGGCATGGCATCGCTCGAGCAAAAACTCGACGAATTGCCCGCCGACAAAGCCGCTGAAATCAAATCCGACATTGCCGCCGCTTACGAAGCCGGACCGTCACTGGCAATGGTTGATTCGGACCGCGGCATCACGAACCTGCACGTCCCAAGTGATGTAATTATCGATGCATCGATGCCAGCGGCAATCCGCAGCAGCGGCATGATGTGGGGGGCAGACGGAAAGCTGCACCCAACAAAAGCGATGATCCCAGATCGCTCCTATGCGGGCGTCTATCAAACGGTCATCGATTTCTGCAAAGCGAACGGGGCCTTCGATGTCACCACCATGGGCAGCGTCAGCAACGTTGGCCTGATGGCAAAGAAAGCCGAAGAATACGGCTCGCATGATAAAACGTTCGAAGTCCCCAGCGACGGCACCGTTGTCGTTACCGACCAAGACGGCAAAACGATCTTCGAACATCCCGTTCAAGCCGGTGACATCTGGCGGATGTGCCAAACCAAAGACGTCGCCATCCGCGACTGGGTCCGATTGGGTGTCGAACGCGCACGCTTGACCGGAGCGACCGCAGTGTTCTGGCTGGACCGCAATCGAGCTCACGATCGCAACTTGATCGCTAAGACCGAAACCTACTTGAAGGACCACGACACCGACGGTTTAGACATCCAGATTATGGACACCGTCGACGCAACCCGATTGGCTTGCGAACGTGCGAAGGATGGAAAGGATACGATCGCTGTTACCGGCAACGTGCTTCGCGATTACCTCACAGACTTGTTCCCAATTCTGGAACTCGGCACGAGTGCCAAGATGCTGTCGATCGTTCCGCTGCTCGCCGGTGGTGGACTTTTCGAAACGGGAGCCGGAGGTTCGGCCCCAAAGCACGTCCAACAATTCATCTCCGAAGGACACTTGCGTTGGGACTCGCTCGGCGAATTTTTGGCCTTGGCTGTTTCACTCGAAGACCTCGCCCGGAAAACTGACAACGCGAAAGCCGGAGTCCTCGCTGCGGCACTGGATCTTGGCACCGAAATATTCCTGCAAGAGGACAAGTCGCCAAAACGAAGTGTCGGTGAACTCGACACTCGAGGCAGCCACTTCTACATGACTTTGTATTGGGCGGAGGCACTCGCCAAGCAAACCGACGATGCAGAACTGGCCAACCAATTCGCAGAAATCGCGACCGCTCTACGTGAAAACGAAGACACGATCGTCGGCGAACTTAACGCGGCTCAAGGCGACGCGGTTGATCTGGGCGGATATTTCCAGCCACACTGCGAAAAGGCTTCCGACGCGATGCGTCCAAGCCAAACGTTGAACGAAATCGTTGACCGTTTGGTGAAGTAACGGATACGGCTTTGAAGTCGCACCAAGGCGAGGACCGTTGACCTTACGGCACCGCGGATTCCGAAACCTCCTCAAAGGTTTTGCGATCAAGAATCCGCGGTGGCTCGCTAGTAAGAAAGTAGTAGCTGGCCGAAATGATTGCGACTCCGGCAATGATCAGCCCCGACATCGCCAGGTATCGAACCACGTGCGATGCGAGTCCCTTTTTGCGATAGACGCGATTTGACCTCTCGATCTTTTCCGCTTTCGAAAGGTCATATTCGCTACGTTTTTCGACGACATTGAGCAGCTCCTTGGCTCGATCACTTGCTTGCTCGGAGTCGGGATCGGCCGACGGGGCGACCGTCGTACCGATCGGTTGATGAATGCGCCGTTCAATCGCATCACGCAGCGGCGGCAACACCCAGCTCATCGAGAGGATCTTCGAACGTTCGAGCGCATAACGTCGCATCTCGACCAATAGCTCGACTAACTCGGGCGGTGCATCGGGGACTTTGCGCAGATCGAGTGGAACGCGATGAGTCCGTCGATCGATCTCGCGCACCAATAATGAACGCAGTTGCTCGAGATCGGCATCGGCACCCCATTCGATACAAACCGGCTCCGTTCCCGATAGACGATCCAATTGCTTGTCCAAACGCGACATCGAGTACAAGCCTCGCGGATTTCGACTTCGTATTCACACTTAGCCAACGACAATGCGTCAATCACTCAGTCGCCGTTGTTAATCACACAGCAACCTTCCAAAGATCCCCCTCGCCAATCAAGTCTAGGGTAACCACCTCGCCCCCACCCGACGACGTCTTCAGCTGTCGAAACCCCACCCCACAGCACAACTTCAAGTGGCCCGCACGTGGTGTTCACGCGATCTACACAATGCCAGCTGCTTGAAGCAGTTTTCGCTTGAAAGCAGAGTGGCTTTGTACAGTCCCGATCTGTCCAGAAGATTCGCTCGGCAAGGTACAGATTGTGACTCGAGGACGGCGTTGGCCTGTGTACCGATTGGTAGTTCCGAAGGTACACTGCGGCGATGAGCGAAATTGATATTTATGATTTTGAGTTGCCGCGTGAATTAGTCGCCCAACAGCCCCTGCCGACCCGCAGTGACGCACGCTTGATGTTGGTTAATCGCCGATCTGGAACGATCGAGCATCACCACGTACGCGACTTACCCGACCTGTTGCGTAGCGAAGACACGTTAGTTCTAAACGACAGTCGCGTGATCCCGGCCCGTATGATCGGCTTTCGGACGCGCACGGGCGGACGTTGGCAAGGATTGTTCTTGCGTGCCGATGCAGATTCGGGGATCTGGGAAGTTCTGACCAAGACCCGCGGCAAATTGGTCGCCGGTGAGACCATCACCGTCGAGGACCGCAACGGATTACCCGGCATGCGTCTCGAAGTCGTCGCGCGAACCAACGAGGGGCATCTGCTGGTCATGCCGCGACCCGCGACAGAATCGTTCGGTCAAATGTCCAGTGAGGGTCTCGACGAAGACAGCCCGCCGCACGAATGGCTGCAGCGATACGGCCGAGTGCCGTTGCCACCGTACATCCGTGACGGACACATGGTAGATGACGATGTCGAACGTTACCAAACGGTGTTCTCCAAAACGCCAGGCAGTGTGGCGGCACCGACTGCCGGATTGCACTTCACACCACCGCTTTTGAAACAGATTCAGTCGGGCGGCACGGAGACCGCATCGGTAACGCTCCACGTCGGACTGGGAACGTTTCGTCCGGTCGCCACGGAGTCACTCGACGACCATGTGATGCATACCGAATGGGCCGAAATTAGCGAAGAAAACGCGGCCTTGATCAACGAACGTCGCACCGCCGGTGGGCGCTGTGTCGCGGTGGGAACGACCTCGGTACGAACGCTTGAAAGCGCCGCCGCTGCACTCGACGGCGCGTTGGATGCTTGGTCCGGAACGACAGACCTGTTTATCCGTCCGCCTTATCAGTTCAAGGTTGTCGATGCTTTGATGACCAACTTTCACCTGCCCAAGAGCACGCTGCTGATCCTGGTCAGCGCACTTGCCGGTCGGGAGCTGATCCTTGAAGCGTACGCCAAAGCGGTCGAGAGCGAATACCGCTTCTTCAGCTATGGGGACGCGATGCTGATCGTGTAAGCCGCATCCCGATCAGGAATAAAACGATGGCCGGCGTCATCGCCAAGCCGGCCCATTTGTGAACCTGCATCAATTCGTGCATCTGGTCCGTCGATGGAATCGGCAGCATGCAGTAGAAAACGCTTGCGATGGTGCCGAGTCCAGCGACCACGATCAACAGGTAACCCAGCACGTAGAGCCACGAAGTTGAGTGCCTCGGCGACAGGTAGCGCACCATCACGAATGCAAAGAGCGGTAGTCCGAACACCAGCATCCCGCTTGCCATCATGTGGGTCAAAAGCATTGACCCACCAAGAGTCTGTCCGCCAAGTGCCGGAACGGACGTTACCGTCAAAACGGCAACTACCAGAATCAGGCAGGCGATTAAAAAGCGGTCGATCCAAATGGCCATAGCGAAATCGTCAATTGTCAGAGCGGGTCGATAGTCTTGAGTGCTGGTTTACGGCACTCAGGAATGCGAAGTTTAAACGCTCCTGGGGATTTTGTAGAACCGGGTTCTTGACTGCGCCAGACCAAAGGCCTGTTCCATGGCCCTTACTGGTTGATGCTGTTTGAAACTTCGCGTTCGTCCGGTCCCGCCAGAGGGGAGGATTCGAAAAGAGTGCCGTCATGGCAACCTGTCTGATGTGCTCCCTAAACGGCCCGCAATGCGGAGTTACCAGCCCTCATTGGGCTCCTTCCGAAAACTGAATTCCCCCTGTGCGGCGAAACCGCTCATTGACAAAAAACGGCTTTCGGCCGAAAGTGAGGCGGCAAAAAGCCGCTTTCCCGTACCCACCCTTACCATTCCCTTCGATGACCGATGCATCTTCGTCCGGCCCGCGGACACTTTTAGATAAAATCTGGGATCAGCACGTAGTTCACCAGGACGAGTCCGGCCCCGCAATTCTGTACATCGACCTGCATTTGGTACACGAGGTCACGAGCCCGCAGGCCTTCGAAGGCCTCCGATTAAACAATCGCCCGGTTCGTCGCCCTGAGCGAACATTGGCGACACCTGACCACAACGTTCCCACCTCGGACCGGTCTCTGCCAATCGCCGACCCGATCAGTCGGAAGCAGATCGAAACGCTTCGTGCCAACTGTGCCGAATTTGGCGTCCAACTGTTCGACATCGGAGATGTTCGCCAAGGGATCGTCCACGTTATCGGCCCAGAAAACGGCTACACCCAGCCCGGCATGACCATCGTTTGTGGTGACAGTCATACCGCAACGCACGGCGCGTTCGGCGCCCTCGCTTTTGGGATCGGAACCAGCGAAGTCGAACACGTACTGGCAACGCAAACGCTGTTGCAATTCAAGCCAAAGACCTTCGAACTTCGTGTCGACGGCAGCTTGTCAAAAGGCGTCACGGCAAAGGACATGATCCTTTACCTGATCGGCCAAATCGGTACCGCGGGCGGGACCGGATACGTTCTGGAGTACACCGGCGACGCAGTTCGCGCGCTGACGATGGAAGAACGTATGACGGTGTGCAACATGTCGATCGAAGCGGGCGCCCGCGCCGGCATGATCGCCCCCGACCAAGTCACCTTTGACTACTTGCGCGGCCTGCCCGAAGTCCCCAAGGATTTCGACGCGGCCGTCAAACGCTGGAGCGAATTGAGCACTGACGCTGGCGCTTCGTACGACAAATCGTTGACCTTTGCCGGCTCGGATATCCAGCCGCAAGTCACTTGGGGAACCAACCCCGGTCAAGTTTTGAGTATCACCAGCAAGACACCCAACCCTGCCGATTTTGACGACGCGACGGATCAAAAGACGACCAGCGACGCGCTCAGTTACATGGGCTTGGAAGCCGGAAAAGCGATCCAAGATATCTCAATCGACCGCGTCTTTATCGGCTCGTGCACCAACGCCCGCATCGAAGACTTGCGTGCCGCCGCCGCTGTTGTCAAAGGCCATCGCGTCAGCGACAAAGTCAGCGCCATGGTTGTCCCAGGTAGCGGTCAAGTCAAAGAACACGCCGAGCGCGAAGGCCTGGACAAGATCTTCCGCGAAGCCGGTTTCGATTGGCGTGAAGCCGGTTGCAGCATGTGCTTGGCGATGAACCCCGACAAGTTGGCACCGGGCGAACGCTGTGCCAGCACCAGCAATCGAAACTTTGAAGGCCGTCAGGGCAAGGGCGGACGGACGCACTTGGTCAGTCCCGCGATGGCAGCTGCTGCCGCAATCGAAGGTCACTTCGTCGACATTCGCGATTGGGGCTACAAGGGCTAAGACTTACACCGGGATACAACCATGCAAAGCTTTATCAAACACACCGGCGTCGTCGCGACCATGAACCGCGCCAACGTCGATACCGACCAAATCATTCCGAAACAATTCCTCAAACGCATCGAACGCACCGGATTCGGTCAGTTCCTGTTCTACGATTGGCGTTTCCAAGATGACGGCGAAACACCGAACCCTGAATTCGAACTGAACCAGCCAGCCGTTAAAGACGCATCGATCCTGATCGCACGTCGTAACTTTGGCAGCGGTTCCAGCCGCGAACACGCCGTCTGGGCTCTCGATGACTACGGTTTCCGAAGCGTCATCGCTCCTTCGTTCGCGGACATCTTCTTCAACAACTGTTTCAAAAACGGTGTCCTGCCAATCGTGCTGCCCGAATCGGACGTCGATGAACTGTTCGCCAAAGCAGAGGCAAAAGGCACCTACGAGCTGACCGTCGACTTGGAAAAGCTCGAGATCTATGACTCCGAAGGATGGAAGCGGTCGTTCGAAGTCGATCCAAGTCGTCGCGAAAAACTGCTGCAGGGACTCGATGATATCGGGCAGACCCTGCAAGTGGAGGATAAAATTGCTGCCTACGAAGCTGCTCGCAGCTGGTAGCCCTCCCGATTATTTCTCGACCTAGAATTGATCATGCAACAGCGAAACTACCTGCCGATCGTCCTACTCAGTTTGTTTCTCGTCCCGGTTTGGGGCACACCAAGCGATGCGGAGGACTTTCCGGCGGGAGAATGGGTTTCGCTGTTCAATGGAAAAAACCTCGACGGCTGGACTCCAAAAGTCCGCTATCACAAGTCGGGTGAAAACTACGGCAACACCTTCCGAGTCGAAGACGGTCTGTTAAAAGTCCGCTACGACGAGTCGGCATACCCGACATTCGACGAGCGTTTCGGACACCTCTTTTACAACCAGCCTTTTTCACACTACCGGTTCCGTGTGACGTATCGCTTCGTCAGCGATCAGACCGAAGGCGGTCCTGGTTGGGCGTTTCGAAACAGCGGCGTCATGATCCATGGCGAGCCGCCACAATCGATGACATTGGACCAGGACTTTCCCGCGTCAATCGAAGTTCAACTGCTTGGCGGAAATGGCAAAGACGATCGCACGACAGCGAATCTTTGCACCCCCGGAACAAACGTCGTTTACCAAGGCAAACTGCACCGACCACACTGCACCAATTCGAATTCCGAAACGTTTCACGGCGACCAATGGGTGACCGTGGAAATCGAAGTTCGCGGGTCCGAAGTCATTCGCCACATCATCGACGGAAAGACGGTCCTCGAATACACCCAACCGCAACTCGATGAATCCGACGAACACTCAAAAACTTTGATCGCAAAGCAAGACGGACTGCTGCTCGAAGGCGGCACGATCTCGCTACAGTCAGAAAGCCACCCTTGCGATTTCAAAACTGTCGAAATCATGGTGCTGAAGCCCTAGTCTGGCCTGGCCAGAATCGAGACGTTCGAAATGCCATCGCGCAACTTCAATATCATCTTGTTTGCCGTCGTCTCCTGTTGGGCATGCCATGTCCAATATCGAAAGATGCGGACCGCCAGCATTGTCGGCGAAGCGATCGATTTAATTGAACGCAACTACGTTGACCCGATCGATCGCGAATATCTGCTCAAGTCCGCGATTCTAGGTGTCGTCGGCGAACTCGATGAACACAGCAGCTACTTCGCCGTCGATGCCTACGAGTCGTTTCAAGACAGCATGCACCAAGAATTTGCCGGAATCGGCATCTTGGTCAGTCAGCGTGACGAGAGCAAACCCGTTCGCGTGATTACACCACTCGTCGGGTCGCCAGCCTTAAAAGCTGGTCTGCTGCCAGGCGACCAAATCATCAAAGTCGATGGCGTCGATGTTTCGCAGATGAAGCTTCCCGAAGTGAGCGGCCGGTTGAAAGGAACGCCTGGCACTTCGGTGAACCTCGTCATCAAACGTGACTCTGGCGAACAGTCGATGTCCGTCGAACGGGCCACGATCGAACTCGAATCCGTTGTGGGTGATCACCGCGACGAAAACAACGCCTGGGTGTTTCGCCTGAAGTCAAACCCAGATGTCGCCTACATTCGTCTGAAGAGCTTTGGCGAAAAGACAGTACGCGAACTTGAACAGGTTCTGCAATCGCTCAACAATGACTTCACGGCGCTCGTACTCGACCTGCGTGATAACGGCGGCGGCTTGTTGTACGCCGCCCGAGACGTCGCTGACATGTTCTTGACCTCAGGAACGATTGTCTCGACACGAACACGCGGTGGTAAACTCGAAAAAGCCTACCATGCCGGTCCAGACGTGTTGGTTGATCCTGACCGCCCAGTCGCGATCCTGATCAACGGAAACTCCGCAAGTGCCAGCGAAATCGTTGCCGCCAGTCTAAAGGACAACGGTCGGGCCATCATCGCGGGAACACGCAGTTACGGCAAAGGAACCGTCCAGGAAATCAAGCCGTTGCAATACGGTCGAAGCGCACTTCGCTTGACGGTTGCGAAGTACTATCGGCCAAGCAATCGCAATATTCATCGAGATGCCGACGCGACCGAAGACGATGAATGGGGCGTGAAGCCTACCGACGGCTTCAACATCCCAATGGACTTGCAACAGCTTCAACAGCTGGCAATCCGCTGGGACAGGGCGTCTTATCCACTGCTTGCAGGAATCGAAGAAGAAGATCCGTCCCAAGCAGTCGTACCCGCGATCGAATCTGAGCAAGCCCCCACGGACGAGCCGACACCACCGATCGCAGAGAATCAACCAAGTCAGCCGGACGAAGAAATCCCAGACGCGATTGACCCCGATCCTTCCAATCCCGCGGATGAACTTTCAACGCTTGAACCGAAATCCGGCGCGGCGGAACCCGACAATCACAACAGGCCAGCTGTCACCCCTCCGCCGGATCATGTCGAATTAAACGATGAAGCGGCGGCGAATGTTGCTGAAGGCCCAGAAGCACTTTCCTATGACCCGCCACTCCGCGCCGCGGTGGGTATGCTTTTAAAGGAATCCGTTGGCCGCCCCGCAGCGCCGAACTGATCAACAGCGAGCGACAAACACGCTCCCCAGACGGACCAGAACACTGCTCTTCAAGCGGGTTTCTCGATTCTAACCGGGTGGGTTTTGCCTGGAGAGTGCCCGTTTCTCCGTGCGAAACCGTTTGCCGATCGATGCAGGCACAACTATCCTAGAACCGTCCGCTTCTACTCTTTTCTTTTGCAATGAACTTCTTGCCCGCTCGCACAGGGAAAAAGGATCCACTCGCAATGTCTCGACGTTTGCTCTCTATGGCAGCTCTTGCCGCGGTTTTAAGTTCAGGAACCGCGTTGGTGAACCAACCCGTGTTCGCCCAAAACCAATCGATCCTCGCCGAAGTCTATGGTCGTGGTGTGCACGCATATTATGCCGGTGACTACGCCGGTGCGTTTGACGAATTGACCGCTGCGATCGATGGCGGATCCCGTGACCCACGCGCCTACTATTTCCGCGGTATCGTCTCTCACTTGCAAGGGCGTCCAGAGCAAGCGGAATCAGACTGGGAAACGGGAGCAGAAATCGAAGCGATGCACGGCGGCAGCCAGTATATCGGTCGCTCACTCTCTCGCTTCCAAGGCTCGGCTCGGCTAAAGCTTGAAAACATCCGTCAGAAGGCACGCTTAGCAGCCCTTGCAAACGCTTCGCAGCGTTCGGACATTCGCATGCAAGAGTTGAATGCTCGCGGCAACCGACCGGCACCGCCCGTCGCGCGGTCCACGGCACCTTCGCCAGCTCCTGCCGCTCCGGCGAACCCCAAAGTCGACAACCCATTCTTGGACGACGCCCCACCAGCAAATGCGTCTGTCCAAAACGACGACCTCCTGAAAGACGTTGTTGGGAACCCATTCGAAAACGACGAGCCAGCGATTGATGCTGCCGCGCCGGCTGACGCGGGACCAGCCGCCGCCGATGATCCATTCGGCGCCGGTGCCTCGGGAAGCCCATTCGGTGATTCAGCTCCTGCCGGAGGCGATCCCTTTGGAGCAGGCGCTGGTGATGACCCATTTGGCGGCGACCCATTCGGCAACTAACCGCGGCCGCACCGACCGAAGACCAACGAAAAAAGCCAAGGCAAACGCCTTGGCTTTTTTTGTTTCCGGTGTCAGAAGCTTAATGGCAGAGTCGGGTGATCAGGCACCGGAACCTGATCACCCGGCTCGAAAGCCATTACATCCAGTGAGCTCGGTACAAGACCTCACATCACTATCTGTTACTCGAAGCGTAATTCCCCGTTACGCTTCAAGCGATCATCCCTGAAGAAAGTGCGTCTCCATACTTTCCTCCCTTACCAGACCGCTATTTGCAAACACCGTGCCACTGAACGAAGGTGGTCTGTTTCCATCGGCAGGAAACATCACTAACGGGCGTTATCGGCGGCGTTACGCCGGAATGCGGTGACCCTGGCGTCTCTTCCAATGCAAAAATATTCCGGACAACTGGTCACCAGTACAGATCAGATCGCTCTACCGAAACGAGCGATGCACACTTACTGTGCATCAAATCAGCCGATTGCTTGCAGAGTTGGCAATTCAATCAAGCGATTGTTGAAAACCTGTCAGCAGAACAGACGTTTCACGGGCTGCCGAAAAAAGCATCGTCGCAGCCAAAAAAGAACGGCCCACGTTGGGGCCGGATCAGTTTTTCGATTGTGGTCCCGCACGCCAATTGAAGAAGACGTTGCGGTGTTCCAGGCGACGAGTCCGTTAGAGACGCGACTGAATCGCGGCACTTTGGATTTCCTCTGCATTTGGAACGATCTTGGTGACGCTGACCTTGGTGCGACGAAGCTCGTCGATTTCAGCGGCCATCTCCGAGATCAGGTTGGCGATTTCGGTTCCAGCCGATTCGCCAATGTTATTCATCAGGGCCTTGCGCGAGTTAAACGTCAATCCGTGTCGGTTCATGTTAAATCCCAACTAGTCTGAACAGAGATGCACTTGGTGTTTGCCCCCGCACCATCAAGAAATAAAGCGTAATTTGCGGAGCAAGGTCCGCAATCCCTTTCTACCCAAAAAACACGGGGACAAGACGCCCCCCGCGGACATTATTCCACCGTGACGCTTTTCGCCAAATTCCGTGGCTTGTCGACATCACATCCGCGGAGCAAAGCTATGTGGTACGACAATAGCTGAAGCGGCACAACCGTAACAATTGGCTGGATCAACGATGGCACATCGGGGATGTGGATGATGTCGTCAGCGACCTCCTCGATATGGGGGTCGTCCTTGCTTGCCACCGCGATAATCGGACCGCCGCGTGCTTTCACCTCTTCCATGTTTGCCAGAACTTTGTCGTACGTCGTCCCTTGTGGAACAATGAACACACTTGGCGTGTTTTCGTCGACCAACGCGATCGGACCGTGCTTCATTTCAGCGGCCGGGTATCCTTCCGCATGGACGTAACTGATTTCTTTCAGCTTGAGTGCACCTTCCAGGGCAGTCGGAAAGTTCAACTGGCGGCCTAGGTACAGAATATTGGTTGCATTCTGGTACTTCTCGGCAACCTTTTTAACGTGTTCGTTGCACGTCAGCGCCTCTTGGACAGCACCCGGTGCTTTCATCAAGTCAGCGATGATGTTCGTTCCGGCTTCATAGCTGAGGTGACGGATGCGTCCGAAATACAATGCAAGCATCGCCAGCACAGTGCATTGGCTGGTGTAGGCCTTGGTGCTTGCGACCCCGATTTCGGGACCTGCGTGCAGGTACACCCCGCCGTCGGCTGCTTGCGCGATGGAACTACCAACGACGTTACAAATCGCCAGCGTACGATGCCCTTTTCGCTTCGTTTCCCGCAATGCCGCGAGCGTATCAGCCGTCTCGCCACTTTGCGTCAGACCGAAGACAAGTGTGTTATTTTCGATCGGCGGATTGCGGTACCGTAGCTCGCTGGCGTACTCGACGCTCACAGGAATCCGTGCCAACTCCTCGATCAAGTACTCTCCCACAAGTGCCGAGTGCCAACTGGTTCCACAACCGGTCAGAATGATCCGTTCCACACTGCGCAATTGCTGGGGCGTAAGATTCAAACCACCGAAGACAGCTGTCGCGTTTTCCTCGTCCAGTCGGCCGCGCATTGCATTGCGGAGCGACTCGGGCTGCTCATAGATTTCCTTGAGCATGTAGTGGTCATAACCCTGCAGGCTGACATCGTCTTCGACCGATTCCAGCGGTTGAATCTGGACGTTGACCTTTCCTTGGTCGCGATGCAGAACCGTGAATCCGTCGGGCGTCAAAATCGCCAGTTGATGATCGGCCATGTAAACGATGCGATCGGTGCAACCGGCGAGCGGCGATGAATCGCTGGCAACGAAGTACTCGCCACTTCCGACACCGAGAACCAAGGGGCTGCCAAAACGTGCCGCTACCAAAAGGTCAGGCTGGTCACGAAACGCCACCACCAGTCCGTAAGTGCCCCGCAGCTGGGCGATCGCCCATTGGACAGCTTGTGCGTAGCGTAAACTAGGCTCACCGTCACTCGATTTCGTGACTTTTAAACCTTCCGCAATCAAGTGCGCGACAACTTCGCTGTCGGTCGCGGAATGAAATTCGTAGCCCTTTTCGATCAACTCGTTTTTGATCGACTGGTAATTCTCAATCACACCGTTGTGCACGAGAATCACTTCGCCGTCGCCGCCGAGATGCGGGTGAGCGTTTTCTTCCGTTGCTGGGCCGTGTGTCGCCCAGCGCGTGTGCCCAATACCAAGCTTTCCGTCGACCGGGTTACTGCCCAGACGCGACGCCAACGCATCGATTCGCCCGACGCTTCGTGTCACATGGAATTGCTGATCGCAGGTAATCGCGATTCCGGCACTGTCATAGCCGCGGTATTCCAGCCGACGAAGGCCGTTGAGCAGGAAGTCGCCAGCATTATTGGCACCGACGTAACCAACGATTCCACACATGGATCGGGGCTCACCTTGTGAGGGGGGAGAGATTCACTACACCTTTCGATTTATAAGCGTAGCTCACGTTGAAAGAAATGCCGAATAGGCAGACTATTTCAGCGATCCGCTCTCGCTACAGGTGTGCAGCCCATTGTTCCGCTCAACCGGAAGAAGTGAATCCATCAGGACCGGAATTGAGCAAGAATTAAATGCCAACCTAGGCGGCTTTGCGAATCGTCGATTCGGACGTCGCGGACAACACCGACCAGCATCCATCGTCGCACTTCATCAGCTTTGTGTCAGGCTTGCTCAAACGTGACAACAATGACTTCTCGGAGTCACTTGGAACGGAATCGACCGACCACAAAATCACGTCCACTTGGCCGTAGGTTCGTAGCACCCGATCGAGCCCCTGCTCGACCGGCATCGGAACCAAGTGAACTTTCGCTGGGTATTCGCGGAGCTGGCGATGAAATTCTCGTAGAGTCAGCGGATTGCCACCGAGCTCGAATGAGTCCACCGCAATGTAGCAAACGGGTGTCGATTGCTCCCGACCAGTTAGCGCGTCCACGATTCCACGCCCGCGATTCCCATCTCCGATCCCGATTTCCAGCACCGTGTTGGCGGAAGAATCAGCAAGTTGCTTGCAAAGCTGCTTGTCGGCCCGATTCAATTTCGGTCGAGGGATCTCCGCTTTGGCAACGGTCGCATCGGCAACACTCGACTGCGCTAAAACTGCCTTGTCGGTAACAGCAACAGGCGTTGGTGATTGTTGGGGTGGGATCGATTTGAGCTTGGCCGTTACCGGCGGCGTGGTTTCAACCGCGATTCGAAGTTCTGCTTGAACCTCTTGCTGAACATCGCTGCTCGGCTCAGTTTCCGATTTACCACGAATCGAATTCCAGAGCTTTCGAAGTGGCATCGCGTCGTCTCCAACCTTTTCCTGAACATGTAAAAGTCGCCTACACCCACCGCAAATCATGTCGGTCGTAGGGTCACGATTGATACAACGAATTCGCCAAACGAAGGATTAACACGGACGCGGCAAAGATTGCCGGTTGGGTTGCCATGAACGGCTGCTGGTGGCTGCCTACCCGGCATTGCTCTGCTAGGATGGTGTTTTCTGATGCAGGACGTTTTTTAGAGGGATGATCCATTGAAAGTCGGCAGCGGTGGCGGATTTCGCGCGATTCTCTACACCATCAAAAAAGGTCGCGAAGCAGGAGGCGTTTGGAAGCTCTACCAAGCACTTCGTTCTCGCAACAGTTGCAAGACTTGTGCGGTCGGAATGGGTGGCCAGAAGGGCGGCATGGTCAACGAGCTCGGCCACACATTCGAAGTCTGCAAGAAGAGCATGCAGGCCATGGTTGCTGACATGCAACCGGGAATCAGTCCAAACTTCTGGAAACAGAATTCGATCGAGTCGCTGAAACAACGCACGCCTCGCGAATTGGAAAACCTCGGTCGCCTCATCCACCCTCTGCGATACCGAGCGGGTGCCACACACTACGAAGAGATTACCTGGAAAGAGGCGATCGATTCAATCTCCGGCCGTCTTCTTCAGACTAAACCTGATGAAAGCTTCTGGTACTTCAGTGGCCGCAGCAGCAACGAAGCCGGTTTCCTGCTTCAGCTTCTCGCCCGCGTCTACGGGACCAACAACGTCAACAACTGCAGTTATTACTGTCACCAAGCCAGCGGTGTCGGACTGCAAAGCAGCGTTGGCAGTGGCACGGCAACAATCTTGCTGGGCGATCTCGAAAAAGCTGACACGGTCTTCCTGATTGGCGGCAACCCAGCGAGCAACCATCCACGGCTAATGACCAGCTTGATGCGTGTCCGCCGCTCCGGCGGCAACGTCATCGTTGTGAATCCCGTTCGCGAAACCGGCTTGATCAACTTCCGCGTGCCCAGCGATCCGATCTCGCTACTAAAAGGCACCAAGATCGCTTCACACTACATACAACCACACATCGGTGGTGACCTCGCGTTGCTTTGGGGACTTGCCAAAGCAACCAAACAACTAGGCGCGTTCGACACAAGCTTTTTGCAAAACCACACCAACGGATTCGAGCAATGGTCGAGCGCAATCGACGAGCTTTCTTGGAATGAAGTCGAATCGAAGTCCGGTGTGGCTCGGAGCGAAATCGAAGCGATCGCAAAACTTTACGCCAATTCGAAACGATGCGTGTTCTCGTGGACGATGGGAATCACCCATCACGCCCACGGCGTCCAAAACGTCCAAGCGATCGCCAATCTCGCATTCGCCCGCGGGATGGTCGGGCGTGAAGGCTGCGGGCTGATGCCGATCCGCGGGCACAGCAACGTCCAAGGGATCGGTTCGGTCGGCGTGACACCGAAATTAAAGACGCAGATCTTCGATGCGTTGAAAGATAAATTCGGTGTCCAGCTTCCCGACACACCCGGCATGGACACGCTCGAGTGCATGGAAGCGGCGGCAGTGGGCGACATCAAAGTCGGCTTTTGTTTGGGCGGCAATCTCTATGGTTCGAACCCCGATTCATCGTTCGCCGACCAAGCACTTTCGAATCTGCAATTGAACGTGATGCTCAGCACGACGATGAACACAGGACATGTCCACGGCTTGGCCCAAGAAACCATTATCCTGCCGGTACTCGCACGCGACGAAGAACCCGCGCCGACGACCCAGGAATCAATGTTCAACTATGTCCGGATGAGCGATGGTGGGCCAGCGCGTTTACCCGGACCACGAAGCGAGATCTCCGCCATTGCAGCGATCGGCAAACAACTGCTTCCCGATGTACCCGGAATCGACTGGGACGACCTCAGCCAACCCGCGACAATTCGCAAATGGATTGCTGCGGTTGTCCCCGGTTATGCCAAGATCGGCGCAATCGATGAAACCAAAGAAGAATTTCAAATCGAAGGTCGAACGTTCCATCAACCAAGCTTTGGAACTGCCGACGGACGCGGTGTCATGCATTGCCATTCGATTCCCGATCTGAAAGGCACCGATGCGAAGCAGCTACGTCTAATGACAGTTCGCAGTGAAGGTCAATTCAACACCGTCGTTTACGAGGAAGAAGACCTTTATCGCAACCAAGAACGACGCGACATCGTGTTGATGCATCCCGACGATCTGAAACGTCTGGGGCTGGTTCACGACCAGTTGGTCACCGTACGCAGCGAGACTGGTGAGCTACCCAATATTTACGCTCGAGGCTACGACGCGATCCGCAGTGGCAACGCGTTGATGTACTACCCCGAAGCCAACGTGTTGGTCAGCCGCCAAGCGGATCCGCAAAGTAAAACCCCAGCGTTCAAGGGCGTCGTGATAGAATTGCTCCCGCAATAACCCTCCCCACCTGCGACCTTCCCCCATGAATCCATCGCCACGCCTTGTCTCCCTGCTAAGACTTTCGTTCGTACTCCTCGCTTGGCTACCGCTTACCAACAGCAGTTTTGCTCAGACGACAGAACGTCCGCCAAATCTAGTCCTGCTTCTCAGCGATGACATGGGATGGACGGACTATGGGTTCATGGGACACCCCGATGTCAAAACGCCAAACCTCGATCGGCTCGCTAGCCAAGCGGCGGTGTTTCCGCGTGGATACGTCCCGACAGGTCTTTGCCGCCCATCGTTAATGACGCTGCTAACCGGACATTACGCGTCCACGCACGGAATCACCGGCAACGACCCTTCGCCAAAGTACGCTGAGAAAGATTCCAATCTTTATAATCAGCGCCGCAGCCAACTGATTTCCTACCTCGATCGCTTCGAAACGCTGCCCGAAGCTCTTGGAAAACGGGGCTACCTCAGTCACCAAAGTGGCAAACTCTGGGAAGGCAGCTATACCAACGCCGGGTTCTCTCACGGGATGACGCAAGGCTTTCCCAACAAAGGCGGGCGTCATGGCGACGTCGGCTTGGAGATCGGGCGAAATGGCATTGCCGAAATCAACCAGTTTCTCGACACCGCTGTCAAACAGGACAAGCCATTTTATCTTTGGTATGCGCCTTTTATGCCACACACCCCGCACACGCCGCCAAAGCGTCTGTTGGACAAATACCGCGATGGCCGCCCGCTGACTGTCGCGAAGTACTACGCCATGTGCGAATGGTTTGACGAAACCTGTGGACAGATCATGGACTCACTCAGCGAGCGCGGGCTCGATGACAACACCATGATCGTCTACCTCACCGATAACGGTTGGATCCAAAATCCCAATGCCAACGGCTACGCACCTCGCAGCAAACAATCCCCGTATGACGGCGGCGTGCGCACACCGATCCTTTACTGGATGCCCGGTCAAATCAAATCCGGTCGTCGAGACGACCTCGCAACGAGCCTAGACATTTACCCCACCATGCTGGCTGCGGCAGGTGGTCAACCAGATTCGGAACTCCCGGGCCTCAATCTGCTGGAGCCCCTGAAAACCGGTCAAAAGATCGAACGCGATACGCTCTATGGTGAAGGCTTCGCACACGACATCGCTGATATCGAAAATCCCGAAGCAAGCCTGCTTTACCGATGGGTCATCGAGGGCCCCTGGAAACTCTTGCTGACGTACGATGGCGAAGTCAATCGATACAAATCCACCCATCCGCGCACCGAGCGTGGACCGCAACTGTTCCAACTACTGGAAGATCCCACGGAATCAAAAAACGTAGCCGGGCAGCACCCCGATATCGTCGCCCGCCTCGCAGGAAAACTGGATGACTGGTATTCGGTTAGCCAGCAAACAACGATCAAAACGCCATAGTTGCATGCTGCCCCGCGCGTCGGCGACCTCACTTGCCGCGGACCGACAATACCAGGCCGCTGTCCTGATTCACCAATAGCTTTCCTATGCACCGACTACACCTACGCCCCATCGCATTTGCCGTTACTTCGGCGTTCGCAATTCTTGTCGTGTTATCAGTCGATTCGCAGCCATCGATAGCCGGCAAATACAACAGTGTCTTGAACATCGGCGACAAAGCACCAACCTGGAAAGACTTACCCGGAACGGACGGCAAGACTCACTCATCCGATCAGCTTGAAAACGCCAAAGCGACCGTCGTTGTCTTCACCTGCAATTCGTGCCCGTATGCGTTGGACGCCGAAGACCGAATCATCGAATTCACGAAACAGTACACTCCTAAGGGAGTTTCAGTGGTCGCGATCAATGTCAACAAAGTCGAAGAAGACTTGTTGCCGGCAATGACCGAACGCGCAAAAGAAAAGTCGTATCCGTTCACATACTTGTTTGATGAATCGCAGCAGGTCGCGAAAGACTTTGGCGCGAAGTACACACCAGAATTCTTTGTGCTCGACGCCGATTACAAACTGGTCTACATGGGGGCGTTCGATGACAGCCCCGATGGCGACGCAGTCAACGAGCACTACGTTCGTGATGCCGTTGACGGGATCCTGCAAGCGAAAAAAATCGACGTCACCGAAACAGTGCCGATCGGTTGCCGAATCCGACTGGAACGCGAGCGCCGCCGGCGTCGCTAGCTCGTTCGAGTTTTGCCACTTCGAAGCGATACCACACACAGTTCCGTCAATCCCTTGAACATTCGCGAACAATCATTCGGTTCACGCTGGCGTCCAATCGCGATGCTCGCTGTTTCGATCACCGCTGCAGCCCTAGTGACTGCCACAATGATCGTCGCGAATGGATCGATCACTCTTTTTTGTGTCTATTGGTTCGTAGAGAAAAACCCCGATTGGGCCGAACGACGAAGTATCATCCAGTTCGTGCTATTCACCGTCCCAATGATCATGGTTGTTGCCGAATGGATCCTCTGGGACGTCATTCGTGGCCACCTCTCTAAAGAACGCTATGCTCGGATGCAGCCGAAGCAATGAGTGCGCCAGCGAAAATCGCCTAAAGGCTAGTCTCCAACCGCTGGTGTCTCGCCTTGAGGCGATTCTCGGTTCCCCGAGGCTCTGAGACCATTGAGAGACATCGCGAGCGACAACTACACGTTTCACAAAACCACACGGACTCCCGTCTCCTTCGAGGACTTTGCCAGATCGACGCCGCTTGCCGAATCCGAGCGGAGAGCTGGGACGGAACCGACGCTAGCGCGTAACGGCTAACCGGATGCACGCTGGAGTCTAGCCTTTAGGCGATCCGCGGTCCGCACCACGCCTGTTTTTGTCAATTCCCACTACATTCAGCGCATAAAAAAAGCCCTTTGGTTCGAAGAACCAAAGGGCTTTTAAAAAAATGGCGAGACCTACTTTCACGCTGGTGGGCACTATCATCGGCTCGGAAAGCTTAACTGCTGTGTTCGGGATGGGAACAGGTGGGACCTTTCCGAT
>NZ_NPDI01000048.1:0-25610 GCF_002251265.1 Rhodopirellula sp. MGV | reverse complement strand
TGATTGCGAAGCGTGTGATGCGGCACGGGAGCTTCACGAGCCGGAAGGACTTGGCGGACAAACTGCGGAGCTTTATCGAGTACTACAACCGCACCTACGCCAAGCCTGTGGAGTGGACTTATGACGGCACAGGGAAAAAATCCGAGAGGCTCAAACGCCCACGAACTTGGCGTGAAAAAACACAATCCACCAAGACTCAGCAGATCCTCGCGCTAGTGGCATAGGAATTAGAATCTGCGGCACTAGATCGCTTCGCTACCGCGTTCGCCGGTGCGAATGCGGATGCAGTCATCCATCGGCAGCACGAAGATTTTCCCATCGCCGATTTCGCCGGCATCGCCACTGCGACCACCTTCGAGGATCGCCTCGATTGTGGGGCGAACGAACTCTTCATTGACAGCGATTTGGAGTTGGACTTTCCGAAGCAGGTTCACACTGAACTCGGTGCCCCGGTAGTTGCCCGTCTGCCCCTTTTGGCGGCCGAAGCCTTGGCAATCTAGCACCGTCAATCGGTGCACATCGACTTCGGTCAGGGCTTCTTTGACGGCGTCAAGCTTTGAGGGCTGGATGATAGCGATGATGAGCTTCACGGAGAGGGTTCCCTAACTGATCTGGTCGAGCAAATTCCGCGGTCAAATTGGAGCCATAGGAGACCGGCGAGCATAACCGACAATGTACAACGAAACAAAGCCGGTACCACCGTGGAAGTGGTGACCGGCTTCGCGTCGCGTAGTGTTTAGGCTCGCGAGAAAGCCCAAACTCGGACGAGCGAGGCGGACACTCGCCCGAGCAGGGCCGCTTCTGGCCCAGGCAAGAGCCGAGAAGTTCTCACGTGTTCGGTCACCCCGCTCCCAGCAAAGCAAGCTTCACTGGGAACGGGGTGGCGGTAGGTAGATCAAGAGACCGCTTGGCCAGCCATCGCGTCCGATGGGTAAGCTTGCATGCCGTGTTCCGACACGTCCAAGCCAGCTTGCTCTTCTTCGGGGCTGACACGCAGCATTCCGATTGCCTTCAAGGCGAAGAACAGGACACCCATGGTGATGAAAGCCCAAGCACAGATAACGACGGTCGCGATCAGCTGAACGGTGATGAAAGCTCCGACGCTGTCGATGCCATCTGGAAGGTCACCGAAGATGCCGGTGGCGATACCGCCCCAGACACCACACAGCCCGTGGACAGGCCACGCACCGACCGGATCGTCGATTTTGATTTTGTCCAGCAACACGATGCCGAGGACGACCAGGCTCCACCGATTCCGCCGATGATCAGCGATTCAACTTGCGAAACCCGATCGCAGTTAGCGGTGATGGCAACCAGGCCACCGAGGACACCGTTGAGTGCCATGGTCAAGTCAGGCTTGCTGAACAGAGCCCAGCCGACCAGCAGAGCGACGATTGCACCAGCAGCGGCCGCGATCGTGGTGGTCAAGGCGATGTAAGTTGTTTTTGCAGCGTCTGCACCACCGGCGTAGGTCAGTTGGCTACCGGGGTTGAATCCGTACCACCCCACCCAGAGGATGAACACGCCAAGAGCGGCGAAAGCGATGTTGTGACCTGGCAATGGAACGCTTTTCCCATCGGCCGTGTAACGCCCGATCCTAGGCCCAAGGGCGATCGCACCAGCCAAACCGGCGAAGCCACCGACCGCGTGGACGACGACGCTACCGGCAAAGTCTTGGAAGCCCATTTCGGCCAAGAATCCGCCGCCCCATTTCCACGATCCGCTGATTGGGTAGATCAGGCCGGTCAAGATTGCACTGTAAATCAGGTACGCACCGAATTTCATACGGCCAGCAACAGCACCCGAAACGATCGTTGCGGCGGTTGCTGCGAACGCGACTTGGAACAAGAAGTCAGCCGAGTTGCTGAAGTCGCCACTGGTCGGATCGTCGGCTGCAACAAATGCGCCAGGTGCACCCAAGTAACCGGCTGCGATCCACGAATCCGGATAAACTCCGTCTTCAGGAAGGCCTGGGTACATCAGTGCGTAGCCGAGGAACAAGAACAAGATCACACCGACCGAGATATCCATCACGTTCTTCGCGAGGATGTTGACGGTGTTCTTGGCCGAGTTCAAACCGACTTCGACCATCGCGAAACCGGCTTGCATAAAAATAACGAGAACGGCACAGATGAACATGATCAACGTGTTGATCGTGTAGTTGTAATCCTGTGCGTCGAATCCTGCAGGAGCTTCTTCCGCAGGTGCCGCTTCGACGACTTCGGTTGCTGCCTCCGCAGCGTCTTGTGCGAAAGCACCGGGACTGTCCATCCCGATGACCGTGAAGGCTGCAATCAGCAGCGCAAGTGGCAACAGCCACTTTCCGAGGTGAGTCATTCTTACATTCTCTTCTGGTGAAAACGGAAATATGTTGAGCCGACTGTCAGTCGGCACGACTACCAAGCCCTCGAAACCGTCGAGTTCATGGTGATGTCGATCGGCGTATCTCCATCCGGCCTCGCCGCAACAACATCCAAGCAAACAGCACGACTCCGCTCGTCACCTCTCCTGCCCGGGCCATCCATCGGTTCATTGATGAGAGAAACTTGTGGAATGCGATCGTCCGCTCGATCGGGAGAGCGTCTTCGCACACCGCGAGCCAAATGTCCGCCGGTCGCCAAACACGCGGACGTAAGTTCAGTGAGATGAACGCTTTAAAAAAAAAGAATAAATTTGCCGTTGATCAACCTTTGACGGTTGGCGGCGGTTGACCGACGCGAGTTGCCTAAGATGCGCGCAGAGCAATGCACAAGAAACATGCAGATGGGGAATGATCCCCGCGAATGACGGCATTCCCCAATGCGCAGTATTGCCGCACAAGAAGCGATTAGTGCAGAACTGGCTGCGAGCCGCACAGGGAGCGGGCAACTTGCAAGCACGCCTGCACGACTTCTGAGCCTTTCGGCGTCAAGAATGTTCGTTGCAATCAAATCCGATCTGGAGGCAAACGGTCACCAGGACGCACTTCCGAGCCCTCACCGATATCGGGAATCGACGCAAAGCCTTGCTCGTGACCTATACTTACCGCTTCGCTCAACTCCGCCAGTCAACGATGACTCGCCGGCAACTCCGCTTCCAAACGAACCGATCGCAACAACATGCTCATTCTGAAAAACGGATCACAGGGTTCAACCACTTGCAAACTCCGCGTCACGCGTCGCCTGATGGTCCGAATTGCCGCCCTGGTGATGGTGTCCGGCTCAGTGATTCCTGCTTTTGCGGAAGAGCCAAACGCGCCGGCAAAGCTGCAAGCGTTGATCGTCGACGGTCAGAACAATCACCCCGCCTGGCCAAAGACCACCATGATGATGAAGTCGTACCTGGAAGACACAGGTCGATTCGAAGTGGATGTTGAGCGTTCCGCGTTTACATGGAACGGTGGCAAGCTACTTGAGCAATACCCCTTGGAGGATGGCAAGGAGTACGAGGACTTGCCGCAAGTAAAGCCTGACCCCAACTTCAAACCGGAATTCGCCAAGTACGACCTCGTAATCAGCAACTTTGGCTGGGGAGCAGCACCTTGGCCCGAGGAAACTCAGAAGGCGCTCACAAAATTTGTCTCCGAAGGTGGCGGTTTCGTTGTCGTTCATGCTGCCGATAACTCATTCGGATCCTGGACGGAATACAACGAGATGATCGGACTGGGCGGTTGGGGTGGCCGCAACGAGGGATCAGGACCCTACGTTTACTACGACAAAGAAGGTGAGTTGCAGCGTGACATGACGAAGGGCCCAGGTGGTAACCATGGCCCCGCGCACGCCTACCAAATCGTCATTCGCCAGCCCGAACACCCGATCGTCAAAGGCTTACCGCGGGCGTGGCTGCACAGCAAAGACGAGCTGTATCAAAAGCTGCGCGGCCCAGCGCTCAACATGACCATCTTGGCGACGGCCTATGCCGACCCGAAGTACGCCGGGACAGACCGCCATGAGCCGAAACTGATGACGATCGATTTTGGCAAGGGGCGTATCTTCCACACCACGATGGGGCACGACGAAGGCGCAGTCAGCTGCGTTGGCTTTATCACCACGTTCGTGCGTGGCTGTGAGTGGGCAGCGACAGGCGAAGTGACACTTACCGAGGTTCCCGAAGACTTTCCGGGGCAGGACAAAGTCAGCACCCGCGATTTCGATTGAGACGTCGGCGGATGAAGTCTTTAGGGCGTCGCGAGCGGACGCCCGTTTCAGCGTTTGCGTTTGAGCACGTAAACAACGTCTTCGGTGGCATCGTCGACTTCGATCGGGTCAGCAAGATCGTAGCCGAAGTCATAAGTAGCGACGGTTTCCCACTTGCCGTTTTGGCTGATCAGTTGGTCCATCTGCTTCCGGGTGTAGCTCCGCAAAACTAACTCATCGTTGATCCGGAAGCTGCCCGACGGCTTGTGGATATCAAACCGGATTCCATAGCGTTCGACACGCTTCTTGGGGTTGCGGTCGTTGGTCCACATGTGCGTGTTGACCGTTAGGTAACCGCGACGGGCGGACCATGATTCGCCATCACTCGGCTCGGCTTTGGTCGGCGTCAAATGCACGCCCAACAGGTACAGCCCGCCGACACGAACAGCCCCCGCCATCGAATCCATGTGTCCGCGTGCGGCGGCTTCCGTAGGAAGGTGTCGAAAGCTGTTGATGGTGTTGAACGCAACGTCGAATTTGCGTTTGACCTTGAAGTCTGACATGTCAGCAACGAAGGCACGGAAGTCATAACCGTGCTTTTCGAAACGCTCATTGCAAAATTCGATCGCCTTGGGGTTCAGATCCAAGCCATCGACGTCATAACCTTTGCGTGCAAGGTGGTAAATCAAACGCCCCGTCCCGCAGGCGGGTTCGAAGAACCGCTTGGCAGGTTTGCTCAGGTACAGCTGTGCGCAACCGAGGATGAATTTTGTCTCCGCAGCACAGTCGGCGCCAAAGACCAAATCGTAATACTTAGGGTGATCGTAGATCGATTCGTTGAGTACTTCCATGACAGGCTTTTAACCGCTCGACAATCTCGCGTCCACCACCGGCTATTGAATTTCCCATGCTGATCCTGCTCTCCCCGTCCAAGCGATTGGACTACGACTCCCCGATCAAATCAAAAATCAAAACCACACCCGAACTGATCGATGCGAGTGCGGAATTGGCCATCGAACTCAAGAAGCTGTCCGCCAAAGACATCCGCTCACTGATGGGAATTAGCGATGAACTAGCCGCACTGAACCGGGAGCGCTTCCAGGACTGGAAATCGCCGATGCCTGACGTCGACACGCGGCAAGCGGCGTTGGCTTTTAAAGGCGACGTTTATTTTGGACTAGAAGCCGAAACGCTAACCGCCAAGCAGCTTGAATATGCCCAGGACCACCTGCGAATCCTCTCGGGGCTTTACGGCATCCTGCGACCGCTTGATGGCATCTTGCCGTACCGATTGGAAATGGGCACAAAGCTAAAGAACAAACGCGGCAAAGACCTTTATCAGTTCTGGGGAACACGCTTGGCCGAACTGATCAACGAGCAACTCGGAGTAACCGGATCCAAGTTCGTGCTGAACTGCGCATCCAACGAGTACTTCAAAGCTGTCGACAAGAAGACGCTCGCCGCAGACGTCGTCTCGCCGGTGTTCAAGGACAAGACCAAAGGCGAGTACAAGATCGTGACGGTCTATGCGAAAAAGGCTCGCGGGACGATGGCCGCATGGGTGATCCGCAAAAAGGCCAAGACAATGAAAAAACTTCAGCAATTCGACGGCGACGGATACCGCTACGACGAAGCCTCATCAACTGAATCGAAGCCCGTGTTCTTGCGTGGCTAACCCGTAAATTAACCGCGTCCTACTCGGCCTGTTCAATGACGTGTGCAAAGAACACCGACTTGTCAGCGGCGTAGCGATTCGGATCGCCTTCGCCATGACGCCAGCGGTCGACCTTCGTGGTTTCGAATCGCAGGGACAGTTCACGGTCATCGGCAAGGCGCTGACGAATCAGCAATGCACTGCGCAAGAACGGGCTACCCGTGTAGGTCAGGAAAACACGGTGGGTGGGATCACCGCCGCGTGGCTTTTCCAGCACGATCGTTTCGGCTGCCCACATCGGCGGCTGCCGGCGACCAAAGTAGAGGCCTTCGATCAGGGTGGATGATTCTTCGATCGCCTGCTCACGATGCTGGTCGTCATCCACAGCTGCGACAATGTCGATGATTGGCTGGGCAATCATGCCGCTGATCGCAGTGCTACCGATGTGCTCAACCTGCGTCACCCAACCATTGCAGCTCTGCAGGATACCGCTTCGTGTTTGCTCGAACTCCTGTTTCCAGCGAGGATCGAAATGCATTAATCGAACGGAATGGTGCATGGAGCAGTCGGGCGACGTGTTGCGTGACATCAGGTTACGGCCGAGACATCTTAGCGGTTTGTCATGATTTGACTCGTGTATCGATGTTGCAAACCAAAAAAAGCCTGCCGCGGTTGCGACAGGCTTTCAAGTTTTGCTTCGTTCGAGCGACGAATCGCAATCGATCAGTTGCTGCTCAACATAGCGAGCTTATCCAGACTGATCTTCTTGCGAATCGAATCGACATAGGCTTCGTCGGCTGGGCACAGGCGTCCGGCTGGCACGGTGCAAGTGTTGCCGTTGTCCTTTAGCAGCCGAACATTGTCCGCATTGATTTCGATCAAGCGACCTTTAACACTGAAGCTACCGGTGTTGTCGATCCACGTGCGGACGTGAGTTTCGGCCAGCGGGTTGATCGCAGGGGTCCGTTCGACGGTGGTGACTTGAACGGTGACGCCTTCTTCGGCAACTGTTTGGCCGAACAAATCATCCAGGCTGTCGCCAAGACTTTCGCCCTCTTCTGCTGGAGTTTCATCAGCAGGAGCTGCGTCGTCGGCTGGGCCAAACAGGTCTTCCAAGTCATCGAGCGAATCGCCGGACTCCTCTGCGGGTGCGGCAGGTTCGTCGTCAGGGGTGCCGAAGAGGTCGTCCATCGGCTCTTCAGTCGCTTCTGCCGGTGCGGCTTCCTCGGAGGTGCCACCGAACAGATCGTCAATCGAGTCTGTTGCGGGAGCCGCTTCAGCTTCAGCCGGTGCGGCAGGCTCGCCAAACAGATCGTCCATCGAGTCTTCTGCAGCAGCTTCGGCCGGTGCCGCATCGTCACCTGCGGCACCGCCGAACAGGTCATCGAGCGAGTCAGTTGCTGGTTCTTCAGCTGGCGTTTCAACAGGTGCCGCTGCGTCTTCTCCTGGCGTCCCGAACAGATCGTCCATCGAATCAGTCGCTGGCTCCTCGGCGGGTGCTTCGGCGGGCGTTTCCGCAGGGCTGTCGCCGAACAGGTCATCTACCGACTCGTTGGCCGGCTCTGCGGCTTCCATTTCGGCGGGAGCGTCTGGCGTGTCACCAAACAGGTCGTCGAGTGCAGGTTCGGCCGTTTCCTCGGCAGGCGCTTCTTCAACTGGCGCTTCTTCAACAGGCATCTCCGCTTCGGCTGGCGCTTCTACCTCCGCGGGAGCTTCTTCTACGGGAGCTTCGACTTCGGCGGGAACGACTGGCTCGACGGGCATTTCTGTTTCGACAGCTTCCTCGACGGGTACGTCGGCAGGAGCTTCCGTTTCGGTGACAACGGGCGCTGGCTTGTCGAATGGATTAGGCTCGGCTTCGGTTTCGGCCGGCAGCTCAGGCACTGGCGTCATTTCCGCTTCGTACTCTTCGACTTCTTCAGTCGACGGAGCGTCGAAGGTTTCTTCGGTTTCAGCGGGGGTACCGTCGACAACCGGAGGAGCTTCATTCGATTCTTCGGCGGTCGAAGAAGCAGCGGCAGCTGCGTCGCCACATCCAGAAGTGCATGGTGCGGGTTCAGCACAGCAAGCTGGTTCGCAAACGACAGGCTCGCAGCAAACAGGAGCGCATTCGATCGGGGCACAGGTGGGCGGGCACGGGTCGGCCGTTTTGCATCGCAGGCGTTTCAGCAATCCGCCTGCGGTTGCCGGTCCAACGCCGAGAACGGTCGACAAGCACGCGACGAGGGCCCACCGGGTGGTGATGCGGACCTTTCGTTTCATCATGTTAGGCTCCTGGACGGCTCAAAAAAGCCGCAGCTTGTAAATTCAAGAACGATTTGTGTTCGAGGTGTTAAGACGCACGCTTGGGCGCGAATGAGAACCTTCAATGCTAATTGAGCCAAAATGCAGTCTCAAGCAGATAAAATGGGCAATTTGCAGATGAAGTAATTGATTCGCCGCCAGTTGACTGGTCTGTCAATTGAATCGGACTTGCCGATAAAACGTGTCGTTGGCAGATCGTGCCACGCTCGGCTTCCGCGGCTTCCTTGCATTTTGAGCTGACAAACTGAGCCGGGGTATCAACCGGCCGGAGTATTAACGGCCGATGGCAACAGCCACAGTGGGGGCTGCTGAACTCCTCTCACACTGACAACCATTTTACCGCAGGATCGCGCTCTGATGTTTCGTTTCGTTCAACGGCTGTTTTCGTCGATGAGCCTTGAGCGAAAGAGCTTGCTGTTTTTCGGTTTCTTTTTCACCGTGCTGATGTGCGGGGCGTTTTTTGTCGTCCAGACGCTGGGCAATCGGCTTGTGCTGCGGACAACCCAACAGCGGGCCCAGGATTTAGCAGACGCGGAACTGATGCTGCTGCATAGCGATGCGATCTGGGCAGACGGCTGCAAGGAAGAGGCAATCGCGTTCAATACGAATGTGATGGCAGATCTACGTAGCGAGATTTTGGCGCAGGATATCCAGTTCGAGATTTTAGGACTGGAGGACAAAACACCTTTTGTCGACCTGCCGCCGGTGATGCCCCCAGAAGACGCGACGGAGCGTGAACGACTGGAAGCCCTATTGCCGCAGTTCCGCGAGCAGATGGCTCACATCATTGCCCAGGATCCCGAGATCACCGAGTCATTCGATCTAGGGGAGAACGAGTCGATGAGCATGATCGGCCTGGGAACACAGCCGATCCACCAACAAGTCGGTCCCGTCAACGGTTCATACATCTATTACCGCCCGATCTTTCCGTTCCCCAAACGGGAATGCAGCTCATGCCATTACTCGGAAGACAAGAGGCTCAAGCAAGCGGCCGGCGGGAACCCGATCAAGCTTGCCGAATTGGTGCCCTTTCGCGTCATTCGCGTGACGATGCCCTACAAGGACACCGAAGACCAGACGACTTGGGTGAGCTCGATCGTGGTCGCATTGGCTTTGTTCATCGTCGCGATGACGCTCTACATGTTGCACGCGTTGATTCGGTACTTAGTTCTTGAACCGCTTTACCACATCCGCGATGTCAGCGAAGCGATCACCCATGGCGACGTGACCAAGCGGGCGACGATCGAATCCGAAGATGAGTTTCGTGAACTCGCCGACGCATTCAACCGAATGCTACGTGGGATGTTGGAGAGCCAGGAGAAAGAACGCATCATCAATGCTGAATTGGATGCCCGCGTTGATCAACTCGCGCAGCTCAACTGGCAGCTTTACGAAGCCAACCGGGTGAAGAGCGATTTCATGGCCAACATGAGCCACGAATTGCGGACGCCGCTAAACAGCATCATCGGGTTCTCGGAAGTACTGCATGGGATCGATGCCTTAACCGACAAGCAGCGTCGGTACGCCGAGAACATCCAGAAGAGCGGTCGGCTATTGCTAGAAATGATCAACGACATCTTGGATCTGGCCAAAGTCGAAGCGGGCAAGATGGAAGTCCGTCGCAACGAATTTGATCTGGGACGCCTAATCGCCGCCCAAGCGGACATGATCGGATCGCTTAGTGAGGAGAAACACATCTCACTGACCACGGAGATCCCAGAGAAGCTTCCACTCGCCTATCAAGATCCAAACAAACTGGGGCAGATTATCAACAATTTGCTTTCCAATGCGATCAAGTTCACACCGGAAGGTGGCAAGGTAACGATCTGCGTCGAAGACTTGCCCGCCGGGCTTTCAGACGGCGATTCCGGGGGCGAGCGGTTTCGGATGCTTGTGATCGACACGGGTGTAGGGATCGCGGAAGAAGACCAGTCGATCATCTTCCAGAAGTTCCGCCAGAGCCGCAAAGTGCTTGATGGAGAGGGCTTAACGCGTGAGTTTGCCGGGACGGGGCTAGGGCTGTCCATCGTCAAAGAACTTGCCAAACTCTTGGGCGGCGAAGTCGGCTTTGAAAGCGAGCTCGGACGTGGCAGTACGTTTTGGGTCGAATTGCCATGGCGGCTCAGTGACGAGTCGCTTCAAGCTGCCAACGAACTCAGTCAACCACCGGGCTTTCAACCGACCACAAAATGAAATCAGTCAAACTATTTACCGACGGCGCGTGCAGCGGAAACCCTGGGCCAGGCGGCTGGGCGTTCGTCTTGCGATGCGAAAAGACAGGCAAGGAACTTGAGCGGGCTGCCGGAACGCCAACCGCGACCAACAACCAGATGGAATTGCAAGCGGTGATCGAAGGGTTGAAAGCGCTGAAGGAACCCTGCCAAGTCACGCTGTATGCCGACAGCAGTTATGTGCTGCAAGGGATGAAGACTTGGATGGCGGGCTGGAAGAGCCGCGGTTGGAAACGCAAAGACGGTTCAAAGTTAGTTCCCGTCAAAAACGTTGAACTCTGGCAAGAGCTGGACCGACTGATGCAAACGCACACGATCACGTTCGAGCATGTCAAAGGCCATAGCGGTCACATCGAGAACGAGCGTTGTGACCAGCTGGCTGTTGAGGCCTATCAGCGTTATCTGGTGAAGCGATAACGCGACATTAAAAGCATTGTCGAAGCAGACGCGTAGGCTTGATAGCTCGCACGATCGAATCCTAAGTGTCCGATCCGTCAAAGCGAAAAACTTTAGGTCGACCGACGACCTTTCACGAGGGTCAGTCCGACGATGGCGAAGATGACGGCGGCCGCACCACTGATGGCTGCATTACGTCCCCAGTTGGCCTTCTTTTCGATCACGATTTGGTAGTCAAACGGGGCGGTCAACTCGAGTGCTTGAGCTTCCATGTGTTCGAACTCCAGGATCATCGCCCCGGGTTCCGCTTCACCGTAATGCTCGACGATCTCGGCGATGTGTGATTCCTGCGTCTGATCAACGCTGATCGCGGCCCAGCAAATCCCGCAGTATCCGGCGATCAACAGGGCGATGACCGAAAGCAACATCATCGCGGTGAAACCGATGTTGCTCCCGGGGTTCACGGCCGTCGTTTCGGGACGGTCGGATTCGGTTTCGACACGGGGAAGTTTGCGGAGCTGGCCGAGGGTGGGAATGACCATCGATTCGCCACAGCTGGGACACGCCAGGCTATCTCCCGCCTGTGCTGGGGTGACCGACACGTCCGCTTGACAATTTGGGCAAGATAGCAAGTACATCGACTGAAATATGAAGAACTTTTGAAGTGATAGCGGCTGGACCGAGCCATTGCCCGGACTAGAATCTTACTCGTACTCGAACACGCCACATTACGCACCGCTCCCGCATCGGATCGCTAACGCCGCGCTGAATTCCGTGTTTTTTCTGACTCGGACGAAATGCGGCCCAGACGCGTTAGCAGATGATTGCCGGACATCCCGGATGACTCGCGGTCAAATAGCGAACTAATTTGTTCGTACAGCAGTTCAAAGGAGTTGAAATTGCTTCCCATCACGTGGGCGTGAACAAATCGGGAACGGCCAAGACGGCACGACTCAGCTTGCGAGTGTCAAAGAGCTGGCGTCCTAAATGAAGTCGAATGCCTTAATCAGGATTTTCACTTTTATTTGGGAATTAGCAATGGCCTTCGCAGTTGTCTGAATCAGAAACCGTTACGAGGGGGGCCTCTCTTGTTGGGAAATTTTGCACGGGGAAATGCCTGTCGATCGGTGCGCTTACGCCGCTCGGCTTTCAGTAACCGACAGAGTCAACCAATCAGAACCAATTGGGACAAGAGGAAAGTTCTTCCAATTGGCGGAGACCTCCAGGGAAACGTCAGAGGGGTGGTAGAGTTTTCGCAGCGAATTTCAATGATGCGAGTAGTCAGTGATTCTTCCACACCATGATTCTGGCCATTCCCCAAGCACTGAAAGCGGAACGTTCTGCTGACGTGCGGCCGGGTTGAAGTAATCTGGAGCGAGCCAAGTGTTCGATAACCAGTTATCTCGACCACACCGATCATCACATCATCCTTCAACAACCTGAAATATTCCTCCTGGAGCCCTAGCTTTGTTCGATACCCTCTTGGACGAATTCGACGACGTTGCCGCACAGTCTGCCGAAGCAGTGACCGGTGGCTTTCGCAAATTGCCCGTCGACGAGAACGAAGATGACGGCGTCTCATCGCCTCAAGTAGCCGAAGGTGAAGTCCAGCTGGACAGCCCCGACGAGCTGCTCGCTGAAGAGGCGGAAACCTGGTCCGATGACCCGGTTCGCATGTATTTGACTCAGATGGGTGAAATCCCGTTGCTGACGCGACGGCAAGAGATCGAGCTGGCAAAACGCATCGAAGAAACTCGCCGACGCTTCCGCACCAAGCTGCTGGAAAACCACTACGTCTTGGTCGAAGCCTACAAAACGCTCAAAAAAGTCTATCGCGGACAGCTTCCCTTCGACCGAACCGTTCAAGTCTCGGTGACCGATCGACTGGAAAAAGAACAGATCATCGGCCGTTTGCCGCACAACCTGCTGACCCTGCAGACGTTGCTCAAACGCAACAAACACGATTTCAAGGTCGCTCTCAGCAAAAGCGCGTCCAAACGACGCCGCGCCGAAGCGTGGCGATCGCTGGCACGCCGCCGTCGCCGCGCCGTTCGACTGATCGAAGAATTAGGCCTGCGTACCCAACGCATCGAAACCCGTATCGAGCTGCTGGAAAAATTCAGCGCCCGACTGACCGAAATCGATGAGCTGATCAACGACCAAAAACGCACCAAGCACGGCCGTGAAACACGCGACCAACTGCTGCACGAGCGCCGCCAGATCCTGACCGCTTGCCAAGAAACACCCACCTCGCTGCGTAATCGCGTCAATATGCTGAAATCGGTTTACTCCGAATACCAGCAAGCCAAACGTGAACTGAGCGAAGGGAACCTGCGTCTGGTCGTCTCGATCGCGAAGAAGTACCGCAACCGTGGCCTGTCGTTCCTGGACTTGATCCAAGAGGGCAACGCCGGCTTGATGCGTGCTGTCGACAAATTCGAATACCGCCGTGGTTTCAAGTTCTGCACCTATGCGACCTGGTGGATTCGCCAAGCGATCACCCGTGCCGTCGCCGACCAAAGTCGAACCATTCGGATCCCGGTTCACATGGTCGAAACCATGAGCCGCGTTCGCAACGTCGCTCGACAATTGCTGCAAGAACTCGGACGCGAACCCACAATCGAAGAAACCGCTCGTCGCGCTGACGTGACCGTCGAAGAAGCACGCCGCGTCCTGACGATGAGCCGTTTCCCGATCTCCCTGGACCGCCCAGTCGGAAACAGCGAAGACAGCCAGTTTGGTGATCTGCTGCCCGACGGAACCGCCGAAAGCCCGCAAATCGGTGCGACCCAAGAGATGCTGCGTGACCGAATCACCAATGTCCTCAAGTCGCTCTCGTACCGCGAACGCGAAATCATCAAATTGCGTTACGGCCTCGGGGATGGTTACAGCTACACCCTCGAAGAGGTTGGCCACATCTTCAAGGTGACACGTGAACGGATCCGTCAGATCGAAGCCAAAGCGGTTCGCAAGCTGCAACAGCCAAGCCGAAGCCAGGACTTGGTTGGCTTCCTCGACTAACTTGCCTGACTGATGCATTCGCATCAGTGACGCGACCACCGAAGGCGACGATTATGAGCCATAATCGTCGCCTTTTATTTTTGCCGCTAATCCTCGGCTGAACACGAGGCACCGGACATCCGCGGCATCCGTCCTCTTTTCTTTCTAATTCAATGCCGACCGTTGCAGATGTGCTTTCACAGGGGTGGAAAGTTCACCAGGCTGGGAAAATCGATGAAGCCCTCCGCGTCTACCAACACGTCATTAAACAGGCTCCACGGAACCCCGAAGCCCACGTGTATCTTGGGATCGCACTGTTCGATCAACGTCGGTACCAAGAATCCGTCGCGTCGTACCGCCAAGCCATCTCACTGAAAGAACACTTCCCGATTGCCTGGAACAACCTGGGCAATTCACTGCGGATGGTCGGCGACGTCGACGAGAGCGACAAGTGCTTTGGCAAAGCGCTCTCGATGGATCAAAAGTATTTGTCGGTTTACAAGAACCGCGGCACACTTTGGATCTGGTCGGGCGAAGTCGAACGTGGGCTCGCGTGGTACGAGAAAGGCCTGGAAATCGCCCCCGACGATGCGGAACTGCACCGAAATCTAGGCGTGATTTATCTGCTGCAAGGTGATTTCGATCGCGGCTGGCCCGAGTACCGCTGGCGTTGGAAAATGCCCGGGATGCGACGCCCCCATTCACCCGCACCGCTGTGGACCGGCCAACCGATCGAAGGCCGCAGCATCCTGCTGTACCCCGAGCAAGGCCGCGGTGACGAGATGAACTTCATCCGCGTCGCATCGGTCCTCGCACAAGCCGGCGCGAGCGTGGTTGTGCAATGCTCACCAGCAATGATCCCGCTGTTCACTTCCGTTCGCGGTGTTCAATCGCTGCTGCCAACGGGAAGCCAACTGCCGCCCGTTGATTTCCAAGCTTCGTTTATCGATGCGGTCGACGGCTGGTACCAGTTCACCGGCGAACTCCCGCTCGGAAAAGATTTTTTTCACGACCATGGAAGTCATTCGGGGTACCTAAACGTTTCCGATCCACTTGTGAACTATTGGCTTCACTGGATGGAAAAGAACGATTTAGGCAAAGACCATCGAAAACGGATCGGGATCGCTTGGCAGGGCAATCCGAAGCATCATGCCGACGTTTATCGCAGTGTCCCCTTGGAAGTGCTTCGGCCACTGGCGGAAGACGACAGCCTTCACCTGATCAGTTTGCAACTCGGCTTTGGCAGCGAACAAATCGACCAAGTCGACTTTGGTAGCAAAATCAGCCGATTGCCAGACGACACCGACACCTCCGGCGGTGCCTTTACCGACACCGCTGCGGTCATGAAAAACATCGACGCCGTGGTGACCACCGACACGTCATTAGCTCACCTAGCAGGTTCCCTAGGTGTGCCAACGCTGTTGCTATTGGGCAAGGTCCCTGACTGGCGGTGGCTTACCAAGGGGCAAAACACCGCCTGGTACCCCAGCATCACAATGTTTCGTCAGGATCAGATGGGAAATTGGAGCAGCGTCGTCGAGCGAGTCCACGAACACTTGCGATCCAGCTCGACAAGCTAACGTGGATACCGTGAATCCTGGATCGAACGTGCTGCCGTTGCCCCGTTGCGGGCGACGATCTCCTGGATCGTTGGCACGTTGATATGGCGGCGGGCGGCTTCGAACCGCAGCGTGCGCTCGAAGACGGGCAGCGGAAACACGGGGTTCTTGCCACGCGACCGGCGTTCCAAGGCCAACACGAGCTTCTTGTCCAAGCGGCCCTGCTCGATCAAGCGGACGATTTCGTGGACATAACTCCGCTGGTCCTCTGATGCCGCACGCAACCGGCTGGCCAAGTAGTCTTCCAGCGAAGGCGCCTTGCTTTGCGCGGGAGTTGGCGGGAGGTTCCCCGGATAGATCGTCGTTTGTGCTTGTACGGCCGTCGAACTGATCAGCACAAAGGCGATCGCGGCAGCGAATTTGCAAAGGCGTTCAATCATGATTGAATGCGGTTTTGGTGGAGAGAATCGTTGGACGGCGCAGATCGCACATCGCCCGCTAGCCTCGCCGGTACCAAGTCGACCGGCACTGCGACAATGCCAGTTCGAGCGATCGTGATGTTGCTAGCAACGGTTGGGCAATCTACGTCGCCTTTCCGATCGCCTTTTAAAATCCGTTGTGCTGGTCGCATGGATTGTGTGCACCGTGGGGGCTGGATCGTCGATGGTGACACTGTGCCAGAGGTTCCCGCATTCTGGCTCAAGACTCAAAGAGATCGGCTGTCCCGTTCAGTGGTCTCTGACTGGCAAGAAGCACAAAAGGATTCCGCGATGAACCGTTGGATGTGGATTGGATCATTGGCCGGACTGCTGCTCGTCAGCACCGGCTGCTTGCGTCATCAAACACGCAAAGGTTGCTCGAACGGAACCTGTTCAACAGGAACTTGTTCGACTGGCAATTGTGGCTCTGGCTTGCTCGGCAAGATGGCCGGATGCAACTCGTGTGGCAGTGGATGCCGCACCGGATGTGCACCTGGTTCGATCGGTTGGCAGCAAGGCGGACTGGATTACAGCTCGCACCTCGGCCCCGGTGCCGGCGCGATGGGGCATCAACGCGCCCAGTCGCAGCAGTTCACCCCTGGACCGCCGACCGGACAGGTCGCGTACCCGTATTACACGGTTCGCGGTCCACGTGATTTTCTGCAAAGCGACCCGCCGTCCATCGGACGTTAATTCCGCTATGGCGGGATCGGTTCGTCATCGGTTTCCAGCGGCAAGGCCACAAACCTGTGTGCCTTGCCGGATCAGGGAAGACCAAAAAGTGGCGAACCTGTCTGTAAGTGCGACGGACTGTTGAAGTAGTTGTCTGTGGTGGGCATCGTCGATCTGTTCGCATGTCCGCCGATTTGAGAGTTCAAAACGATCACGTTCTGTTTAGCGTGTCAGAGAAAGTGCTGTGGCATCCGACGTACGATTGAAAGAACAGTTGCCGCGATTAACCGATCGCATTGTGGCCAGCTACACCCCGGATGATGGAATCAACCATTTGGGGCACTGTCCGCTGCCAAGTTACGAGGGCATCGTCGAAATCCTGCTGGATATCAAAGACGTCTTGTACCCGGGCTATCGTCGCCGCATTGGCCTGCACGCCGGCAACATTGTTTACCACGTCGGCAGCATCATCGATTCGCTGCACGACAAGCTGACGACCCAGATCGCTCGGGCCCTGCGCCACGAAGACCGTGTACGCAACAGCCATTCGGATTGCGAAAGCGAGACCGACTACGAGGCGAAGGGTCAAGCGATGGCGATCGAACTGCTTGAGCGGATCCCGGATCTGCGCAAGACACTGGCCACTGATGTCCAAGCGGCTTACGACGGTGACCCGGCATGCCAGACCACCGACGAAGTCGTCTTTTGCTATCCCGGTGTCGAAGCGGTAACCGTTTACCGGATCGCACATGAATTGGTACAGCTCAGCGTGCCGTTCATCCCACGAATGATGACCGAGTGGGCGCACAAACAAACGGGAATCGACATTCACCCTGGCGCGAAAATCGGCAAGTATTTTTTCATCGATCACGGCACTGGCGTCGTCATCGGCGAAACTTGCGATATCGGTGACCGCGTCAAGCTTTACCAGGGTGTGACCCTGGGGGCGTTGAGCTTCAAGACGGACGATGACGGCTCGTTGATCCGTGGCCAAAAACGCCACCCCACGATCCAGGACAATGTGGTGGTTTATGCGAACGCCACCATCTTGGGCGGCAAAACAGTCATCGGCCATGACAGCGTGATAGGGTCGAGCGTTTGGGTGACCCAAAGCGTTTCCCCAAATACAACTGTCGTCTTGGAAAAGCCCGATTTGAAGGTCCGCGGTGGGGGTAAGGCATCGTCCCCGGCCGAGTCGGGTTCCTACCAAATATGAAGTTCGCCGACTGGGTGATTCAGTCGCCTGACTTGGCGGTAAACTACCATTCCGCGAACGTTCCCACCGCCTAGAGTTTCCCGCCAGCAATGCCCACGTTGCAACCATTCGACATCGTCAATCGCACCCGATTCGTGTTTGGTCAGGGCGTGTTCGCTCGACTTGGCGAACTGGCTGCCGAATTTCGCCCCAAGTGCGTGCTGGTTGTCAGCGATCATGGGATCGTCCAAGCCGGGCACTTTGACCGGGCGGTCGAACTACTAAAAAACGCGGGCCTTCGCGTCGAGTCCTTCCATGACTTCGCCGAAAACCCGACCTCCGCGATGGTCGATGCTGGCGTCCGAAAAGCAGCCGAGGCCAAGCCGGACCTGCTAATCGGTCTGGGCGGCGGCAGCAGCATGGACTGTTGCAAAGGCATTAACTTTGTCTACTCCTGCGGCGGCACCATCCACGATTACCACGGGGTTGGAAAAGCGACGGCCGATTTGCTGCCGATGATCGCCATCCCGACCACCAGCGGAACGGGCAGCGAAGCCCAATCGTTTGCCTTGATCAGCGATGCGGAATCCCACGTCAAAATGGCCTGTGGCGACAAGCGTGCCGCATGCAGCATCGCGGTCCTGGATCCAGAACTGACGGTCACACAGCCACGTGCGGTCACCGCACTGACCGGGATCGATGCGATTTCACATGCGATCGAAACCTACGTGACGAATCGACGAAACCCAATGTCAATCACGTACAGCCGGCGAGCGTTTGGCCTGCTCGCATCGGGTTTCTCGACCGTTCTGAATCGGCCCGAGGACGTCGACGCCCGCAGCGCGATGCAACTCGGTGCCTGCTTTGCCGGAATGGCGATCGAAACCTCGATGCTGGGTGCCGCACACGCGACGGCGAATCCGTTGACGGCACGCCACGACATCACTCACGGCCAAGCGGTCGGACTGATGCTGCCCGCAGTGATTCGACTGAATGGCCAGCAGCACGCCGATTGGTACGCCGAATTGATGCGTGAAATCGAACCGACGACCTCCGTTGACGAAGCACCGGAAAAACTCGCCCAGTTGGTCACGCGCTGGTTAGAAGAAGCCAACTTGGCGACCAGCTTGAACGCATTGCAAATCCCAGCAAGTGGGATCGAGGCCTTTGTCGAAGAAGCGCTGCAGCAATGGACCGGGAACTTCAACCCAGTCCCATTGGATCGTCACAATGCCGAGCAGCTTTACCGCTCGGTCGCCTAGCCGATCGCTTGGGCGAGGTCGTCTTTCAAGTCCTCAAACGACTCCAGACCAACCGACAAGCGAATCAAGCCATCGGTAATACCAAACTTCGCTCGGTCGTTGGCGTCATAGCTGGCATGTGACATTGTCGCTGGCTGCTCGATCAGTGACTCCACCGCACCCAAGCTGACCGCGAGGTGGAACAGCTTCGTCGCTTCGCAAACACGGGCGGTTTCTTCGATCCCAGCGTCCAGCTCGAACGTGACCATCGCACCGAAGCCGCCTTCAAACAGTTTGCCGGCAAGTTCAAACTGCGGATGGCTTTCCAACCCTGGGTACAGGACGTTACGAACCTTGGGATGTTCTTGCAGCCACTTGGCAATGGGCAAAGCGGTTTTGCTTTGTTCGCGAACGCGCAAGTCCAGCGTTTTCAGCCCACGCGTTATCAAGAACGAACTCATCGGATCCAAAACCGCGCCGGTCGCGTTTAGGATGAAATACAGTCGATCGTACAATTCAGGATCAGCCACGGCGACGGTCCCGCCCAGGCAATCACTGTGACCACCCAAGTACTTGGTCGCCGAATGCATCACGATGTCGATGCCACACTCCAGCGGCCGAATCAAGCTTGGCGTTGCGAACGTATTGTCGACGCCAATCAACACGCCACGTTGCTTTGCCAGTTCGGCAAGCTTCGGCAGGTCTGGAATCGACAGCCTTGGGTTGCCGATCGATTCGGCCCAAATCAGCTTTGTTTTGTCGGTGATTGCCGCAGCCACGGCATCAACATCAGTCATGTCAACCAATGAAACGGTGATCCCGCTGCGGTTGCAAATCTTGTGCAACAGCCGATAGGCACCACCGTAAAGGTCACAGCCGGCGATCACATGGTCGCCCGTTTCCAACAGCATCATGACGCCGTGGATCGCGGCCATGCCGGTGGAGTAAGCAAGTGATCCGCAACCAGATTCGAGTGACGCGAGCGTCGTTTGCAGGTGGGCCCTGGTCGGGTTTCCGCTTCGTGAGTAATCAAACTCGCCCCACACACCGGCGCCTGGCTGGCGAAACGTGCTGGCAAAGTGAACCGGCGGAACAACTGCCCCGGTTGCCGGGTCGATGTCATTTCCGCCGTGGATGGCGCGGGTCCGAAACGAAAGGTCCTTCTTGTCCTGCTCGCTCATGCTGTCAGTGCTTGTTCCAAATCGGCGATTAAGTCTTCGGTGTTTTCGATCCCGCAAGACATACGAATCATGTTGTCGCTGATGCCAAAGCGTTCACGTTCCTCTGGCGTACAGTGGAAATAGCTCATCACCAACGGTTGCTCGATCAGTGACTCCACACCGCCCAAGCTTGGCGCGATGCGTGGAATCCGAGCGGCATCAACAATGTTCGCGGTCTGCTTCCAGTCGGCGTCACGGATCGTGAATGTGATCAAACCGCCGAAGCCTTTCATTTGCGCTTTGGCAATCGCATGCGACGGGTGACTTTCCAGTCCCGGGTAATAAACACGTTCGACGCGTGGGTGTGCTTCCAGGAACTGTGCCAAGCGAAGCCCGTTTTCGTTCTGACGTTGCATCCGCAACTCGAACGTCTTTAGCCCACGCTCCAACAAGTACATGTTGTGTGGCGAGTTGATGTTGCCCAAGATGCCGCGCATCTTGCGAACCGATTCCAGTTGTTCTTTACTGCCGCAGATCACGCCGGCGATCAAATCGTTGTGCCCGCCCAGGTACTTGGTCGCCGAGTGCAAAACGTAGTCAACGCCGTACTCGGTGGGATTCAAGTTGTAGGGCGTTGCCAAAGTCGCATCAATCAGCGTTTCGACTTCATTCGCTTTACCGACAGCGGCGAAGCGTTCCAGGTCGATAACCGACAGATGGGGGTTGGTCGGCGATTCGCTGACCAACATTTTGGTGTTTTCGTTGATGGCTGCTTCCATCGCTTCGAAGTCGCCCGTTTTGACTTGGCGGGTGACGACGCCGAAACGCGCGAGGTGCTTTGCGCAAAACTCGCGACTGCGGTGATAACACTGGTCAAAGAAAACGATCTCATCGCCGGAAGAAAGCTTCGTCATCAACAGGCCGACGATTGCCGCCATACCGCTGCCATAGACGATCGCTTCTTCGCACCTTTCGAGTGCGGCGATTTTCGCTTCGACGCTCTTCTCGTTGGGGTTGCCGTAGCGACCGTATTCCTCACGCTGTTCTTCGCCATTGACGAATCGCAACAGATCGTCAGTCGATTCGAAGGTGAAGGTCGCCGCGGTGTAGACCGGCGTCGTGATACTACCCGCGTCTTTTTGGCGAGCCTCGCCAGCGTGGACGCACTGAGTCGAAAGATCGGCTTTCCGCATTTCGGTGCCAGACTGGTTAGCAACTGAGTTCGCGGTTGCCTTGGATGACGCTGACGCGTCGCATGATGTTTGTTCTGTTCTCATGGCTCTTTAGCAGAAGGGCTGCAAGTGGCCTTAAATCCCGTTAAATACACCCGAGACATTGCCTGTCCCAGAATGTCACTCCACACAGACTAGCTGGGCAAGATAGAATCGACAAGGCAAAACGTTTTTGCACTTTCCGCATTGGCAATTCGCCGACCTGATTGACGGCATGATCCATTCAATTTCTCAACACGCGGCCGATAACCCACGCCACTGTCGGGGTTTAGGGTCCACTCGGGGTGTCGACCCTCAGGGCCCAGCCGCCATTCGCGCCTCCGTCAAACCGAACCACCAACGGGCGACTTTGTCTGCTAGCTGGCAGGCAATGTTGCTATCAACGCTGTTGGCTGCCGTGACGGTCGCATCCTCCGCCGACACCCTTTTCGCAGCACCCCAACAGCCGGTCGCCCAACAACAGCCGGTCGCCCAACAACAGATCGAACAGTGGGTGCGAGAGCTTTCCAGCGACCAATTCAAAGCACGTGAACAGGCTTCCGAAAACCTGTTCCACGCCGGGGTTGAGGCGATCCCCGTCATGCGTGACCTTCGCGAAAAAGTTTCAGATCCCGAACAACTCGATCGCCTCGGCCGCATCATCGGCATGTTGAGCGAGCAACAGTTCGAAGATCGCATCGAACGATTTTTAAAAGGGCAGCCCACGGACTTGGAAGGCTGGCCGGAATTTGAAAAGCTGTTCAACGATTCACAGCAAGTCCGCGAGATGTTTGTGGATCTGTATCGCGAACACCCTTATGCGCTCGAAGCGATGGGAGGCACCCGCGGTGACGTTCTCGGTGCGATCGCCAAGGTGAGCGACAAGCTCCGCTTTCGCGGCGCCGGACTGCGCCAAGCTCCATTGCGTCTGGACTTACTGGCGCTGCTTCTGCCACCGATCAGCAGTGACGTCCAAACCGACGTGGAATACGACTTAAGCGTTTACACCCTGTTGCAGCTTCACCCCGCAAACGACCTGCGTGGCGACCCCGTGTTCGGCGATCCTTTTAAAGCCATCGTTTCGAAGTGGATGCGTCAAAGCCACATCAGTGTTCGCGACCGGGTGCTACGCATCGCCTTGGAATGGAAGCTGGACATCACACGAGAGTTGGCAATTGAAACACTTGACCAAAACCCCGATGCGGACTTGATCGCCCGCGCGATCCAGGCACTCGCTAGCCAAGGCGTTCCCGATGATACGACGCGATTGGTGCCTTATCTGGACGATCCCACGGTCATTGTTCGGAAACAGTTTATCGGCAGTATCGAAAGCGACGTGCAACTCCGTGACGTTGCCGCAGCCGCTATCGCTCACTTGTACTCGGTCCCAGTGGTAGATGTCGGCTTTGTCAAACCGGCGGAACATTCGATCGTCGGTATCATCCTCGAAGACCTGGTCGTCGCGACCGACAGGTCGGGTCGTCGCGTGATTCCTGGCCAGCCGTTGCTCCCCGGCCAACAAATCGTCCCCAAAGATTCTGGCGACAACGATGCTGAACAGGAAGAAGCAGAAGACCTGGAAATGACCGAGGAAGAAGCGGAGATGTGGGAAGAGATTCAACGCCAACTGGAGCAACATGGCATGGAATCCGGCCCGCGTGAACTAGAACAGTTCAAAAGCTTTCAACGTCAACGCCGTAACGAAGAAAAAGCACGCAAGCTGATCCGCCAACGTGTCTTGGCGTTGATCGAACAACATCGCAAAGAAACACCAGCCGCGGCGAACACGCCACGAGCTGGCAGCTAGCTAGGTTACGAGTTAAACGTGCGCAGCATCTTGCGACCTTTATAAAGGTTGAAGATGTCTTCTGGTCCTAGTGGACGATGCCGTCCGGCGGTGGCCTGGTCAATCGTTTCCAGCCCATCGGTCACGACCAAACAAGTGGTGCCTTCGCGGGTCGCCGAAAAGACTCCGGCACGTTCATCTAGAAACAGACCCAGCAATTGTGGCTTCAAGTCTTCATAGCCCACGTGCTGCAAGTGCTGTTGGAACGTTTCCATCACACGAATCTGGGCCTCGTTCTGCGACTCGGCCGGAACGGAAAAGATGTCTTCGTGTTCGGCGTGCCAGCCCGCATAGATTGCATAGATATCGTCGATCGGCATGTCCGCCAAATCACAGCTCAACGCACACACACCGGGACCGGTTAAGCCGATGTTGCTATACAGTCCATTGCCGGTGTCGTATTCGAAGCGGACCAAGATCACATCAACCGGATCATCGAAGCTGGGCCATAGCATCCGGCGGTTGGCGGCGACTTCGACACGTGTTGGCGGGACGCCCATCTGGTGCGGCTGAGTCAACCACAAAGCCATCTCCGCTTCCGCAGTCGACTCTTCCGAACGCAGCTTTTCGTCGATCTCTTCGCCGAACCCAAGTTCATCGGCATACGCGATCGCTCGCAACCGTGCGGCCGGTTCGTCAGCCAGTTCGATCAAACGTTTACGCCCGTCTTCGTCGCCAAGCTTTGCCAACGCACCAGCAGCTTCGCATTGGACACGTCGGTGACGCAGCGTCACGGTTTGGTTGAGCTTGCCAACCGAAGTCGGATCGCCGATCGACGCCAACGAATCGCACAGCGAAACCGCCAAGGCGACCGCTTCGCCAAGCCGTTTTTGAACGGTCGGTACGTCGTCGCCAAGCGAACGCGGGTCCTCTTCGAACCGCTCCAGTCGTCGCGAGACCGCGCCCAACAATTCTTGGAGCGAACCGATCATCGACTCGGCCGGGTGCGGATCAACACGATCGCTGCGATACAGGTAGTTTGCCAAGTCCAACATCGGCGACGCCATCGACGGCTCGGCAATGCACTCTAGGATCTTCGGAAACAACGCGTCGGTATTCCAATCATCGTGCGTCATCAACGGCCCGAGCACTTGTCCCACTTGCATCCAATCATCAAGCGGACGCTCGACCAAACGATTGACCAACAGCACGAGCGCCTCGTCACTACGCGTGTGCGTCAATAACTGCAGCAAAAGGTGCCGATTGGAAACATTCTCGGGCAGCGCTTCGTCGATTTGGCTGACCAAATTTGGCTCGACCGAGGCAAGTTCGCTCTTGGCGTTTTCGTCGGTCGCCAATTGGGTGTGCAGCACACGCAGCAACGTTCCAATGATCGCGGGATCGGACGCGGAAAGGGCTTCGAGATGCTCGCCAAAATACAGCAGGACTTGTTTGGCCGAGCTCGCATCGCCGGCCGCGATTTCTTTCAGTCGGTAGCCCGCCGCAACGGGGTCTGTTTCGGGGCCGACAAGGGCTGAAAGGGTGGTTTCTAAAGACACGAGGGTGCCGGGGGATTTCGTAGTTGAAATGGGGACTCCGTACCAGTTTCGACCCACGGGCCTTTTTTGTCGACCCACCGAATTTCCAGTGCTGCAAATCGTCAGCCATGATCCCGTTCCATCGCGGCTCAACCACGTGGTAGCATACGTGTCCCCTACCGGCCTGCTGCCTCCTCCCATCCTCCCGCCTGAAGACATCCTTTCTGATGAAACCGATCGTCCAGATCTCGCTCGACTTGACCAACATTGATGAAGCCCTCGAAACGGCAGCCCTGGCAATGCGTGCCGGTGTCGACTGGCTCGAAGCGGGCACACCATTGATCCTTGCCGAAGGCTTGCACGGCGTCCGCGCCCTTCGCAAAGCGTTTCCAGAAACCCCCATCGTTGCCGACTTGAAAACGATGGACGGCGGATACCTGGAAGCCGAAATGATGGCCAAGGCCGGCGCAACCCATGTCGTTGTGATGGCACGGGCACACGCCGAAACTGTCAAGTGTGTCGTGAAAGCGGGTGCGGACTTTGGCGTCAAAGTCATGGGCGACAACATGGTCAGCGACGACATGGTCGCCGGTGCCAAGTGGCTCGAGGACCTCGGCTGCGACTACATCATTCACCACATCGGCTATGACGAGCGCCGGGGGATCGCTGCCGCTGGCAACCGCATGCCAAGCCCCATGGACCAGCTTCGCGAAGTCGTCGATGCCGTCAAAGTCCCCGTTCAAGCCGTCGGCGGGTTAACGCTCGAACAAGCGATCGCGTGCCCGAGTTATGGCGCACCACTGGTCGTCTTAGGAGCACCACTGACGATCGACGCCGACGCCTTTAAAACCGCCGACGGAAATCTCGAAGCCAGCTTGCGCATGATCTGTGACGCCGTTCATGCACAAGACGTCAAAACCACATCTGGAACTTGATCGCCGGCTTATAAAACGAAACACATCTCTCATTCCCCGCCCTCCCCTTCCCCGTTCTTCTGCCCCTATGAAATCACCTGCTGTCGTTAACTTTTCGCCCGAAAAAGGTTCGGTCGAAATCCGTGAAGTCGAGA
>NZ_NPDI01000047.1:0-200270 GCF_002251265.1 Rhodopirellula sp. MGV | reverse complement strand
GAGTTTCTGCAGGGGAAGACGGACCAAGCGAGCAAGCTAGTGCGACGACAAGAATGCGGTCGAAAGCAGGCATTGGGGATAATTTAGGAAAATGCAAATAACGATTTCGATCACGTGGCCGCCGCGAGCAACTGACCACTTCATTGAACACAACTCGGCGGCTCACGTGCATCGAGTTGTTCGCGGTCTACCCTGGACGACAGCTTGCAGTACGCCGCTGACGACAAGTTTACTCGACTGGACCTGCGAAGGGTGACGAGCAGCAAACTGGCAGTCGGAACATCAGGCGTCGGATTGTCTTGAATCGTGCTCAGCAATGCGGTGCTCGTAATCGCAATCGGTTGCCAAGCGTCGGCTTGTCTCCATCGGCCGAGTCGACCGCGCACCAACCAAGGCGTCGATGAAACAGGTGAACCACGAAGTTCGCGAAGGACACGAAGACAAGACGGGCATGACCACAAGGCGTTGGTCATTGCAGTCACAACTGCGAGCGCGAACGATTTCGATCACGTGGTCGCCGCGAGCGACTAACCACTTCATTTAACACAACTCGGCGGCTCACGTGCATCGAGTTGTTCGCGGTCTACCCTGGACGACAGTTTGCAGTTCGCCGCTGACGACAAGTTTACTCAATCTGCATCGCGAAGGGTAACGAGTTGCGAACTAGCAGTCAGAACGTCAGGCGTTGGATTGTCTTCGGTCGTGCTCGTGCTCGTGCTCAGCAACGCGGTGCTCGTAATCGCAATCGGCTGCCAGGCGCCGGATTGTCTTCCTCGGCCGAGTCGACCGCGCACCAATCAAACCGTGACATCAAGAGCGATCAATAGGAAACGGAGGTTCCGTGAACTCCGATGGGCGAGATTCGAATGCACCATCCAGGCCGTCGACGAGCTGTTAAACCACGAAGTTCGCGAAGCACACGAAGAAGAGATGGGCACGACCATGAGGCGTTGGTCAGAGCTGCCAGCGCGAACGATATTAGTTAACGGTAACTCAGTGACGCATAATACCGGAATTTGGGTACTACGCCCCAACTCAGTGCGCCTTTTTCCTGGATATCGCTTAACTCGACCATCGGAGGGGTAGATAGTGTTTACATGTTTATCGTTCACGTGATTTTACCCCGGGGAAATGCTCGCAGTGGATCTGGTGCTTCTGCCGCAGCACGGGCTATTGAAGCCATTCAAGCGTGGATGTCGCCGCTAGCTATGTGGCTTGCGAAGGAGCGTCTTGACCGTTTGTGTTTGGTCGCCTGATGTGATGCACCTACTTAGGCTTCAACTTGATGTGGAAAGCAGACTCGGACGAACTTTCTGGAAATACCTGTCTCCGGTTTGCTAGCACCCATCCCATCGTGAAAGTATTCAATGCCAATCGAAGTCGTCGTCAGGTTATTGCTCAGCAACGCTCTAAAGTTGGGCTGCAGCCAAAGACTGTCGCATTCAGATGCGTCCCTTGCACCTTCACACATGCTTTTTAAGTGCTCGGTGCACCAATCGTAAAATCCGTCTCCCCTTGCAGCGTCCCACAGGTGCTTTTCGCGGCGTTCCAGACTCTCGCGGTACCTCCGTGGCTACGCCGCGACTTTGCGCCCAACTCGGCTTGGCAAGCACTTCACTGAGCACCGCTGATTAGCTCTCGCAAGACGCACAGCGAAGCTTACGTTCTGCGTCTGACTCCGTATCGGACAGGCCTGTATCCGCAGCGATTTCCCTCTGATCGAGCGCCCCTCCACGCCAAGGAAATTGCATCGCCAACCGGTACGCCTTTCGCCTCGAATTCGACCAACTACCAAAGCAACGCGTTTTGGTTAGCTGGGGCGGTTGGATGTGCAGGCACCAGCGGCGAAATACGACATCAATCCCTGATCGCAATGGCAGCATGATGGAGTTGCTGCTTTGAGAAGATACCCAGCATTGAATGGCTCGGAAACGCAGCAGGCGATAACAGAGGCCAAAGTCGTCACGACTCGAAAAGCTGCTTACACCTGCAACTGATGCCTCGGTGATGTTGGCACTGGCCTTGATTTCGCCTCTGAGGTCACTGATAGATCATCCACTTCGCGCCGTTCGCCGCGAGCGATCATCACAGGGATTCACTCCCTACCAATTGATCAAGGAAAATCAAGGTCTCCACGATTTCTTTTGCTCATCCACGTCGATCTCAACGTGAAAGCTGCTGCTCGATTGACAGCTGCAATTCGCCGCGTGCAACGTGAGCAAACTAGGCGGCGCGGTTACGGGAGCTCGATGATGGCGTCGCCGACCTCTATTCGCGGACCAACAAAACAAAATTTTCGACTTTATCGCGCTACGTCATGGTGAAGGGGGCCGAGTAGCCTCCAGCGAACGAACTCGTTATCTAGAAACGGAGGTTTCAACGTGTCACACGTTGTTGAGATCCAGACAGAAGTACGCGATGCGTTGGCAGTTCGCGCTGCCTGCAATCGTCTATCGCTCAATTCCCGGGCGCCCGGAGAATTTCCTCTTTATCGCCACACGGCTTCCGGCCAACCAGTTTTCCTTCGTGGATGGCGATATCCAGTGGTCTTTGATTTGGCCACCGGTAAATCCTCTTACGACAATTTCGAAGGCCATTGGGGTGATCCCAAGCGGCTGGATGAGTTCATGCAGGCGTACGCGGTCGAGAAGGCCAAGATTGAAGCCCGCAAGCAGGGCTACTCCGTCTCGGAACAGCTCCTAACAGATGGTTCCATCAAAGTCACCGTCCAGGTTGGAGGTGCGGCATGAAGACGATTGAATTGATCGTCTCACCGGATGGTTCGTCCAAGGTGGAGACAAAGGGCTTCGGCGGCACTCAGTGCCAGCAAGCCAGCCGATTCCTTGAACAAGCACTCGGCAAGAAACAGAACGAAAAGCTGACCTCGGAGTACTTCAAAACCCAGGTCAGCCAAACCAACCAAGCCCGGCAGCAGTGAACGCTCGCCGGGCTTTTTTATTGACACACACAACAACGAAGGAGAAGCTTCGAATGAAACTTACCGAACGAATGCGTGAACTGATCCAAGCCTGCTTCTCAGGCATCTGGATCGAGTCACATGAGCACAGCGATGCGATCGCTGAACTCTCAGCCTTGTGTCGAGAACATGACTGGGAACTAATGGCTTGGAACGTCAGCCAGGGACTGCGTCGAGGCGGCAATCACGCTGAAGAATCTGCAAGCGATCCACTCACGGCGCTGAGATCGCTGTCGGCGGGCGGCGCGACCGAGAAACCACGGCTGCTAGTGCTGGAAAATTTTCACCGCTTTCTTGGTTCGCCAGAGATCATCCAAGAAGTCGCAACAGCGGTCCTGAGCGGCAAAATTGATCGTGGATTCATCGTCATCCTCTCGCCGACCGTGCAGCTGCCTCTTGAACTGGAAAAACTGTTCGTTGTCGTGGAGCATCAACTGCCAGACAGGTCTCAACTGCTGGAGATCGCTGATGGAATCGCCACCGAATCTGGTGAAATGCCTTCGGGCACAGAACGAGACTTGGTGATTGATGCGGCAACCGGACTGACGCGGCTTGAAGCGGAGAATGCGTTTTCGCTTTCGCTGGTTCGGTACAGCAAACTGGAACCATCAGCGATTTGGGAATTGAAAACTCAAATGCTGAAGAAAACCGGAACGCTGGCACTACACCGAGGAATGGAGAGTTTTGAGCATCTTGGAGGACTCGATTCATTAAAGAGCTTCACAAAACGCTCGCTTCTGCGACGATCAGATGTGAACGGGCCTCGTCCAAAAGGCGCGTTACTTCTTTCACCGCCGGGATGTGGTAAGTCTGCGTTTTGCAAGGCACTTGGCAGAGAGGTTGGAAGACCGGTTGTCGTCCTGGACGTTGGCAGCTTACTCGGTTCGCTCGTCGGCCAATCCGAAGAACGAACCCGGGCAGCGCTTCGCACCATTGATGCCTTGGCCCCATGCGTTTGCATGATCGACGAAGTCGAGAAAGCATTCGCCGGGATGGCCTCGCAAAATGACAGTGGCGTGTCAGCAAGAATGTTCGGCACCTTCCTTAGCTGGCTCAATGACCATCAGTCAGACGTGTATGTCGTGTGCACTGCCAACGACGTGCAAAGTCTTCCCCCGGAATTCAGTCGAGCCGAGCGGTTTGACGGGGTGTTCTTTCTTGATCTTCCCGGACGTCCACAAAAGGATGCGATCTGGAGCCTGTACCGGTCGCAGTTTCGGCTGCCCCACGACCAACCTCTGCCTGATGATGAAGGCTGGACAGGGGCAGAAATCAAAGCGTGCTGCCGATTGTCAGCGTTGTTGGATTTGCCACTCTCTCAAGCGGCGCTCAATGTTGTGCCAGTTTCGAAAACATCGGCCGAATCTGTTGAGCGACTTCGAATGTGGGCCGATGGGCGCTGCCTGTCAGCCGACTCACCTGGTGTCTTCCAACTTTCGAACAACAAGCCAAAGCGAAGACGCAACGTTACAGCAAAACCATCGGTTAACTGACCGTTTCGTTTCCTTGGAAGTCCATCCTCTACGCAGACCGCAAAGTAGCTGTCTGCGTTTTTCTTTCTCAAACCGATGTTACCTATGACCCTTCAAATCGCACTGATCCTCTTTCTTTCGCTTGGAATCGCTATTGCCGGACTGACCGTGGTTCACGAGCGACGAGACAAGCTGGCAACCAAGCAACTACTGATCCGAGTATTGCGTTCAACTCAACACAAAGGAGTAACTGACGATGAAGCAGCAGCTGTCGATGCTGACTAGCATTGCCGCGATGGCCCTGATCCCTGGTTGCCTGGACTCTGATTCAGGCCTTACGAAAAACCAAGTCAGCCAGATCCTAGAGATCCAGCAAGAAACGCAGCAAGAACGTTCCAGCTTGTCGCGTCAACGTGATGACTTGGAACAAGACCGTCGCGCTTGGGCTGAGCGTGAACGGCAAGATCCAATTATCGCGACATCCATTTACAACGGAGCGTTGATAGTCGCGTGTTGCTTGCCATTGGCAATGATCATTTTGTTGCTTGCCCCAATCAATCGCGAACCGTCCGTGGAGCTGATTTGTGAAACACTGATCGATGAGACCTCGCCCGATCAGCCAAAGCAAAACACGATTGAAAAACAAAACCGTCGGCTCCATTAGTCCGACACTCGAACCTTTCCGCCAACGTCCAATGCCCGAGCACGTATTTATTGCTCGGGCTTTTTTTGTATCCCTACCTCTACAAAACGAGTTTACCAATGAGTATTGCCATTGAACCTGTTTCAATCGACTCACCAACAGACGTTTCGCCATCCACTGCTGAACTTCTGCAGTCAGAGACGATTGCCGTCCGAATGCAAATCCGCTGGCCCGGTGTTCGAAAGTCACTCTCGCGAGAACACCAACAGCAAGCGGCAAACACCTTTTCCGCCGAAACGAAATCCGTGTCGATCTCCAAAAAGCTACTCGATACCAGTCACCCTGCGTTTCGTGCGGCAACGGGCGTCCGCTCGAATGCAATTAAATACTGGAAACAGTCGACTTTGCCGTATATCGAGCCGGGGATCCGTTTGCTTCATCGCAAGGATATGCAAACATTCGAACTGTGCATGACGAGCCTGAAGAGCGATCTCGTCGATGCGGTTGACAAATTAAGTCTCCAGTACGAAGAGATGATCCATCAAGCTCGAGAGCGACTCGGCAACCTTTTCGATTCAGCTGACTACACGGCAAACGTCAGCGACCTTTTCGCCATTGACTGGGAATACCCTTCGGCCTGTCCTCCAGAGTACCTGCTGCAGCTAAGCCCGCGACTCTATCATCGCGAATGCGAGCGTATGAAGTCACGGTTCGAAGATGCGGTCGCGATGGCCGAACGCTCCTTCGCCGAAGAGCTTTCGCAACTAGTCGGCCACCTTGCGGAACGATTGTCTGGTGAACCGGATGGACGCCAAAAAGTTTTTCGTGACACGGCGGTTACGAACTTAACCGATTTTTTCGATCGATTTCAGCGATTGAATATTCGATCGAATGCGCAATTGGACAACCTCGTCGACCAAGCGAGGCAAGTTCTTCAAGGCAAGCAAGCTGAAACGTTGCGAACCAACGAAGATCTCAGGCAGAAGGTTTCGCGCGACTTAACTCGCGTGGAAGCATCGCTGGATGGCTGGTTAACCGATCGTCCCCGTCGCCGTATCATGCGATCTCGATGATGAACACGGAATTGGTCATCACAGCAACTGGGACAGTTCGAGCGATCTATAGCGAAACGATTTGCTTTCAGTCGCTCGGGCAACCATCGATTCGCAGGGCCTCCCACGTCGAACCGACGGAAGGAGGCCAGTGGATCGCCGACCTTTCACCGGTCGGCGGCCCGAAACTCGGGCCATACACCATTCGTTCCAAAGCACTCCACGCGGAAGTTGAATGGTTACAAACTCACTGGCTTGCAAATCCTTCAGATTAGCGAGCGGGGCAATTCACCGCCGTTTCACCATCTCTTCCTTGGTACTGCCACTGGGAGAATTATTTCGTTAACAAGGAACCAAAGATGCCTATGAAATTTACAGTCGGCTTTTTTCGCAAAAAGGGCTTACCAGACTTTAGCTCAATTGGAGCCAACTGCAGCCTTGAAGTTGAACTGGAATGCAGCGCGTATTCTGATCCTGCTCGCTTGCGATCAGAAATCAACCGTGCCTATCAAGAAATCAGACTTGCTGTCGAATCACAATTATCCGTTCCGATATGCGATAGCCTTTCCGATTCAAACGACGCTCAGAGCGCACAAACAAGAACGTCGAAAAGCAACAATCGGTCAATGCGAAAAGCAACTGAAAGCCAAATCCGTGCGATCCAAGCGATTTCAAAACGGACTGATATTGACCTCCAACCACTACTTAGCAAGCTAGGCGTCAACGAACTGAACGCCCTAACCGTAGCATCCGCTAGCACGTTGATTGATCAGTTGAAGTGCTAGGTAACGGTAACCGAATAGCCAGCTCGAATCACAACGATTCGAGATAAGCTCGTCTGAAAGGAACGCGACCGCCAGAGTCGCTTCCTTTCTTTTAGCCCACAGCCAAGGCAACACACACATTTCGATAACTTCGGCCCCAAGATTCATTACTCGCAGATCCAGGTCAACAGTTCAAAAACACTCGAAACGCAACTCTTGGGAACGAGGCTGGCTGGTTTCTGGTGAATCCGCCACCCCCCATTGCCAGAAGTCCCAGTTCAGCAAATCATTGCACGCAACATTCAAGACTTGACCAACCAGCGACAACAAATCCAGGAACGCCGAAAGTGCGAGTTAATCCCCAAAATTACAAACGAGGTCAAAGATTCAGGATCATTCAATGCCTGGAAACTCGGCACATGCTATCGGCGACAGGCATGAGTGAAAATGATGGTGTCTCATTTGGGCAACTACGAATCGGTCAACTCGATGCATTTGCGACGATCGAAGTGGTCGGTGGCCCGGCGAAGCTTGACGCGTGGATTGACTTCAATAACGACGGCGTCCTATCTGGCCAATCAGAACAAATCGCAGATTCACTTGAAGTTGCCGAAGGTTTAAACCTCTTGCAATTTGACGTTCCGCCAACGGCAGTGTCGGGTCTGGTTCAGTCTCGATTTCGAATTAGTACTGCCGGCAATCTTGGCGTTGCTGGGCCTTCGCCTGACGGAGAAGTGGAAGACTATTCGGTCCAGATTCTACCCAACGTTGTTTCAAGCGGTGTGTTTTCGGCAATCAAAAACATTTCTCTCGAATCCGATAATCCTCGTAGCGTCTTCCCGGCCGATCTTGATGCTGATGGTGACATGGACTTAGTGGGGGCTTCAGATCACGATGACACTCTCGCATGGTACGAAAATGATGGGGACCAAATCTTTGCGCGCCATGCAATCGACGAGACACTTGATGCAGCGTGGGATGCGGTTGTCGCAGATATCGACGGAGATGGGGACCTAGACATCGTCAGTGCATCACGGGGCGACGCAACAATTGCTTGGTTTGAAAACGACGGAAATCAGGAATTTGTAAAACATGTCATTTCAACGTCAGTTAGCAATGCCCTTACGGTCACCACTGCGGATCTGGATGGCGACGGTGACCTTGATATCGTTGCCGGTGGGCGCGAAGCAAACACGATTTTTCTATTTCTGAATGACGGAAATCAAGTCTTTTCCGAGTCTATTGCCAGCTCAGAAGCGAGTGGTGTCGAAACAGTCAAAGTCGTTGACCTTGACCGAGACGGTGACCTCGACTTGCTCGCATCTCTCGTTTTCAGCAATTCGCTTGTCTGGCTTGAGAATGATGGAAACCTCAATTTCTCGACTCACACGGTCGATTCCGCAACTCCCGGCGCGAGTTTCATAACCGCTGTTGATCTCGATGCTGACGGCGACTTAGATGTGCTCGGAACAGGAAGCTTCGGCAATGAACTACGATGGTTCGAAAATGATGGGAATCAAACATTCCTGGCTCACCTGATAGACGGCTCCACTGGTAATTTGACGACCAGCATCCCATTCGACATCGACGGAGACGGAGATCTCGACATCGCGGTTTCTTCTCCACGCGAAGGCGGGATCGCTTGGTACAAAAACGACGGAAACCAATTCTTTCAACGCCATGAAATAAGTGTTGAACCAGACTTCGCTTGGCACATTGACGCTACCGACTTGGATAGCGACGGTGACCTGGATCTGATTTCGACCTCGCTGAGCGACAACCGCATCGCATGGTTTGAAAACTTTAACTTTGACTTCGGAAACGCGCCAGCTCCATACCCGACCAAACTTGACGACAATGGCGCCCGCCACATTCCAATCGGGCCATCTCTCGGACCTACGAGAGACGATGAGACCGATGCAAAAATCGGTTCGGATTTAGACACAGACGGTGTGACCGCACCGATCTCTATCCTTGGATTCGAAACCTCCGAAAGCGTCAACTCTCTGATCATTGAACTGTCTGAACCGGGAATCGTCGAAGCATGGGCTGACTTTGATCGTAACGGTCAATTCTCGGGCTCAAACGAGCAGATCGTTTCTTCGTATCCGGGCGAAGAAGGTGTCAACGCGATCAGCTACAAAATCCCACAAAACCTTGCTGCTGGGGAACTCGTCGTCCGTGTTCGGGTAAGCAGTGACGGCGGGCTTGCCCCAGTTGGCTTGGCGCTCGATGGCGAAGTAGAAGACTACGCGTTTGCAGTGACCATTCCGCACGACTTAGTGATTCGGGAAGACGCTCTTCAAAAGCAAATCACCCTCTCTGTTGTCGAATCTGACCTTGTTGTTGAATACAGTAACACCGAACTATTCCGTGGGCCAATCGCTGAACTAGATAGCTTCCAAATTGCTTCCAGTGATCGCCCAACCCAGCTAGGCGTCAATTATTCCTCGCTTCAAAAGGTACTTGGCTTTATCGAACAAGCTGGCACCCAAATATTTGACTCAATCAGTTTGGTAGGCGGCGGCAGTGCCACCGTCTCCTTGAGTGAATTGCTCGGACGAAGCCTAGTTCAACTCAGTCGTCTGGACCTGGGAACAGATAACTCACTTGCAATCGAAATTGCGAGTTCGCACTTTTCTTCGAATGACGTCAACGAGAAAACCAAAATCGAAATCGGTGGCGAAACAGAAGACCGAATAGTCTTTCGAGATCCAAGCAATTGGAAGCTTGTCGCAACAATCCAAGACAACACATTGTCTCGACAAGTCTCAACGCTCGACGGAAAAGGCGAAATCACTCTAACACCAGAGTGGAAGCCTTGGCAGAACCCACTCGAACCGAGCGATGTTAACGGTGATGGCCGCGTTTCGCCCCTCGACGCGTTAATGGTGATCAATGCAATCGGCCGTGGCTCTTATTTGCACACTGGGACTAGCCAGCTTGTTTCGCCATCAACGCTAGCAGCATGGCCGAATGTTTACGTTGACCAGAATGGGGACGGGCAAATGTCTCCAATCGACGCGCTGAGAGTCATTAACCAAATTGCCAGAAACGAAACTGCACTGGCCCCTCAAGCTGCAACCCTACATTCCAACACGCCAACCATCGCAACTAGCGAGGAAGAGCAGGCAACAAATACGTTGCCTGGATTGCCAGACAAAACCAACCCCACGATTCCATCGGCCGACGATGGGAGGTGCCTAGAAACGGACGCGATTGATGCAGTGCACGCGACAGGCACTGAGTTTACTGTAGCGGAAAACTCGCTCTTTCAAGCATTGCTCGAAGGCACTGGCAGTGAATTTCCCAGCCTCAACTTCTAAACGTCCTGACTTCGGGCAAACGCTCACAGGCCGGGGTGGTAATCAGAAAATCAGCACGCTAGCTGTAATGACCGATCTGGTTGGCCGCTGGACTAGCTCGTACTGAATCAACCGAGAACGCGCGCGTGTATGGCTATGCGGCGGAGACATTTCCGAGTCAGCAGGATGCTCACGCCATCCTGAATCGAACCGGCCAAACGCTGTAGTACTCGCCCGCCATCCCGCAGTCCAGCTACCGGTGACAGTGCTCACAGAGGCATCTCCCCTGCCGCATCAGGTCACGGATCGAATCTCGAAGTCGACAAATAGGCGCGCATCGACCTCACCATTTGCAACTCACTTGGGGTAGCAGCCGCTGGAAAAACTTTCAAACACACGCTGGTTAACTGCGTGCTGACACGCAGCAACGTCGAGTCGGTCTCATTGTGCTTCTCTGAGCTGTCTGTGGTTCCCAGCGAAGGTACTCTTCAATTTCGGCGACGTGCCCGCACAATACCTCACCATTCTCTCAGTGCCGCAATTCGCAATCACTCCGATCGCAAAACGCTGACCGCTCGCTATGCGGCGTTTAAGGGCCAGCGTCCTGCTCAACGATCGACTCGACACCAGTGGCACGGCATGGAGAGACCTTTCTGATCTGTGATTCTCTACTATTCACGTTCAACGTGGATTCTGACGTCGCAACGTCCAGAGACAGCGACGCGCCGCACAACGATGCAGCCCCCCAGCGAGAGCCTTACGCAACAGCTCATGGAGCTTCGTATCCCGACTTTCCGCGATCAGTTCCAGCCGATGACGATACGTACGGATGCGGTAACTGTTCACGGTTCGGCGCGAACATTGAGACAGTTGACGTGAGACCAGAGAAGATTCTACCCGGCGGGAAGCAGAGGCGGTGGACGCTCGCCGCGGAAAAAGTGATCGAGGCAACGTCGTAGGACATTCAGTAGCGATTTGTCATGATCCGAACATGTCGCCATGACCGTCCAAATGCGTTCCAGCCAACGTTGACCGCTTTTGCTTTTGCTGCCCTGGGTCACCTTCCGGTCGATCACGACGAAACGAATTGCTTGTTCGGCAACGTTATTGGTCGGTTCCAGGCCCGGCGTCGTCAGGAATTTCAAATAGCTCTCGCCGTCGTTGGCAAAACGTGCCGAAAGGTTGCGAGCCTTCTGGTCGTCCGGAACGCGAAAGCGAGCTCGCGTAAGCACTTCCATCGCCGCGTCTTCCAGTTCTCCGTCAAAACGATCGCCCAACTCCTCGCGCCGATGAATCACACCGAACATATCCCGGATCGAATCGAGCAGGCGACTCGACCACCCGTGGGTGCGGCCCGTGGAGTGTTCTTTGAGAAATCGCAATTCACGAATCAAGTGTGCGAAGCAGAACTGAATGCTGCAATCGGTCAGCCCGCGATACTTGCGGTACGCACTGAAGTAATCGCAACCGATGATCCCGTTGAATTCTTCTCCAAGAACATCCAGCAGCACGCCGCTGCCTCGCGAGGGATCGATCTTGAAAACGGTGAAGCCGCTGCCGCGGAAGCACCATGTCCACATTCGCTTTCCGCTATCGCGGTGCCCGGTCTCATCAATGTTCAGGATTCGCTCGGCTTTCAGCCTGCCAAGCAAATCCTCGTAGAGCGGCGCAATTGCCTGACTGACTTTCGTAATCACTTTGGCAAGCAGTCCCCGAGAAAGCTTCAAGCCGTAGACGTCGCGAAGGTATTTTCGGATCGTTGCCAGCGAGGCGTGGCAGGCGCCTTTGAGGAAGCCGATGATGCTGGAAAGCTCGACGCCACAGAGACCGGCCTTGCGAATCTCCGGTGGGATAGTGCAGACGTGGGTCTTGTCGCATGCCGCACAGTGGCTGGCGAGCGCTTGGTGTTCGGTCGTTTGGGTGCGGCTGACGATCTCGATTTGCTGGACCGTGGAGACAGGGTTCTCCGTATCGATCGTTACCGGGCCACCACAACACGGGCATTGCTCAAAAGAATACTGGGTCAGCCAGTCAAGTTCATCCTCGGGCACCGCGGGGCGAATCGTTCGCTGATGACCCTTTTAGCCGCCTTTCTTGCGTTTTCCGGCGGGCTTTCGAGGCCGGATAGGCTTGACGATGTCCGAAGACGGCGACATAGAGCTGTTGCTCGAGTCCTTTGTCGCAGCAGCCAGTTTGGCTGTCACTTCGTCAAGCTTCGCACTGGTTTCGTTGAGCTTTGCAGTCGTTTCATCGAGTTGCTTGACTACAGCGTCAAACTTCCGCTCCAACTCGGCGAAGCGTCGCTCCCAGCGTTCACAGTCCAGACATCCATTTCCCGTGCTCATGGACGACGATTCTATCCGGCATCGTCGACTCCGCGAATATCAGTTTCCTACCTGTGAACAGTTACCGGATGCGGAACCGATGAGCCACCGGGAGCATCTGGCGGGCACCTCTAAACAGAAAGAAGCACGTCTGCTTTGGCAGCTGAGGTTTAGACAACCTTGACCTAGCCTTCAACCAATTCGTATGAGATACTGTGATACTCGATGATCTAGGGAAGCAATGGGATGCAACAAGAGATACGGACCTGTGACCTTTTCTGTGGTGTTGGCGGCAGTTCACGCGGCGCATTCATGGCTGGTGCCACTCCGGTTGCCGGCTTGGATATGTGGGGCCCAGCAACAGAAGCCTACAGCGCCAACTTTCCTGACGCGATCACCTATCGCATGAAAGCGAGCTCACTCAAACCTAAAATCTTACTTGATGATGTTGGTAGCATTGACTTGCTGCTGGCTTCACCGGAGTGCACAGCTCACAGCGTTGCCAAAGGAAAGAAACCTGGATGCGAAAAGAGCCGAGAAACTGCATTTGAAGTCGTAAGATTCGCGAAGGTGTTGAAACCGAGATGGATCGTTGTGGAGAACGTCATACAGATGCAAAGATGGGCCCGATTCGACGAATGGAAATCGAAACTTCAGAATTTGGGATACCACATTAGCGCTGGAGTCCTTGACGCACAGTACTTCTCAACAGCAACCTCGAGAAAGCGATTATTTGTCGTGTGCGATCGATTACGGATGCCTTCTCTACCAACTCAGCAACAATTGAGTTCAAAGACAGTAGAACATATCCTAGGTAAAGGCGAGCCACCGAACGCGCCTTGGGCACTTACTGAGGTGAAAACTCCAGATCGCGCTCTTGCTACGCTAAAACGCGCGGAACGAGCGATCGAATCACTCGGCAAGAAGACTCCGTTTATTATGGTCTACTACGGGAGTGACGGGGCTGGAGGATTTCAGCGAATTGACCGACCGCTAAGGACAATCACAACGCTCGACCGATTTGCATACGTGCGCCCATCCGGCTCAGGGCACGAGATGCGGATGCTACAGCCTACGGAGCTCGCAGCGGCAATGGGGTTCCCATCCTATCACAGGCTGCCGAATACAACTCGACGTGAGAAGATCAAGTTGATCGGAAACGCCGTTTGCCCAAAAGTCATGGCAGCAGTAGTTAAGACACTGACTTGCTAACTGGTGGTGAGCAACAAATTCCGGCAGTTTCACCCTTTCGACGGTATCGCTGACCAACCCTCCCAGATTCCGATTCTCTTTCAGTCGCCACGCCACAGTTTGCGAAGATCACCTTGGTCGCCCAAGCGTGCCTGAGTCATCTTATTTTTCCTTTTGAAGACCAGTACGTATTTCCAAAAATGAAAACGCAATTCACAACAAAAACTGCGGTCAATGAACACAGCCCCTAAAATCCGTGAAGAACCCCACTCTTTGACTCGACGCAATACAACTTCGCAACGGCCCTGTATATCCATTGCGAAAGTCGAAAAGTAGATTTAGATTTTATTGTCGAGCGATTCAATTCCTGTGTCTTCAGCCATTGATTAGCTCAGCAAAAAAACCAATACCAGCATCGATAGGCGTACCAACAAGGAGCCCTCGGTCTAAATACCGGTTGCCTTCTTCACAACTTGTCTCGGGAAGCAAGGCGCATGCATGACAAGCAGCTCGGTTAAGCGAATCAATGCCCTGGCCGCTGCTTTCGATGCACAGCGGGTCAGACGAACACCAGCGTGCATCCTGGATCGCACCACGGAACAACGATTCGAGTCGCCCAGGTTTTCCTTGTTGGACCAATCCTCCCATCGTCCCTTCGGAGTCACCAGCGGCGGTGTAGATCAGAATACCTGACATTTCTTTGCCGGGTTCGTCCCAGCAATAGAGTCGTTCGCGAAGCGAAGAACTGCCGTAGCCACACTCGAAACTGAGACGCCGAATTAGGATGTGGGCAAGCGTATGAAGCAAAAAAAAGCGGGGTGGGAAATTCCTCGGTGGCCGCTGCAGCTTTTCGCACATCTGATGATGCCCATCAATCATTGATTGAACTCTCTGCTGAACCGCAGACGTAATCCATGCATCGATTGCTGGAGTGTTAAATCGGAAGAACAGTCCTTCACCGTAGACTCGCATTGCGGGAAGCCAATTTCTGCGTTGCAGACTCAGCTGATCTTGGTCGTGGGTATCGAACTCTCGATACGGCGGCGGGTCGATTCGTGAAAATCCCGTAAGGGCACGAGTTTCAGCTAGTTTTTCGACCAGGACAATTCGGTCGAGTATTTTTCCAAGGAACGGTTCGTAGGCATCTAGCTTTTGAGGAACCGTGACAAACTCGTTCTCGTCGTCGCCCGAAGCCTCTGAAAGTGCAGTGTACTCCGAATGGCGAAACTCTTCTTCGCTGACCGCCTCCCCACTCGGTTCGAGGCCGCGCATCTTCTCTTGGGTCACGTCGAACAACCTGTCCGGGTCGACTTGAAGGATGGTGGCAATGTTTGTCACCGTTTGTCGATCCGGCGAATTATCTGGTTGAGGATTGCCGGCAAGTACCTGCCAATAGTGCGGTTGGTCAATTATCGTCCTGAGCGGATCGCTGAACGGCGGAATCAAAATGGCACTGGCGACTTTGGGGAAGTAAAGATTCGTCGCACCTCGCTGCAACATTCTTGGTGTTTCATCACACTCTTCGTCGGTCCCGTGCGGACCAAGCCATGGTCGGTTGCGGCTGCATAACAATCCTTCAAGTGACTTGGGGCCAGCCGAACCGCTCATTGTCCGAGATGACTCGCAGGTTTCGCAAACTACTTTTAATCCACCCAAGCCAGAGAAGCGTCCATAGTTCAGCCGAAGTTGCGGTCGTTTGCAAATCTGAACATCGGAAAGGTCTTCCCCGGATTTTCGGTGTGCCCACAGTTCCCACGGAAAGTCGTCGATGTGGCCATTTGGGCACGCCACAATGAAGCGGACCGGCACCATCCTCCACCGTTTCTTCTCGGGTAGCGATGAGCACGATGGTTGCTTTTTCTCGCCGGGCTTTGGTTTAAATCGGCTGCCTAGATCACTATCGCATCGCGGAGGTGCCGTTTCGTTCCACTTGCTCTGCTTCAATGCACGGCAACGTGGGCAAAAGTGCCACAATGGAAATCGAATGAACGGAAGCAAGGCACCCGCATGGCCGTCGCCAGGCGCTGGCGGCGGCGCACGAAAGAAAGTGACGCCCAGTCGCCTCGCAAGCCGGTCGTCGTTGATCGGACACTTCGGTTTGTCTGGCCAGACGTCGAGTCCCGCACTCATCAGGCTCTGACCGGGAAGATCAAAAATTGCTCCGACTCCAAACGGCACTACTGCTTGTGAGCGACGAATCGTTTTTCTTGCCATGATTTATTCCTATTCGTCGTTCTCGTAACTCGCGATGACTTCTGCTCGACACTCCACATCTACGTTTCGCATCGAGCTGGGTGTTGACCATGCCGAACCTGCCCAAGACGGCAATGGTTCGCTTCCTGCTGGATACATCAGCGGTCGAAGCTCTGGTGGTTTACCGAAACCGCCCCATTCCGATGGTTTGACGCTAGACCATTTCGATATCAATGTCTTCAATTTTGATTTCAAGCTCCCGGCATGTTCGGGATCGACAACTGAGCAACGTCGTTCAATCTCGTTGACCAACTCGTTCAACGTGACAGAAGCCGGGTCGAACTGGTCCGGCTTGGACACACCAACTAAGTGCCGCGTCAGTACCACCAGCACTCCGTGCAAGGCACGCTCCATGACCGGAAGCGAGAACGGCGTGACGCTCGTCGGCTCCACGTGCTTGTAGAACGCTTCGTGGTAGGCGCGGAAATGCTCGTAGTGCGATCTGTCTCGCGGTTTGCCGGGGTTGTACATCGCGACAACCAAACCGGGGGCATCCTTTGAACGACCGACACGGCTGCTGGCTTGGATATACTCCGAAGTCGTCTTGGGTTGCCCAACGACCAGCATCAGCCCAAGCCGATCGACATCGACTCCTACGGAAATCATGTTTGTCGCCAACAGGGTATCGAGCGGCTTGTCTTTCCAGTCGTCGGACACCCGCGGATACCTCTTTTCGAGCCGTTCCAAGATTGCCGGGATTTCATCGGCTGTTCGGCGGCTCGTCAGTTCGACAGGCGAACCAAGACTGCGATGCAATTCTTTCGGCGTCGCCGTGCGGGTCGTGATCGACCACATGTACTCGGGGATATCGGCTTCGACGAGCGTTGCCGCGTGCCCCAGTTCACGCAGGCTGCTGAAGTATTGCAGCACCGTCCAATAGGGATCGCGTGTTTCTTCCGGGACGCCCTCCGGCAGTGGCATCGACTTGCAAGCGTGGAAAAGCCCACCAAGGGTTCGCACCATGGCGGTCACGAAAGACGGTGCTGCGGTTGCGAAGATGCCGAGGTAAAGTCGGCCTGGAGTGTCCTGGTTTTCTTTCGCAAAGAACGAGTCCGAAATATCGAGTCCCTGAGGCGGGAATTGCGAAGTTGGTCGGTCATACAACGCTCGACATTGGTGCCACGCCCGGCGGATTGTTGCGGTGGACGCGACGATCTTCGGTTTGCGACCTTTCCACGAACAAAGCAAGTCGATCGCAGACTCGTACAACCCGACAACCGATCCTAATGGACCGGATATCAGGTGCAATTCGTCTTGGATAATCAGGTCCGGCGGATCATTTGAACCGGGAGTGCCAATGCCGAAAATCCGTCCTGACATTTCTCGCCATGCCAACATCGCGAACTTATCGACCGTCCCGATGATCAGAGTTGGAGGTGCCTCATAAACATCATCATCAATCACGACAACGGGCAAACGTCTCTTTGGCGATGAGAACTCACACGCCGCTTCGGGGCACACGAAGATCACTGTCTTCGGTTTGCCGTGAGGTTGGTAGCCAAGATTGTCGGGCTCATCCATTGCCGTGCCGCACCAAGGGCACTTGAGCATCTGAAATTCATTGGCTTCCTGGCTATTGGGCTTCGCCAAGTTGTTGAGCGACTTGACGGCAGGCTCTCGATATAACGGTGTCAAGGAACCTCCAACCCAAAGACCAATCGTGATCGCTTCCTCGCCCAAATCGTTGGGTCGCCCGCGACGAATTAATTCGCAAGCGCAGATCATCGAGCTTGCACGCTGGAATTGTTGTGCAGTCAAGAGGCGAAGTGTGTATCGCATCAACACAGTGCAACCCGCGTTGTCCGGCCGAATCAGCCGACGTAGGAAAATGTCGGTTGCCGCGAGTCCAAGGTAGGCCTCTGTCTTGCCACCACCGGTTGGAAACCAGATCAGATCGACAAGGTCACGCTCGGGATGCTCGGATCCATCTTCATTCGTCTTGAGCGACGAAAGATTCATCAATATGAATGCAAGCTGGAATGTGCGCCAACGTCCTTCCCACTGAATCTTCGGCTCGTAGCTCGTCGGTAGCGGTTTCATACCGACATCAGTTGGTCGTTTGGGCCGCCGAGAATGATGCTGCTGCATCAGAATCGCTTTGTTGGCAAGCATGAACGCTTCAAGCATCACCGAGTCGCTCCCGAGCAACTCGATCCCGTCGCGAATGCGACCAAGGCATGTTCGGCAATGCTTCAAGTTGTCGGTCGCTGGCTTCTTCAAACGGTCGGGCAGACCGGCAACCTCGGCTTCCTGCTCTTTGATCCAGTTTTCATAGTCGTCGCCCAAGGGCTGAAGGATCGAGGGGATGCTCGCTGGCTTGACCTGCCCGTCGGCTCCCGACAGAACGTACATGCTGAGTTCGTCGCCCTCGGTGCTTCGCGGCTCAACCGGTGGCACCTTGACGCGCGGAATTGTGACCGTGCCGAGAGACGCAACCTTTCCATCAGTTTCAGATCCCCAATCGACCGAGCATCCGTGGCCAACGGCAAACGCTTTTCTTGTTCGGTAAAGCAACTCCAAGGCGGCTTCCTCCTGAATGTCGGGGGTGTCGCTTTTGGTCGCGTCCCGATCAGGCAACACCTTGTATTCACGAAATACCGTCTTCCCAGCAGCTGACTCGACGCTTACCGAGACTTGAAAGAAGCAATCTTTCGCGCTGATTCGACTGTCCAGTCCGCTTTGGTGATCGTTTAACAGCGAAAGCGTCAGCAGAACGCTCCCGTCCGATCGATGGCGGAACATCCCTCGGATCAAAAGTGAATCTACAAGTGTTCGCTCCCAGGGAGTTAGCTGAGCTAATTTGGGTACGGTCAAGGTTTGATGGGGAATTTCGATTTGGACACGACGCCACTCCTGCCGCTCGCGTGTTTGTGGCCCATCGTCAGTTTCGACGACATAGGGAACAGTCCCGCTTTCGTATCGTGCAGCCGAAACGCGGATTATCAAGTCGCCAGCGTCGTCATCGCATAGGCATGAGAACCCGATGGCTGACGGGTAAAACTCGTTGGCTAATCGAACTGTTTGATCATAAGCATCGGTAAGTGAATCGCCAGAACTTCCATCGCGTTTGGGTTCACTTGTCGGGTCGCCCTCCAGCGGATCGGTTGGTTCTTCGTCTGCGACAGCGGCGGCCTCCGCTGTCTCGTCAGTCGCGTCGCCTTGGTCATCGTGCTCGTTAATCACCTGCTGTTGCGGAAACAGCACGCCGGCAGAGTACCGCTGGGTTGGTGACTCTTCCAACCTTTCAATATACGGCTGGTCGGCGTTGACATCGTAGTCGTGCGGCGGCAAGCCAGGGCCGACCAACTCTCGATCGAGCGCGTCGATCAACTCGTCACGGAACGTCTCTTCGTTTGATTTCGTCATGATATATCTCGATTCAAACTCCCAACTTGACTCGTTTTTTCAGCCAATCTTGTTGGCGTTCGTTGCAAAGAGCTTCCAGTTTTTGGTTAATAAAAACGCAAAGCCCAATCCTTGCCCGCGACATTCCGACGTAAACGACTCCTCGCCACCAATCGGGCGTCAGTTCGTCAACATCAGTCAGAATGATGAAGTCGTTTTCGAGTCCCTTGAAAGACGAAACGCTGCAAGCAGTGACTTGATTAAGCAGCGGCGTCCCCACTTTCCATGCGTTGTCTTCATCGACCGATGCAAGCGGGAAATCTCGGAATTGACTCGCGCAGCAGTCTTCCGCCTTGCGGCACGAAAGAACTGAGATCTGATAAGGGGCGATGTCCTCGTTAAGCAATTTCCTCAGCGTTGCCCCAAGCAATTGTCGCTGATCCACAACTTTTTTGTACCAAGCCGTTCTAACAGGGATACCATCAACGGTAGCGGCGGGCGGAAACTGCGGAAGCGTTTTTATCTCGGTTTCTTGTGCAATTTGAATTGTATTACGGCGGTTCGTTGGAAGCAGTGAGACGACTCCGACCGGAATTAGCCGAAACAATGCCTCGTCTTCATAGACTCCAAACACGGACGCTTGGTTGTTGCGATCACAGAAGAACCACCACCGCCCCTTGTTCAATCCGCCGACCACCATTGCATCGAGCACGTCAAGCATGGGACGCGAAAGCATGTCCTGGGCTTCATCAATGACCAGAGTCTGATACTGCTTGCAGTCCTTTACCATCAACGCTTGCAGCGCATACTCGGGCATCAAACGATTAAAAATCTCAGCAGGTTCTTTGCCAACCTTTGCTTCCTCAAAATCCGCTTGCACGTCCGAACCTTTGATCAGGTCATTCAGTAGGGAGTGGATCGAATCGACGATGACTGAACCACGCTCGGTTGATGCCACGTTCTTTCGCAAAACTCCCGCAAGCACGCGGTTGAAGCAGAGCAGCAGGACTTCACCGTCGGTTCGGCTTGCCTCTCGCCTCGTGATCTCGGCTGCCAACAATGTCTTGCCCGTCCCGGCTCCACCCTGAACGATCATTCTGGGTTCAGGATACTTCTCCAAAGCATCGAGAACCTGATACTGCTCCGCTTCCAAAGCATGCATTTTGTGTGTTGCGGCGTCCGCCAATGCCCCCATCGAGGGAACGCGATCAAAATCACCGCGAAGAAAGCCTGATAAAAGCTCAAGATCTTTCTCCGTGGGAGCATAACGCCCCTTACTGTTGCCAAGCGAACTACGCTCACGCCAATACGCCGCGAGCTGCTCCACATACTTTTTGAGTGACTGGTTGTTGGTCTTTATGTTCTCGCGGTCGTAAAGCTGACGGCGATCGGCCTCCGCACCAAGCTGATCGCCCAACGAGCAGTCGGGAGTAACGACACCAAAGCCGTAGAGCAAACGCTGCTGGCGACTGTCGCCCGATTCAAAATGCTTACGAACTCGCTTCTCAAGTCCGAACATCGCGCTGCTCGCTTGATCAAACGGTCCCTCGGATTTCGTCGTCGTCTTGTTGTAGCGGTTCGTGAATTTCCAAACCCCATTCTCGCGTGCAACTCGGCCGCCCTTGACTTCTAGAACGAAGATGCCAAGACGCGTCAGAAGCAAGAAATCAATTTCCCCACGACGCTTGGAATCGTGTTCGCTCAAACCCAGCGAATGCAGACAGATCCAGTCTTCCGTTCCTGGAGCATCCCGAATCCAATCAAAGACTCTTCGCTCTGCGGAACTCTGGACTTCGGGATGAATCGTGGGTGGGATCATTCGGGCCATGAATCACCGGCGACAAGTCGGTTGGCGGCCGTGTATTTGACGGGAATCGGTTTGGATGCCGTTTCCGCAACACGAACGAGAATGAGATCACCGTCAAGGTGGATAACAGGCTCGTCCGCCTGCTCTTGTCGCACTACCTCCGCAGCCTTCGCTCGAATTCGTTTGGCGATTAATCGAGGTGCTTTCTGCTGGTGAGCACTACGCACGTTGCGGATTGCCTCAACCACTGCTTTTAACTGGCTCTTAAGTGCCTCGTCGTCAGTAACCTTTGCGATAATTGGGACATCAGTACGATATTGCTGCGGAGCGATCATGCCATCATCGCGAATCCAGTTGCTGATTGCTTGAGCTTGAGAGTTGCAGCCCGCCGCCCGAAGCTTTGAGCACATCGACTCGTCCGACACAGAATGTTCGCTCATGTAATTGCGCAAAGCCACTCGCCAAAGTCCGCTAATTTCACGCTGGCCATCTTCGATCAACTCATCGGCAACTTCGCGAATCAGATCGCGGCTCTTTGTGCGAAAAACAATCCTATCTCCCACCGAAACATCTTTGGCACCACAGACCTTCACGATGGCCTTGTCGTCATCAGCGTCAAACGCCGTATCGAACAAGTGCGTGACCACGTTCAATTTGTAGTTGTCGGTGAAAAGGCCGTACAATCCCCCGGCAAACAGAAGAAGCCTTGCTTTGGTGTCAGCGTCCGAGTGCCCCCCACTGACTCGATCGTAGATCCGCTGTCGAAACCGTTCGTCGATTTCACTGCTGACCTCTTCAATGTTGTCAATTCCAGACTCTTCCGACTCAACCACTTCCACTTTCTCTTTCGGCTTCTTCCAACCATCAATCGCCGGGAAGATGGCCTGGCGCCCCTTCAGTCGCTTTCGCTCCTCACGCATCGTCAGGCGGTGCTCAGCAAACTGTTGATGCCAACGACGCTCGACATCATAAAGAAGCAGGATGAGCGGATCGGCGATTGGGGGCGTCAGTACAGAAGCCATCCGCGACTTCCTGAACCAGCCCGTTACCAAAAGCCCGTTATGAAATAGCTCGCCAGAGACGGCCGATGCGAAAACGCGATTTCGTCTATGCTTATATATGCCCTCGAGTTCCATGACCAATCGCGCATCAGGGCACAGCAAATCAATTGTGGGGTGTTTTTCAAGAACCCCCTGCAAGGCAATTTGCTTTGGGTTCCTTCTCAGCATCTGATCTCTGAACTCAACAATCCGATCGACCACGAGTGCGGCCGCCGAACGTTCCTCCGCTGAAAGGTAGTTCGATGAGTTCATGACCTTTGTCATGGCCGTGATACGGTGATCGACATCCACCACAGATTGCGACTTATTGGTCAGCTCAGCCGAACAACGCATAAGTCGCGTGATGGCGTAGAACGCTTCCGAAACTATCTCCTCAAGCTCCCGCGGGCCGTCTGGACCACGTTGCTTCGCGAGTCTTCGTAGTGAACAAAATGTCTTGTATGTGTCAGTGACAATTGGAAAAGCAATCTTCTCGACGATCGGTCTTGCCGACGATGTCGACTGAACCCGTGATTCGAACTTTGCAATCTCGCTATTGCTTGAAGGCAGCCGTTTTTCCGGCCAAACGAGCGCCCGAAGATCATCCGCGCCCCATTCCCAAACGCTAAAGTCGTTGTGCTGATCAACTTCGGTTTCGTTCGCTATCCGCTCAGAGGCAATAAGGAGGCACGGAATCTTGCGAGTATTCAGGCGTTTTATGCTCGCGTGCTTTTCTCGATTCCGACCTGCAACATCGACAATCACTAGCTCAATATCATCTTGATTGTCTTGCGCAAAACTACACGCAACATCCAGGTCCGAAGCGAATAGCAGCACTGGCTCTTGGGCCCCAAATCGTGTCGACCAACGCTCCATCTCTTCGCCGTCTGCTGACACTTGGCCGACTGGGATGACATCTTTGATCGGCTGTCCGTACAAGAGGGTCGACTTGCAGAAATCAGCTGCAACTGTCGTCGGCATTACGACGATTACCTTTTTCGTGATCGCGTGAACGTCTGCCTTGTTCGGACCGTTAAATAAGAAACTCAGTCCAGACAGCTCCGAGATTTCGTTTCGCTTCCCTCGTTTGATTTCGCCGCGAACAACACGGTCGCGGTCAACCGGCACCAAGCGATACAAATCCGAGATTGGCCAGGAAGTTCTCGAACGCGTCGTAACGCCCTTGGTTGTGTTGTATTTCAACAACCAAAACATCCTACGGCCGTTCGCATCTTCAAAACCATCGAATTCAGCCACCGCTTCGTAATCGACCAAGACCTTCTGCCCAGGTGAGAATGACTTTTCGGTCAGCTGCCGAAGCCCCGCTTCGTGTGCCAAGCCTAGCGTCGACACGAATCCGAGCAAAATCGCAATCGGTCCCGTCTCCGGAGCAATCAGCATCGTATTGATTGCATCGTCGGAACGCAGGTCTCCACAGGACAACGCAGAGTTCAAAATTGCAAACTCCGACGCGGGACGTGGCCCCGATCCATCGTCAAGAGTTAGCATATTCAAGAACGGCCAAACTCCTACGACATGATCGAGAAGTTCGATCAGCGGTTCGCGAAGAGGACTGACCAGATCAATCGCGGTCTGCAAAATAAATAGATCGTCCAAATATCCGATAAGGCCAAGATCGTCGTTGATCGCATCGTCGTCCTCAACGAAGTAACGAAGAGCACCTCGAGCGCAGATTTTGTCATCCTCGGAACGAGTAGGATCCTGCAAAACGCCCATGAGCGTCTTCGCGTTGTTCGACATTCGCTTTAGAAAGCCACATTCGGCAAGCCCTTGAAGCGCGTCCAAATTTTCTTTAACGCGATCAATAAGTTCCACATCGCAGCCATCCAAGAGCGAAAGTCTTTCGAAAATTTCCTCGGCCGATTTTTGTTCATCTTCGGTGATCGCAGGAGGATGGTAGGCAACCGGCTCACCGAGCCGCACCGCAATTTCGTGCACCGCGTAGCTCGCAATGAACGCTTTCCCAAGTGCGTGAAATTCAGCGGTATCTAAGGTGTCTTCCTCCACCGCCTCGCTGGTATCGTCTCCCGCCGGCCCATGGCTACTGACAATGAATTGGATCGCGCCACGAGCGATGGATGCAATGTCTTCCGCCGTTTCGTGAAGTCTTAGAAAGTTTGCAAGTTGGGTAAGATTGCGAAGTAGAGCCTGTTCGAATCCGAACTGAGGCTTTAAAGAATTTGCCCAATCGCCAGTCTGCTTCAATAGGACATCGACGCGAATTTCTTCACTGCTAAGGTTGTGTATGGTTTGAAGCAGATTCTCGCGATCTGCAAAAGAAAGATGTCTCGCCAAGACGTTCCGCCCTACGTTTCATACTCGACTTATGCACAAACTTCTTAAGTGTTGATCCAACATTGTAGATTACTTTCGTGCAGGATGCATCTGCGAGTTGAGCAGGACCCAGCTAGCCAATGTTGTTTTTTGCTTAATTAACCGACGCCCCACGCTCCCACACTACTTCCAGGGGGCAAGGGACGAACATCAAGACGCTACAGACTGCGATTTGATGGGCGAGTCGCGTCGATCACGCTACATACTCCATGGTGTCAATGACAAAACATTCGCACGGCGAAACACGGAGCGAGTCGCCCCGATCGCCACCAACTCACCGGATTTGCTTGTCTATCGCGACCCACCAACACTGAAACTCCGTAACCATGCTAGCGAGAAACTCGTCGATTCATGGCAGTTTTCTGGCTCGAAAAATCGTCGATTGCCCGAGCAGTGCTGGGCTGGCGTCTTCCACGAAAACCTCTTGTCGAACCTATTTTCCCGCCAAATCCTGCATCACCTTAATGACCGCCATGCCGCGTCAGCAGCGGGGATCTTTCAACATTGCCTTGGCTTCACGTACAAGCAGACAACGGAATCGGCCGCACTAAATATTGCCTGAGACTACGCACTAATTTAACAGCGTGCTAACGTCAGCGCCCCCCTGCTACCCACCTCGCCGACTGACTGACAGGCAATGCCACGAAAATCGGGAAACGAACTCGCGAGCACCTAGAACTGCTTGGGGTCGACCGGATAATTGATCAGCACGTTTCCCCAGCCATAACCTTTCAGTTCAAATCGCCCAGGTCGCTACGGATCCACAAACCGATGCCCGTCATTATGATTACCGCTTACTTTCCAACTGCCGCGACTTATTGAATAGGCCCAGCGTCCGGCACTCCTCAGCTCGCCACGAGAATGACTCTAAATCGCCAGCCAAGACCGGAACCGCTTCGGTATCAAAACACGGCGGCGAGTTTCACTATCCCGAAGCCTACCCACGATGACCAATCTAGCTTCAGTCGCCGATTTTCCGGGCGCCCGGAAAACGTTGACTCCGGAAAGTGGCGAACACTAGCACGCCGACTATGCAGTTGAACGACTCGCCTTCACAAGTCCTTGATACGGTCATTGCTTCGCTCGAAATCCCTGAACAGCGAAGCGTCAGTGGTGCTATGCAGCTCCTGTGATGGCGAAACACACTGGGCCGCCTAGAGCATTTCAGATACCGACCAACTGTCCACAGAAGACAAACAGGACACTGACAGCAAGCCAACACCAATCGCTCTCCACGCCACGGTCTCAATGCCGACCATTCGGCATCTCAACGTGGATACGAATTCGGCTCAGGTGCTGGATGGCGGTGCTCGCAGCGGGCAGCTCACCTGCCTCGCAAATTGCGCTGGTGCTTCCAAGCCACGGAGCGAGTTGCAGCGGTATGAACCGCAAAACCATATCGCCGGACGCCACCATCAGCTACCCAAAATCACGCATTCTTGACCTAGACGCCCCGACAAAGGCCTAGCCGTGAGGCCTCCAAAGAAAAACGAATTCCGTCGCTTAAAACGCGTCGTGCGGAAGGGCTCTCAAATGCCGTTTTCATTGGGATTTTTGGCAAAACGGAAAATTTTAGGTAGGTGATCTCTGCACGCTCGGCGTCAAGAAGAGCAATCAGACCACTCGCAGGGAAAGCGGAAAACGCCAAATTCCATCCGACCTGATGACGAAAAAACGAACCCACAACCTAACAGAGGTAGCTGCGAGCCTGGGTTTTCAACAAACAAACGAAAGCTTCTTGAACAGGTATGCGTTAGCCCATGACTAACGGACAGCACTAATGACGTACCGCGACTGCTGACGGAGATTGCTGTTGATGCGAGGCATGAAAGTCCGAAACGTCGACCGGTTCTTTGAGGTTGAATATCGCGGAAAGCCCTCGCACCGCCGCCTTGCAAGCGGGGATGTGCTCCACCGCTCCCAGCTTCGTTCGTTCCACACACGCTCGCCGATGCCACGACTGACGCTATGGGCAACCGTTCGCTACCTCACCCAGCTGGAACGCCTCTCAGTGATTCAAACCGCTTTTCTTTTCGCTGGCATCTGTCCTGGGTTCCGCTCGCTCTCCTTACCCTACGCTTGGCACGACTTCGCTGGCCGTTGGGCGGCTGCGCCGTCCGATGTCTCCAAGCGTCGCTCATCGTTTGGTGACTCAACAGTTTTCGCTTCGCCCGCCTCTTCCTCCACCTGCAAACCTAGATTCTGGACGCAGCTTTGAAAAACGGTCAGCCATCTTGGCAAATCGGTTGCAGGCACGATCCGCCTGTGCTTGTAACTTGCCATTCAACTCCCGGCCAACCGCGTCCACCTGAGACGCAGCCAAGGTACAGCGGAGAGACTCAAGCCAAGCGATGACAACAGCTTCAGCAAACATCCTTCTGAGTGGGTCACCGCCAGCGGCACCCAACATCTCTTCGATCCTGTGATCCACTTCGCGCAAAACTGCGATTCGCACGGCATACGAACTCCCAGCCAGTGAATCCGCAACCTGCGCACGAGCTATCTGCACGACGCAGAATAGCGAGCGGGCCAAATCATCTGACTGCTGAACGAGGCGACCTAATACCTCTCTCGAAAGCTGGCATCCTCCATTAGCTCGCTTACAAAGCTCTGAAATTCTGCGTCTCGCTGGATAACCATCCAGTACCGCTCGCAACTTACCGAGCTCGATGGACTCACTAGACATCGCGATCTCCTTAAAGACCTTCGAAGTACACAACTTGCCTAAAGATTTCCAAACTCCGGAAGACGCCTCAAGCATCGACAGCAACCGGTTGAGGTCGACGGCTTGACGCTGTTCCTTTTCAATTGCCTGGAACGCGGATGCCCTCTCCGCACTGCGTAGACGATAAGCTCGATATAGATAATGCGGGTAAGGCTGCGCATACGATCCTAGATGGAACTTCTTCACCTTTCCGCCCAGCCGAATCGTTTGTGTCACAAAGTCAGTTGACTTCACTGTCCTTAGTTCAATTGACATCACAATTCCCTTTACTAGGCGACATTCTTGGAATGCCCGCGCACGGAACGATCGGCGGTGCGAGGCTCCTGCATCGACGCTGCAGAACTGGCTGCATCAGAGCAATCAGAAAAAACGCTCTGGAGAAGTGAATCACTGACCTGATCTACCAAAACCGCTTCGCAGACCGCTTGCAATTTCCCTGCGACTGCGATTGGCAGTGATGCATTCGCGGCCACTTCTTCAAGCGACGCCTTGAAAAGATTGTCTGTCGGGGGCTGCCCCAAACGCGAAGCCAACACGATCAACTCCAAGCTCTCTCTTTCGCGCCCCACTGGCGTCGACAAATCATGGACAAGCCCTTGATCGACGAACCCCAAGTGTTCAATCCAATGCTCAACGACTTTCGGACCGCCTCGAAGTGCCTGCTGAAAGAGAACCATGCGAAGCCGATCATCGGCAAAACGACTATCACGCACGACCCGACTCGCGAGCCATGCACTGGCGCCGGACCTAGCCGATACGTCAAAGAACGCTGTTGAGTAAGCTTCGACCACGCCAATCGGCAACCGGCACAATCGAGCGACATCGGAGTGGCATTCGCACACAAGCAACCGAGCCTCAATCTCCAATCGCTTGAGCCGAACCCTGCGTAGGGCCATCGCTAGACGGATCTGGTCCGCTAGCTCCGCTCCGTAGTACACGCATCGCCTTTCATCACTAACAAGAACATAAACACCGATTTGGGTGAAATGATCTGCGGCGCAAAGCTCGGGATGTCGCTTTGCATAATGGGTAATGCGATTCCATCGCCAATCCGGAGACAACCGGGCGGCGTAACGACTGAAGTAGCTGTCAATCTGGAGAGAAGGGCGGGAGTCGATCATTTCTTTAGGCTCACGAACAAAGCGAAGCGTCTTTCCACTCGATTACACAACAAACCTGGAAAAGCTGCAAAAATTCGCTACCGCTTCAGCACGGCTGAGAAAACCTGACCGAGCTTGATTCGCTCGCAATTGACCTCCGCTTCGCACGAGCGACACTCCCAATCGCTGCTCTGGAAATCCCCAGAGAAAGGCATTGTGGCTTACCGAGCCTCTAAAAGGTGGCTTTGCCCTGCTGAGTGGTCGGCACCTTGAGCGATGACGCCTTCTTTCGATTTTGCCTGGGCGAGAGCCAGAACAAACGGAACGCGTGGAACTCCGCCATTTCGTTTCCACACACACGGCATTCGCTACGCCCGCTTGGCCTTGGCATGCACCGCCCCAAACGCGAGAGAGCGTCCTACGCTGAACACAACCATCATTCGGCTGCGAACGGCGAAACATGAGAGAAACGCTCCAACAGCGACGTCCTTGTCGCCACAACACGCAACACAATTCTCCCGGGCGCCCGGGAACTCGGGTTAGTCATGACAGTCCGGCGCCCGGGAATCTTCGCTAGCCATGGCTGAATCACCCGAATGGCTTCGATAATTCACTTCTCCCGACCCTATATTCCCCCAAAAAGCGATACGAGTCCATGCAAACCGAGGAGCTCAAAAACGACGAATCGCGACAACGCTCAATTGGCGACGAGCAACTATCGAAACACCGACTCCGCAAGAGGAAAGCAGCAACACGAAACCATTGGCAAAGACTACGTGGCACCCGCACGCTCACCGTCGCGAATCACTTACTCCTGCGAAAGGCAATTCCACCAAATCCAGCATGCCACCAGTCTTTCCGTTTCCCGGACCACAGACTCACTCTGCGGTTCCCAAGAATGCGTCTTACCGTCAACGAGATCCGTAATTGCCCCCCCTCGTCGACCAAAACACTGATTCCCAACATCCCCTGAATGCTTCACAACACCCACCGGCTATTTCGAAACGTGAAGACAACACACCAATCAACCAACTTAACACTGCTAATTTCCATTGCTCCTTTCGCGGCTTTTTGAATTCAAAAATCGCGATCTTTAAAACCAGACGGCTTAAGTCCCTGATACGGCTGATACCCCCTGCCTTATGGCAGCAGGTGACAGAGCAAGCTACCTGAATCTGCTCCCAAACTTCGATCACAGCCCAAGCCCCGACGAGCGTCCCCCCTTTGCCCTACGGCCGGACGTTGCTTCGCCTTTACTCCGCTTAATAAAGTTCGCCAACTTCTCCGGCGTGAAATTCGCTTTGACAGCGATTCCCCCATACACCATTGACAGCTGGAAATTCTTTCTGGCAGCTTTGTAAATTTCATTTGCTTCATCTACATCTCGCTGCCATTCGATGGGATCAAAAGTCGACTGAGATTTAACACACGCATACTGAGCAATAACCATCAACTGTTGAAAGGTAATTCCTGAGCACTTTCCGACAATCGTGTGTAGTGCTGAACAAGCTGGAAGTCCGTCCAAGCGGTGCCGACTACATCCGAGAAAACGCAAAATCAGCTCTTTGCCGAGAGTAAACGTATTACGCGCCGCTGCCACTGGCCGGGGGTGTTTCTGTTGACGAAGAGCAAGTTCGAGCACCCTTTCCCATTCAATCCACTTTGCTGAAAGAGAGAGCCGAACCCTGTGATCAACTTGGAGCATGACAGGAGTCAGCAAGTCGACAACATCACGCGCATCGCGGTTCGCAGCGATTGAGTTAGCCAAACAACACATTTCTTCAAATGCGTCGACTTGCTCTGGAACTGGCTTCATTTCCCGGTAGTAGGGCGGCTTGGGCGTTTTTCGTTTCGGCATTTTTTCAAAATACTTAAAGGCGTTTAATGGCTGCAATTGATTTACGATGAGCTCTTTTGCCTCAATCTCAAGACGCTTTCGAGTTGTATCGTAATCCTCTACGGAGATTGCATTGGCTTGACCAGAAAATTCAAAAACGATCACGCATTGTTTCCCCAACCTCGCAGGATGGAAATGATAGGCGGTGGATAGTTCCACACGATCGCCATTAATCAACCCCAATGGATTGATGCCAAATTCTTCGCACAGCTTGCTATGCCGAGCGATCGTGCGTGGGCTATCCTTCGGCTTGTAACATCGCCGAATGTATTCGATAGTGTTTACTAAGTGGCTGGCTTCCATCCGGTTTCTGCGACCACTTTTGTTGGTCAACTTCTCGGTGTAGATGCGGTCGCCGCAGGCACTAAACCCCACTGATTCAGAAACACCGAATTCCCGTCCAGTCAACTCCTCCCATTTGCTGTTGAGCTTGGCCTCTACAAGAGTCGGATTTGAAGGCGATTTCATGCATATCAACATATGAATGTGTGGGGAAATGCATCCATTCGACATCAGTTTGGGGTGCACTGCGATCTGCCGCATCACAATTTCGTGACCATCAACGCCATTAATACTGCGTGAAAGAAAGCGACTAAGTCGCTTAACCGAACTGGCGATGAATTCGTAGCTAAGGCGCTCACCCTCTTCGGAGTTTGGATGATGCGTCTCAGGAATATGGAAAACACAATGGTACACTTCCTCGTTTAGCTGAAAGCTGGATCCTCCAAACACTTTTGCATCCGCTATTTCAGCGGCCCTGCGCCAACGGCAACGCAAACAACACTTGGTTTGATCACATGCAAAACAGGGAGCAACACCGTCAAAGGTACCAGCGACGATCCTGCCACACAAAAGCGCTCTGCTGAATCTATCAAGCAGCCCTGTCGTCGACGGATTGAATATGTCCGGGTCGAGCAATTTCAATCGCTCCTTAACAATCTCAAGGCTATTCTCAACTACACAGCGGTACTTCGCTATCAAAAACTTTCTATTCGCATGCTGGACTATTGGATCACGCTCCAAAATGCCACAACTGCCATTTGGCCAATGAACTTCGCCGTCATATCCATGCACCAATCCAGGACGCCGCCTTTGGAAACCCACCATAACACTCACCAAATCAAGTACACCGAGGGTTCAGCTCCCAAAGCGACCTATCGCGTTTTGAAACCGAATGACTCAGCAAAACAGCACGAACATTGACTAATCAGCAAATCTAGGGCGTTCCGGCGCCAGCGCATCGCGGCACTTATCAACTGGCTGCGGTCTATTTACATTGACCAATTTACCCCATGGTCTATAAGAAGCAGTCTTTTGAGCACCATTACGCAACACGCTGTGGCATGATTGAACCGCACCGCACTCGCGACCCAACAGATCCCCTTAACGGAGCAACAACCAGCCTGCGGTGGCCCGGGCGCCCGGAACCACGCTAGCGTTCCCAGACAAATCACTTTAGCAAATGTGGAATGGTATCGCCCGGAATATTTACCTTGGTGCGATTACCCTGGCCCGCCGCTAGGCTATGCCGACCGATAGGCAATCAAGCAGCCCAAAAATCAACGGCGGTAAATATTGCTGGATCACATGCCAGAGAGACCCAATCACCTTAAGAGTCAAGAAGACCTGATCCCCAGTTCCACCTCAAGCCAATCGATCGCTTGGTAAAGCAATTGCTGGGGAGGCAGGGCGTAGTGCTTCCCACTGACACGGCTCTCTGCTTGGTCGAGAAAGAGAGACTCAAGCCCATTGAATTCCTTGCTGTCTCGAATCAGCGATGCGGATAGCTTCTTGAGCATCTTCATCGTAACTTCGATCCCCGTTTGACCGCGCAGGTACCGAATCGCCAAACGAACAGAGTCTCTCTTCTGAAGCTTGTTGTCATCCTTGATGCCGGACTCCACCAGAATACGCCCTTCCTTGGTTAACAGAACTCGCTCGGGCGACTCGCTGCGGAACTGCTTGAGCAACTCGAACGTCCGCGGCCACAACTGATAAGTGACCGTAGGGACACTTTTAAACTTACGGGTCTTATTTCGCTTCCGCGTGATCGTCCCTGCCTCCCAATCAACGTCGGCAGGACGCAAGTCGGACATATCGATTTGCGTCATCCCGCAGTTTAGCCCGAGCAGCATGTACAGCTCTGTTCGCTCTGAAGCGTTCGCCTTCAAGACCTTCCAGTCCTCAATCGAGACGACCTTGATCTTCACAGGCTTCACGGCGATCGACATGTGACGGCTATCAAGATTACGTGGAACTTGATCGATTCTTTCGGTGTGGTACAGCCACCGAACCCACTGCTTCACCGCACCAAGGATGTCTTTTGCGTAGCTCGTCGAAATCTCCTCATTTGAAATCTTCTCAAGCACGCTTTCGCGAAAGCCGTCCAACCAGCGAGCGTCAATTTGCTTGACGGATTGCCCGACGCCTTCCCAGCCCTCCAAATACGACAGGTGCCCACGCAACGAATCAGCACGCCCTGCAGAGATATTCCCAGAATTCGCCTCCGCACGCTTGTGATCCAGAAAGGCAGCAATGGTCTCAGCGATCGAATCTGGCTCCGCCTTCACTTCGGCATGCCCGAGCCGATCATCAATTCGCGATCGCCAGATCGCGTCGAGTCTCTTCGCGTGCTCACGCTGCGCCTCAACGCCCCCACCTTGGCTTCGGGGCTCATAGACCAACAACGCATCAATCTCGTGATCCTCGAGCTCTGACAGCGGCTGGGCAGCAAGGAATCGGCGACCGCTGGCCAGCGGTTCTAAAAACTCGGCGGCAAGATCTTTCTGCAAGCCCTTGATGACTCGACTGGCCCTAGCGAGAAGAGCCTTGTCTTCAACTTCGCTGGCATAACCTAGAACAGCCTGCCACTCAGCCAGGCAAGCCTCGTAATCTCGCTGATGCTCGCGAGCTCGCAGAAACTCAGAATCGAGCTCTGTCTTCCGCCTCTTCCAAGCGGCCTGAGCCGCCTTGTGAGCCACGCGATCTGACTTTCCGCTGCCACCGTCAAAGCGAAATGACTGGCCCCGATATCGGACACGCCATTTTCCACGGCTTGCCTCCCAATTCAGCTTTGCTTCACGTGCCATGTCTATTCCCCGGTGGGCCACTATCTTGGGCCACTAAACTGTGACCAAATGTGTTTTAGTGGCCCAGCGGGAAATCAACAAGCAAAGTCGGCGCATAAAAAAACACCGCGAATTGCGGTGTTTTTGAGTGGGCGATACAGAACTCGAATCTGTGACCTCCACGATGTCAACGTGGCGCTCTAACCAACTGAGCTAATCGCCCTTTTTGCTCGCCTGACAAGTGCTCTTGCCCGGGAGTGTCTTTGATCGGCAAGTGATGAACGAAACTTCAATCAAATGCGTCTCGCGACGGGTTGCGTAGTCTGTAGCGATCCGGGCTGATCGTCAAGACGCTCCCGCCATTTCTTGGCACAAGGATTGCCATTTTTTATTCGACTTGCCCGCCGCTTTCGGAACGCCTATTAATTCAAGCACTATGTCAAAGTTCTTCGCCGGAATGTTTTGCGGTGCCCTGCTGCTGTTCGTCGTCATGCACTACCACATCGTGCATGGAACCAACGGTGTCGTCCTGGTCCCCAAAATCAGCAACAACCTGTCAAACGTCTACACCGACATCCGTGACTTCGATCTGAACGATTGGCGGAACCACAAGACACTGGCTGCTGCCATCATGCAAAGCAGCCAGTCGAAACTACTCGAAGACTCTGCCTACAACAGTTTCGGGCAATCAATGCGACAAGCCGTCGACCATCTCTTCGGCGATGACTCACCGAATGGCGTGCATTAAACCGCCCGCCTGAACGGTCCCAAAGAATCCAAGTACTGAACCAAAACTCAGCACCGAGAGCGTGAACGCCCCCACGCGGTAACAGTTTTTGCGACGATGCGGCTTGGAATGGCAGGGTTTGACCAGCCCACGACATCTGGCCTTGGATCAGTCGTGCAAAATGGCTTTGGCAGACGATAGCAAAACGTGGACAACATCCTCCCATCTGATGCTGATCGGCTAGAACCATGTCAATGTACCGAAATCGATACTTCCTCTTCGGGATACTGCTTATCCTGCTGGGACTGCAATTTCGCCGCGTCGAGTCGTTTGTGCTGAACGAACCCTCTACACGATTCATGGCGAAGATGACCAACACGCCATTGGTCGACAATTCAACGACCGTCGGCGCGCTCATTGAACCCGTCGTCCCTAAACCCAAGAAACGTGTCCAACCGCCTCGCTGGCTGGGACTGTCCATGATCGCCGTTGGCGTCGTGATCACGTTTCATTCGTTTTCAATCCCAAAGTACAAAGGCGATTGATCGCGAGAGAACACGCGACTGATTCGAAAGTGGGGTCGTGGATTTTGCTAACGTAAGATCGCCTGCGGAGCTAGACGCTTGAAGGCTCCACTGAAGGATCTTTAACAAGATCCACTACGGTTGGAGATGAGCTGGAGGCGAGGGCCGAGACACCTGGGCGACGGATCTTTGACAAGATCCACTACGAGGCATTCACCTAGATCGATTCGAGCTTGGCTCGGATGTCGGCGGGGATTTCGGCTTTTTGCAAACGGCCACCAGACTGCAACTTGCAGCAGACGACGACGATTTTGCCGGTGGCGATGGGAAGCATTTCACCGGCGTCTGATTCGCGGAAGAACGCGATCTCATACTGGACGCTTGAGCGACCGACCTTGCCGACGGTCACATCGACGGTCAGCCAATCTTCGAAGCGCGCGGCTTGATGGTAGTCGCAAGAAACACTGACGCGCGGCCAAGTGACCTCGTCAGCAGCGTCGTGGGAATCGGGAATGATCTTGATTCCCATCGAACGCAGCATTTCGTGTTCGGCAGATTCCATCCAAGGAAAGAATGCCGAAAAGTGAACGATGCCAGCCGCGTCGGTGTCTCGAAACTCGACGCGGCGGTTAGTCCGAAAGCTCATTCGCCTTGGTAAGGCAGAAGCGCCATGTAGCGAGCGCGTTTGACAGCAGCGGTGACAGCGTGTTGGCTGACCGCGGTGCAACCGCTCTTGCGGCGACCGACGATACGGCCTTGGCGGTTGATCATTTTCTTGAGCAGTTCAACGTCCTTGTAATCGACATACATCGGACGTGGTCGCTGGCCATCAACGAAGATTGGATCCTTCTTCTTGGCGCGGGAGCGGACGCGTGAACGTTTGCGGGCTCGGCTACGCGAGCTCATTGGGCGTGGAGGCATTGCTTTTAATAGCTCTCGGGTTGGCGGCGATCGGGCGCGGTCGCAGCACCCTTGTTCGGCATCTTGGCATAACGGCCATAGTATCGAACCTGGGTTGGCTTTTCGGTGTCAAACCGAAGTGACCGGCAATCAGTCGAATTCGCCACCCGAACCGGGTCGGAATCAAGTGATCCGAGCGGTTTGTTTTCGCAGTCCGATTTCGACAGCGAGAGGGGGATTCGACGAAGCTGGCTCGCCAAAGCTGCGACGACGGTCGTTGAGACTGGAGCTTGCCTGGGAAACGGATCCCACGGCGCGGCTCAGCGACTCGCCTACAAAAAATCTAATGGAGCAGGAGTATGTCGGTCGGTTGAACCGGCCACAAGAGGAAACTATGCGGCAACGAAGCAAATCGCGAGGAATTACGTGTCAACCGGTGGCAAAGTCAACCGGTCGAGCTTGCGTTGCGTCGTTTACCGAAGCCGCAACGGGCCTTCACCTTCGTCGCAGTCACCTCTGTCTTAACCGCTGGGGCGTAAAACGCAGCTGCCTATCGACCCCATGTCTGGGTGCCCGCGGTCCGGCCATAAAGGCTTTTGATCGCGGCATCGTGGGGACTTTCCGCGACAATGCGAAGTCGGAATAAAGCGATGTTGTGTGAGGTTGAAAGCACCTGCTCGGACCTCCGCAAACGCATCAAAGCCGACTGAACGGGAAAATGGGCCGCGATCCCATGGCCGTTTCGCGTCGAGGGGCCGATTTGCCCTTCCCGCTAGGCCAATCCTTTGCCATATTCCGCAAAAATTTCCAGCCGCGCCGGCGAATTACCGATCCTGGTCAAACGAACTCGTTTAATCGAGCCGATCGGATCATCCGATCGTTCACCGGCTTGGCCCCACCCGTTGACCGGTCAGCGACGGATTTGAACCCGGGTGGTTCCCCAAGTTTGCGAATGTAGGCGTCAAAGGCTGATCGCCATCATTTCCACTCAAATCACTGCAAACTCAATCGCAGCTCGATAGACACGAAAACATTCAACCCCCGACCAACGACTGCGGCAGTTGCCGTGTTATCTCCCGGTCGGTTGCCAATGCTAGGTAAAAAAAGATGAAACTGGAGAACGTACGAAACATCGGGATCAGCGCACACATTGACTCGGGTAAGACCACCCTTAGTGAGCGAATCCTGTTCTACGCTGGCCGAATCCACAAGATCGAAGACGTTCGCGGCGGCGGCGACGGCGCGACGATGGACCATATGGAACTGGAAAAAGAGCGTGGGATCACGATCACCAGTGCCGCAACCAGCCTGAAGTGGAAAGGCAAGAGCATCAACCTGATCGACACCCCCGGCCACGTCGACTTTACCGTCGAAGTGGAACGCAGTCTTCGCGTTCTTGACGGTGCGGTCCTGGTTCTTTGCAGTGTCGGTGGTGTTCAAAGCCAATCGATCACCGTCGACCGCCAGATGAAACGCTACCAAGTTCCACGCTTGGCGTTCATCAACAAGATGGACCGTACCGGTGCAAACCCCTTCAAGGTTGTCGAGCAACTGCGTGAAAAGCTGGGCGCCGAAGCGTTCCTGATGCAGTACCCGATCGGCAAAGAAGAGCACTTCGAAGGCGTCGTCGACTTGATCGAAATGAAGTCGTATCGCCACGCCGGTTCTGAAGGTCAAGACATCGTCGTCGGCGAAGTCCCTGAGGACATCAAAGACGAGTGTGAAGAGCAACGCGTCCACATGCTCGAACAGTTGTCGATGTACAACGACGAGATGATGGAACTGTTGTTGAGCGAAGAAGAAGTTCCTAAGGAAATGATCTACAAGGTCACCCGTGACGCCGTCCTCGGCGGAGCGACTCCTGTTTACATGGGAACGGCGTTCAAGAACAAAGGCGTTCAACCGTTGCTGGACGCAGTCAACCGTTACCTGCCAAGCCCTCTGGATCGTGAAATCTACGGACGCGACCCTCAGGACGAAGAAAAGCGAATCGAACTGAAACCCGATCCAGACGCACCGTTCGTCGGCATGGGCTTCAAGATCGTTGACGATCCGTTCGGCCAGCTGACCTTCATGCGTATTTACCAAGGCAAGATCGAGAAAGGCGGCACCTACGTTAACCAACGTACCGGCCGCAGCGAACGATTCAGCCGTATCGTCCGAATGCACAGTGACAAACGCGAAGAAATCGATTCGGCAGAAGCCGGCGATATTATCGCTGTCATGGGAATCGACTCGGCGAGTGGTGATACCTACGGTGCGACCCGTGACCAGTGCACACTGGAATCGATGTTCGTCCCAGACCCCGTTATCAAAATCGCCGTGGCTCCCAAAAGCCGTGGCGACGGCGACAAGATGGGCAAGGCACTGCAACGGTTCCGCAAGGAAGACCCAACGTTCCGCGTGATGACCGATGAAGAGACCAACGAAATCCTGATCAGCGGGATGGGTGAGCTTCACCTGGAAGTTTACATCGAACGAATTCGCCGCGAATACGACGTCGAAATCGAAGTCGGAGCACCAAAGGTAAGCTACCGCGAAAGCCCAACCAAACCCGTCGAGTTCAACTACAAGCACAAGAAGCAAACCGGTGGTAGCGGTCAATACGCTCACATCGTCGGTAAGCTCAGTCCGCTGGAATCGATCAGCGAAGACAGCTTTGAATTCGAAGATCACGTCGTCGGTGGACGTATTCCTAAGCAATATATCCCTGCGATCGAAAAAGGCTTCCGCGACATCCTGGGCAAAGGCCCCTTGGCCGAGTACCCCGTGGTGGGAACCCGAATCGACCTGCAAGACGGCTCGTTCCACGAAGTCGACTCGTCGGAAAAGGCGTTCTACACCGCAGCTCAAGGCTGCTTCCGTGAGTACTTCAAGCAAGCCTCACCAAAGCTGCTCGAGCCGATCATGAAGGTCGAAATTGAGTGCCCTGAAGATTTCCAAGGTACCGTCGTCGGTGACGTGATTCGCCGCCGGGGTATCATGAGCAGCAACGACAGCGTTGATGGCAACAGCATCATCATCGCCGAAGTGCCGCTTGCAGAAACCTTCGGTTACGCGACCGACCTGCGAAGCATGACGCAAGGTCAAGGGACGTTCACGATGGAACTGGCAACCTACCGCGAAGTTCCTTCAAACATCCAATCGGACATCATCGAAGCAAAACGCAAAGAGAAAGAAGGCAAGTAATCGCCGTTCGCTCCAAGCGTTTAAATCAAAACGAAATCCCTCGCCAGCAGCTGCCGGCGAGGGATTTTTTTTGTTGAGTTCACGTTGCTGGAGTCTCGCCTTTAGGCGATTTTCGGTTCTCGGCTTGCGGCGATGGTGCAGGCGAAAGACCAGTACCATTCAACCGCTGGCTATCGCCTATGCGGCTTATGAGTGCGAGCAAGCATTGCGAAGCCCAAAGCAGGGACTCATCGCTTCGTCCACTACATTTGCCGGGGAACGTTCGCTCCGGTTCCGCCCGATTGTATCATGCGAGAGCCAGCTGCTGGTTGCTACGGTCGCAAGAGATGATGCGCATGGCGGTTTGCTCCCGCCGTCTTTCTCGCTTTTCTGGACGCGTTTCGCTGTTATAGTTCAATGCATGCCGCTTACAGAAATCAATCCCTACACGCCGACGGACTCTGACTCTACGGGAGCAGACGATCGCTCGCTTTGCCCTGTCTGTGCACAACGAGTTGAGTTCGCCCGATACGTCTTTCCGTTCGGGTTTTGCCCCGGATGTGGAAACTACTTGGCGGTCCGAAATTGGAATGGGAAATCAACGCTGTGGGCTGTGCCGATCGCTTTCGTGGTGCTCGCCTCAGTCGTTGCGGATGTCTTCTGGAATCTGGATCTCGACGACTGGATCTTGCCATCGTTCATCGCTGTATTCGCACTGGTATTTTTGCACGGACGAATTTTTGGCAAGTTGGTCCCCGCGGTCTGCTGGGGATTTTTTGCGGTTCCCGATGATGACCGAAACGATGAAGCCACCTCTTAGTTTAAAGATTGTCAATCTGTCGATTGGCTCTGGACGTCACTGCGTCCCCGGCGACGTCGCTGTCTGTCACTGCGTTTGTTTGCTTCATCAGGGCGATCAATTGTTTGCTTCTGAGGCGAGCCAACCTTACCAGATCCGCGTCGGTGCACGGAACAGCTTTGCCGGGATCGAGTATGGGTTGCTGGGCATGAAAATTGGCGGACATCGAAAGATCATCGTCCCACCAAACCTGGCCTATGGCGAACGCAAGGCTTTCCCCGAACTTTCCGAGAAATCATTGCTGGTGTATCAAATCAAATTGACCGACCTGCCAGCGAAATGGGATCCAGAGATGGATCGCCGCTTATCGGAACGCACCAATCCATAGCAGCCTCTCGATCAACCTGTTCATTGCGGCTTGCTGCTCGGTAGCAGTACAATTCTTGTCGGTGCTCCCGGTGCACTGGACGTCGATTGCGAAGGAGGTTTATCAATCACAATGCTTTTTGGCCCTACACAACCTGATTTGGTTCAACCAACGGATGCGGAACGCAAGCTGGTTGCGGACGCCGAAGAACGAATTGCCGAGAGGACAGTTCCAACGATCGACGGGAATCACGAATCGGCAACGTTCTCCTGGTTTGGAATGGGCCTCGCAATCGCAAGTTTGCTGCTGATCAGTCTGTTGGTCTTCGCGATCTTTACGGCACTTGCCTAGTGGGCGAACGCTTTCTGTAACATTTCGTTCGAGTTTCATTGCGATGGTGTCTTTTTTCCATCAGTCCATTCGACTACGAAGCAGATCAAGAAGTTGCTTCACCGGCTGGACAAAGTGCAGACGCGTGACGCTGCTCCGATCAAGTTAGAACGAGAACGTCGCGGTCAGCCTTCAGCATTATTGAACGCCAATTCAATCGCTCTCGTTGTTCATTTGCGTTGGCCACTACAAGCGAGCTTGAATCCGCTGTGATGAACCAATGCTACCACTTCCACCGGCAAATACTTGAGAGCTTGGATTCGATGGGTCAATTGACTTTTGCGATAAACGTTACCCTCGACGGATGCGTCGACCATCAAGAAGGGATCGCCGACGACGAAACGCACGCCTATTTCACGCGTCTGATGGATGAGTGTGGGGCGATGCTATGGGGGAGGGTGACGTACGAGATGATGGAATGTTTCTGGCCAAAGGTGGCTTCCGGTGAAATTGAAGCTGCCCCGGCGATCAAGGAATGGGCGGTCAAATTGCAGGCGAAGCCAAAGTATGTCGTTTCAACCACGCGAAGCGAGTTTCAATGGAACGGCAGCCATCCTATCGAAGGTGACTTGGTCTCGGGCATCACGCGGCTGAAAGAGGCGTCGCCGAACGGTGTGCTGCTTGGCAGTGGAACGCTGGCAACGGAACTCGATCGATTAGATCTAATTGACGAGTACAAGTTTCTCGTCCATCCCCGAATTGCCGGCCATGGGCCGACGCTATATCAAAGCGGACTACACGCAACTCGGAAACTTGAACTCGTTGAAGCAATGCCGCTGACCAACGGTGCGGTTGCGATGCACTATCGGCGGATGTAGTCCGGCAAGTTGTTTGGAATCAGTAAAAATTGGATCTGTGCATTCACCTGCTGCGGCAATGCAGTAGGAAGACTTCCTGTCTACAATTTGGGTGTGTTGCAAACGAGTCGTTCGCACCGAAGCCGGAGCAATGCTTTCCGCCGGTAGAGGTTGACTTGAGTTACCAGGTCGTTACCCGAAGAGACTGACCGATGTACCGATTCTTAGTTGCAGTCAAGTTGTCATTGATGTGCGCAATGGCTGCTCATGCCGGTGAGCTTCAAAACTTTTTTGTCGCGCCGCTAACGACTGAATTGCATCGAGCAACAGTGTCGGCGGATGCCGATGCCTATGCGGTCGTAAACTGCAACGGACTGATCGCAAATGACGAACCGGATCTGTCGAAGTTTGACAAAGACGGATTCCTTGCAGCGTTAGTCAATGCTGCTGACAAGCGAAAGAAGTTACGTCTTGTGTGCAGATACCAGGTTCCTGCAAATTTCGGAACCGACCTACGCCAACGTTTGAATAAACAGTTGAAACAGGTTTGCAGGGAGGCTGGGTACGAAACGATCTCTGCTACCGAGATGAGCACGTCCGCCGATTGGCGCAGTGAGTTTCAGAACGTTTTGTCTTTCGACCAGCCACTGCACGCGAACGAATCATTGTTTGAGAATGAACTGGTACGGGCCTACCCGATCCAGACTCAACTTTCGAAACACGTTCATGGTGACGCTGATTGCATGGTCAAGGTGTTTCACCCGATCGACGGGCACACGACGGGCATTTCCACGGAACTTGCTTCATCAATCCGACAATTCGTCGAGCAATCCAACTTGGGCAATAGGGAAGCGATCCTGTTCAAGTTGTCGAGCACGGAAGCTGGTAGCGAGCGGGTTGATGAACTGTTCAACGCAAGACGCCCACCACAAAAGCCCGACACCGATATTCCTGTGATTTTGGATTTGTACAAGTCCAGTGTTGCCGAATACAAACCGTCTGCGGCGATGGAATTGGCACTTAACCTAGGGTTCGAGCGAATTGTCTACTCGCATTCCCCCGGCGGCGGAGCACCAGAATTGTTGGTTGGAAAGGAAGCCCCAAGTTTTAACCTCCCGACGCTGGACGGAGGCCAACTGGACCTGCACGAATTTCGCGCCGGACGGCCTGCGTTAGTTACGTTTTGGGGACTGGCCTGCGGACCATGCAGAATCGAAGCGCCGCACCTCACGCAGCTTCATCAGCGTCACGGGCAGGACTTTGCGATTGTCGCTGTCAACGGCTACGATGATGACCGAGACTCTGTTGCGAAGTATGTTGCCAACGACGAACTGTCACACCCAATCGTTCTGAACGGCGGGTCGACCGCAGACGAAAGCTATCATGTTGGTGCCTACCCGACAACGTTTTGGCTCGATCGTGATGGGACTGTTATCGAGTACGAAGTCGGATTCACTTCCGCCAAGCGACTTGAAAATCATGTTTTGAGGCTGATGGAATGAATCGAATCACTGCGGTTCTCGTTGTATCGTTGCTGGTCGCCAAGTTTGCGGCGGCGGAGACAGCAACGCTGAAAATGCGATTTGTTTTTGATGGCGATCCGCCACCGCGAAAACCCATCAATGGATTGCCAGCGGGGCTAGGTGCGGCTGCGCCGATCGAAAGTGAACATTTGATCGTTGGTCCAAAGACAAAGGGGATCAAAAATGTCGTGGTGTATCTCTCTACCGGTCGTGGTGCTGCGGAGATCGAAATACCGACTTCGAAGCCGCAGACACGAACGATGAGCATGGCGAACTTTCGTTTCGATCCGCACGTGCTTATTGCTCACACCGGAGACACGCTTGAGCTTGCTCCGAAGGACCAGGTGACATACGCCCCAAACATCATGTTTTTCAAAAACCCGGCAAGCGGTCTCTATGTGCCGCCTGGAAAGCCACATCGATTTTCGCTGCGGTTCGATGAGCCAGCGCCCGTCCCAGTCAACTGCAACGTTCATTCTTGGATGCGAGCTTACGTCGTTGTGCTCAATCATCCCTTCGCCGCCGTGTCTGATGCCGAAGGCGAGTTGACCATTTCTGGTTTGCCACCTGGCCGTACGCTCGCTTTTCGCGTCTTTCACGAAGCAGGCCGTGTTTCGAAAGTGAAGCTTGCTGGCGTGGAAACTGAATGGTCGCGGCAACGTTTCGAAGTTGACTTGGTTCCGGGCTTGAACGACCTCGGCGAGATCCATGTCTCACCTGAGATGCTTGCACGTTGAAATAGCGACTTCATTGTCCGCCGCTCCAATCACGCAAGAGGTCCCCTCACTTAGCCTTGCGTCGATTCACCCGCAGTTTCTAGGATGCGCCACCGTTTTCGATCGATCAAAAATCAATTTTGGGGTCTCGTATGCGTTACTTGAAACTCGTCGGATGTCTTGCTGTTGTTCTAACAGCGGCGGTTTACGTGGTCGCGGATGCTCAAACGACTAGCGTTGCAAACGCAGACACTTCAGTGAATGCGGACGCAAAATTGCAATTCGCAATCGAATACGACCAAGCACAAGATCGACTCTACGCGGTCTCCAGAGCGAGTGCAAACAAAGCATCAAAAACAGCGATGCTTGTTACCTGTGACACCATCCGATTCGAACCCAACTCAATTGTCTTCACGAATGCGGAGTTGGAATCGCCAGGCCAGAAAATCAAAGCTGACGCAGCGACGGTCAGACTCGATCGCGTCACTGGCTCGAATGTGTCGTGGCATTTCTCTGAGAACGCAACGATTTCGATGAGCGGCAAGGATGCGGCCGAATCGTTCCTAAAAGAGTCTTCGCGAGATTGAACGAGATCGCACGACCATTAGCCGATCCTTTGAGTCCTGTTGATTTTCAGATTGGATCTCACCCAATGGATTCTTCTATTCAGCGAAAGTAGCAGGGTGAACACTGCTTTCGCGAACAAAGATACAGGTTGCTTGAATCGCAATTTTTGGCTGGCCGGCGTGTTTGCGTCACCGGGCATGTGGCGTGCGGATTTCCTGTATGATGCGGTCTTTACAAATGACCGCACCAAATTTCTATCCACGAGTCAGCGATGCCCCACATCCGATTTGCTTTTCTAGCTTTGCTTCTCTTGCCCGCGTCCGATCTGTTTGCGGGAGTGCTGCTCACGATACAGCCCAACGCCGCCAACGATGCGGTTTATTTTAGTGGCACAATGTCGTCGCCACTTTCCAACGATTCCACGTTCACGACTGAGTTTACAACTGATAACAACGGTACGGTGTTAGTTGGTGGAAGCCTCGCAACTTTCCTTAAGTTCGACGATGTTGGAAACTTTAAAACGAACAACAACAACGAATTGTCATTGCGTGATGGCTTCGGCGGGTTTCAGGTTCTATCGGGACCTGGATTGTTTGAAGGGCTTTATCTGGACGACGATGGCAGTGGTGTTAACGACGACTTGGCCATGATCTTTGGCGGAACTGGCCAGTTCACGGCGGGCGATTTTTTGGCAAAGGTGCCAATGCATCCCAATGGCTTTTCGTGGAACTGGAACTTGGGGACGTACACGAATAATTCGAACGTCACCATTTTGGTAACCAATACCCCTTATAGTGTCGGGGCAGTACCAGAGCCGACTTCACTTGCGATCTTCGCCGTCGGCATGGTTGGCTTTATCGGTAAAAGACGTCGCCGCTAGCACGTTTCCGTCGCAGCAAAGACACTGACTCTCCCACCACAAGAACTCCGAAACTGGAGCGAACGATTCCATGCCAACGCTCATGTATGCCTCGTCCAAGCCAATCGAGCTTGCCGCGATTCAAGATGTGGTTCCCGAAACGTTCGACTCGTCGGTTGTGGAGAAACTTGGTGGTTCGTTGAAGTTGCTCACGGTGGCTGACGACGGAGCTTCCTTTTTGCAGGTCAATGCTCTCGACGATGACTCCAATGCGGATACGGCTGAAGACTTTCAGGGAATCACTGAACCGGCCGATTTTGTAACGCATGCCCAGTCAGGGAGTTTGCATTTTGCGTTGTTTTCCTGCAACGATGCGAAGATGGCAGAGATCAATGACATTGTGCAGCGTTGCGCGGCGGCTGGAATCCTCCAGTTCGACGTGACGAGGGCTGACGTCGTCCAATTGGATGGTTCGTCTTCGGCAGCAGAGTAGGATTGTGACATAAAAAAAGCGAAGGGCAGTTGCCCTTCGCTTTTCCAATCGCGGACGCGATCTGGTGCGACTTGTTGCTGAGTGTTCTTACAGACCACTCAGTTCAATCGTATCGATGTGAGTGAACTTGCCGATTTCCATGTTGCTCCGCCGATCATCAACATTTTGTTATTGGCGACGGGGATCATGCGGTGAAAGAACCGTGCCGGATCAGCGGTTGCCAGCGTTTCCCAGCTCTTTGCGTCACTGCTAAGCAGGTGCAGTCCGCCGTCCATTGACGTGACAAATAAGTGTCCGCCGCAAGCGAATGCAGAGCTTCCAAAGCCGGACATGCCGCCGCCTGGGATTGCCGGGCCTTCGGACCATTGATCGGATTCCGGATCATAGACGGCAACTTTGGTCGTTGGCCCACGTTCCGACTGCATCCCGCCGATCGCATACAGTTTGTCATTGTAAGCAGCAACACTTAGTGCTCGGCGTTGGAACGGTGGCTCGGCAAGCGCTTCCCAAGTTGCGTCGTCCTTCGAAAGATCCAGTGAGTACGCCGATTGGTGCCACTGTTGACCTTCTTCGGTACCGTCCAGTTTCCAGCCGCCGATGACATAGACTTTGTCACCCAGGATGGCAGCATCGAACGACGAACGTGGTTCAGGCAGCGCGGGCATCACTGACCAAGCACCGGTTTTCGGATCAAATTTGGCGACATCGGTTTGTGAGACCAGCTTGTGTTCCTCACCGGTTTCGTTCATCGCGGTGAAGCCGCCGATGCGAATCAATGAATCACCGTAGGCGACCAAGGCCAGGCCTTGCAAACGCGGTCCGCTGGCGAGCTTTTTCCATTCACCATCTTTGTTTTCCAGATCCAAGCACCACAGTCGGTCGGATTGCTCGGCAACCGAGTAGGAGTGTGCTTCGCCGGTGTGTCCGCCATAGACATACAGTTTGCCAGCGCAGACAGCAGCACCAAAGCTGGTCAGTTCTTCTGGCAGATCTGCGTAGCCAGATTCGTTGAACGAGGCTTTGACCGATGATTCGGCCGCTGGTCGTTGTGGTTCGTGTTCTGTCTTTGGTGCAACGTCGGCGCCTTCGAAGTAAAACGTGCTGGTCAGGTAGTCAGCGGTGCTGGTGTATGCTTCGCCATCCAGTTCGCCTTTGACGTCTTCTTTGGTAACGCCGACCAAGATCGCATTAAGACCTTGCGTCATGTCTTTCGCTTGGAAGGTGACGTTTCCGTCGGCAGCGGTTGCTGCGGAAGCTTTGACCTCACCATGAGCGCCGTACAATTTGACTTTCGCGTCTTCGAGCGGTTTCCCGTTTTGCAAGACCGTGACAACAACGTGATCACTGTCTGCTTTTCGGATGACACTTTGCAGCACGGCGTCGCTACGGATTTCGCTTGGCCACTTCGCGGCATCTTGTTGCGGAAGGTGTTCGACGTGATACGTCAGTTTCATTCCGTGATACAGCCCGTACGTTCCGGTGGCGTAGAACTCACCTTTGTTGCTGACGGCACCATCGCTTTGTAATCCGTGCAGTTGGTCGGTTTCGACTTCGACCATCCCAATCGCATCGGATTCGCCCGTTTGATGAATCGCAATCTTTGCCAATCGTTCCGGCAAGTGGTAGGTACGGTCTTCGGTCGATTCACCGAACCAAAAGATGACTTCGCCCGACGGCGTCGAACCAAGCCAAGCCATGTGTGCGTTGGCAGTTCGCCCGGCCATCAACGCGACGGCAATCGCTACGAGCGAGTACGCCTGACATCGCGTGAGGAGGTTGCGCAAATTCATTTCAATACCGTGATTCAAAGGCTTTTATAAAAAACTGACGTCGAATTCTAAAATGTTTTCTTGATCGGGCTGCAACGTACATTCGAGTTTGCTGTTCTCGTCAAACTCCGGTGCGATAACCGCATCAGAAGGAGGCAAACCCGCTTTTTGCTCGTCGGGCAATGATCGTAGAACCCCAGCGGGGATCATCGAAAACCGCACGCGATAGGATCCTCCGTGCAACCCATTGTTCGGAGGAAGACTGAACTTGCCGGAAAAAACCGGCGCCGATGCTTTCGGCCCTGTCGTCTGGCCCATCGGTTCGAAGGTCATGACAGCACCCGACAAAGCCTGTCCATCAACCGTAACGGTTCCTTCGGCAGAAATCTCGGGCTTCGATTGACTGCAACCAACCAGCGAAGCAATTGTGAGAAACCCAAGCAACATGCAAATGCCTGAACGCATCACCATGGATCCTCACGAATGACTTCACCGTCGTTTCGAGCGGCGAGATAGCTGAGCACGGTCGCGTTCACTGACTCGGTCAAAAAGCGAACACTGCCGTCAACCAAAACCATTTGTACGCCACCAGGGTGTTGGCTTCGAAACGATTCATATGATGGAATGTCCAAGATCGAAATCTCGGTGGCATTGAAGGTCCCAAACACCGATGCGCTTGAATGGTACGGATAACTGACCGCCCACTGACCAAAGGAATCTCCGGCGCCACCTGGATAGGGAAACGGCAGCGAACTGGTCTCTTGGAATTGTTTGCCGAACTCGCCGGCAAGCAAAGTTGACGAAGCGCCATCGAAGGCACTGATGTCTGAAATATCGATCCAGTGCATCCAGGACCTCTCGGGAGCGAGTCCCAAGTTGATTCGTTCGCTGCGGAAGACGTTCATCGCATCGATGATCGCACCGTCGTTCATCTGGTTGCGGTACTTCTTGGTTCCAGTGGAGAACGCATAGCACGAATACCCGTTGGCTTCACCGCTTGGCAAAGGTACCGAGGGGCAAAGATAAACCTCCGGCGTTTTCTTGCTGGCCGCCAAGTTGTCTTCGTTTTCCAAGCCTTGATTGAGATCAAACGATTCGTACAAGGCTTGGTTTTCTAAATAAGGCAGGATCGAAACCCAGCCGGTCAGTCCCAACTCGTTGATGGGAGCTTTATTTGTCCCGTCGACTCGAACCCCAAGAGCGCTGGGCGGCAACTTTCGATACACATCGTTGTAGTTGTGCATCGCAATCCCAATTTGCTTGAGATTGTTTGAACACGACATCCGTCGAGCCGCTTCACGTGCCGCTTGCACGGCGGGTAACAGCAGCCCTACCAAGATGCCGATGATCGCGATGACCACCAGCAGTTCGACCAAGGTAAACGCGTGACGTTTTCGATTCATTTTCCCAAGCCCCCTCCTGCGTTTGGATGAACGAGTCAGTGTGACGAATTGGTTTGATCAGGCGACGACCGATTGGCGGCGACGACGACGCATGCTGACAACCGTACCGATCAACCCCAGTGCTGCGAATGCGCTCGGCTCGGGAATCGCGGTTGGCGAGAGAAACGCGGTGTTTGAAGTAAACGAATCGACGTGGAACTCGGCGAAGGAAACGTGTGGTCCCGTTGCAGAGAAGTCGATTCGGTATTCCGCTTGGCTTTCGTTGAGGTCCCACATCGCGAGGTAGTCGACGTTCGCGCCGCCGGTTCCGCCAGCGCCTTCACGAGACAGTTCTTTAACCATGGTGGGCGCGATCGTCCCGACGTTCGAAACGTCGCTGGACAGAAAGAGCGAGCTGTAGTCGATCTCGGCGCCGCTGGTCCGGAACTGAGCGACGATGCGAGTGTTCGCCCCTTCCGTTCCCGATGCCACGATGCTGTTGTAATTCAGTGCCGCGAACGGCGAGTAGATGTTGCCGCTACCGACTTGAATCGCACCAGGGCTGACCGAGAACGAGCCGACTGTGCCGAACTGACCCGCGTCAGGGGTGACGTCGGTGAATCCGGCGGTTGGGTTATCCGCAGTGGCTTCGAAAAAATCCCAGCCGTTGTACGTGCTGCCAGCATCGCCGCGATTCCAGCCAAAGACGTCGCCGGAAACTTCCGGGATCGAATCGCCCGGTGCATAGATGTCCGCTTTTGCGGTGGACACGGTGGACAGAATGCCGAGCAATCCAAGGATTGGCGCGGCGCAAAGACGCATGCTTAGACGCATGGCGAGGCTCCCAGTTGAAATGTCGAGTGATCAAAGGCGGGCGCACACGCGCCTGCCTTGCCTTCTGCTCGCTCGCTGGGTTGGTAACACCTGTCGCCCCGACATCGATCAGGGGAGGTCTGCCTGCCTTGCTAGATACAAAAGCTTGTTGAGAATGATTCGCATTACAATAACGACGGGTTGTAATGGTGTCAACGCCTACAACACGCAACTTTTGTTCGTTGTTTTGGTCGCCTGTGGCACACCTCTTAGTAAAGGGAACAAAAATCGCATTCGAGAATGGGTATGATGGTCCGTTGAACGGTCGCCACCTGATGCCAACCTTGCCTCATCGCGGCCCGTTGATTTTCCAATGTCAGCTTTTACCGGGCGAACGTCGCGTGCTTTACAGCAGCTGCGGATCTGAAGGCGGTATTGGCAGAGAGCAACGCTGATAATCAACAGGCTGTTCGTGATTGGTGCCTGACAAATTGGGTAACGCGATCGTCCCCTCCTGCCTCGATTCCCGCCGCGACAATTCGACGATCTGTCGCTCCCTCGAAGACTGTTGATTCATGCGAGTTCTGTTTGCTTTGGTTGTCCTCGCCGCCGCATGGTTTCCCACTGCGCGATCGCGGGCCGCTTCCCCACCTAATTTGATTCTGATCATTGCTGATGACCTTGGTTACGGCGATGTCAGTTACCAAGGTGCCCCCGATCTGAAAACGCCTCGGATCGATCAGCTGGCCAGTGAGGGGATTCGATTCAACAACATGCGGGCTAACTGCACCGTTTGCTCGCCGACGCGAGCCGCCATCATGACGGGACGCTACGCCGATCGGTCTGGTGTTCCAGGTGTGATTCGTACCAATCCTGAAAACAACTGGGGCTATCTATCGCCCACACTTTCCACACTTGCTGACCGCCTGCAGTCAGCCGGTTACCACACGGGAGCCGTGGGAAAATGGCACCTCGGTTTAGAAGCTCCCAATGTTCCGACGGAACGTGGTTTCGACTTCTTCCATGGCTTTTTGGGAGACATGATGGACGATTACTACACGCACCTGCGTGGTGGTATCAACTTCATGCGTCTGGGAACAAAGGTGATCGAACCGGAGGGACACGCGACGGACTTGTTTACCGACTGGGCGATCGAGTTCGTCAAACAGCGTTCCACAGAGCCGCAGCAACCGTTCTTTTTGTACCTGGCCTACAACGCGCCGCACTTTCCGATTCAACCTCCGAATGACTGGTTGAAACGAACGCAGCAAGCCAATCCGGGGATGGACCTGAAGCGAGCCCAGAATGTGGCGTTGGTCGAACACCTTGACCACAATGTGGGACGATTTCTAGACCAACTCGATGAACTGGGATTACGCGAAAACACGGTCGTCGCTTTTACCAGCGACAACGGCGGATCGCTTCCGCATGCCCAACGCAACTTACCGTGGCGAGATGGCAAACAGAGTCACTACGACGGCGGCTTGCGTGTTCCGTTTATTATTCGAACACCCGTCGAAAAGCTTGCCGGCACTGAGAGCGACTATGTGGGCCTGAACTTTGACCTGCACGCCACGTTCGTTGAACTCGCCGGAGCGAACGCAGACTCTGATACCGACGCGGTCAGCTTAACGTCAATTCTGCGTGGCGAATCAATGGGGACCGAGCCGCGAGAACTGTACTTCGTTCGTCGCGAGGGCAACAACCGCTACGTTGGTGGAGCCTACCATGCCGTGATTCGCGGCAAGTGGAAGCTCCTTCGTAACGATCCCTATTCACCACTCGAACTCTACGACTTGGAAGCAGATCCTTACGAAACCAATGACGTGATTCGAACCACCCCACGGATCGCGAACGAACTAAAGGGTTCGTTGCGTCGCCATATTCAACTTGGCGGCCAGGTTCCTTGGCAGGCACCTCCACAGTAAAAGAAACGGGGCGGTGCAAGTCCCGTCATCGTGACAAATCATGGCGAATTCACTCGCCAGATCGTTTCTCCTTTCGTCCACCTAACTCTTCACAACGTAAAACAATGCGACTGATTTTTTCGACGCTCTTGCTCACCATCGCCAGCGCCGTAACCGCCTCGGCCGGACATCCACTTGTTGCCAATGAAGGCGGAACGCTGTGCTGGTTCGATGCCGATGGCAACTGCACCGCCAAAGCACAATTGAGCGGAGCACCACACGACATTCACGTTCTGGACAACGGCAACGTCCTGACTCACCAGAACACTGAAGTCGTCGAACTGGACGGTAAAACTCATGAGATCGTTTGGAAATTTGAAACGCGAAAGCTAACCGACAAACGACGGATCGAATTGCATTCTGTCGCGCCGCTGCCGAATGGCAACATCATGGTCGCACTCAGCGGACAAGGCACGATCTATGAAATCAATCGGGACGGGAAGGTCGACCGAAAATTCGATATGAAAATCGATCGTCCCCACCCACACCGTGACACTCGTTTGGTCACGCCGATTGTAAAGGGAGATGATTGGACCTATCTGATCGCTCAAGAAGGCGACGGCTACGTCCGCGAATACGATCGCGACGGAAAGATCGTCTGGGATTTCGACGTTCCGATGTTCGGAAAGGAAGAAAAGGGTGGTCACGGGCCAGAGGCATTCGGTGACGCGGTCTTTAGCGCGATCCGACTCGACAATGGCAATACGCTGGTCGCAACCGGTAACGGTCACAGCTTGCTGGAAGTCACACCAGCGAAAGAGATCGTCTGGAAAGTTGAACAGAACGATCTGAAAGACATCACGCTCGCTTGGGTCACCACGCTGCAAGTGATGCCCAACGGAAACATCGTGTTTGGCAACTGTCACGCGGGCAAAGGCCAACCACAAATCGTTGAAATCAATCACGACAAAGACGTCGTTTGGACCTTCATGGACTTCGAAAACCTCGGCAACTCGGTCTCCAGCTCGGTCGTGTTGCCGCAGTAATTGCTGCTGAGCACAATTCGCTCGTTCTTCGTCTTGAGAGGCAGCTTCCAAGAAGCGGCGTTGGTCACCGGATCAATGCCGCTTCGATGCTTAACCCCGGTCCGAAAGCCAACATGACGCAGGGTAAAGCGTTGTCCGTTTGGATCAATTGCTCCAGGATGAAGAGCACTGTTGGCGAAGACATGTTTCCGTATCGACGTAGAATGTCGTAAGACGCACTCAAGTCAGCGCGTTGCAAATTCAACGCTTGTTCACAAGCACGTAAGATTCTTGGGCCACCCGGATGGATCGCCCAGCCGCGAACTTCATCGGGGCTCAATCCTTGTTCGGCGAGCCACTCGCAGAGCCACGGTCTGAGCTTTTCTTCGATGATCGACGGGACGAGTGCAGACAATGACATTTCGAACCCGTGGTCGCGCACTAACCAACTCATTTGGTCTGTCGAGTCGGGAATAATTGTCGATCCGGTTGCCACGACTGATGGCAACCGAGTTTCGCCTTCCGTCCCCGCCGACCCGACAAGCGCGGCGGCACCATCGGCAAACAAAGCGTTGGAAACCACTTGTTCTGGATACCAGCCGTAGTGTTGGTGGAGCGTGCAGAGTTCAACAGCGCAAAGCAGCACTTTGGCAGAAGCGTTCGCATCAACAAAGGACTGCGCAACACGCAACGCGTTGATCGCGCCGTGACACCCCATGAACCCGATATGTGTTCGAGCGACGTTGGGCGACAACTCGCATTCACGGATCAGATTCAAGTCAACGCCTGGTGCGCTGAATCCGGTACAGCTGACGGTGATCAAATGTGTGATCTCGGCGGGTTCGAAGCCCGCGTTTTCGATTCCGCGCGTGGCAGCCTCCACAGCGAGAGGTCCTGCGCAACGTTCATAAAACGCCATCCGTTCGGCCGTCGTTGGGCCTCGATCGCTTGGATCTGTCGCGGGTGGGTAGAGAGATTGCTCAACAGTGCTTTGCACACCAACCGAATGGTTGTTGGAAGCGTTGTCTCGATCGAATTCGAGTGAGCTTTCCGATCGCGAATCGCCTTCAGCGGTGATGGGGGCTTCGATTGCGACGCTGTACCGCCGCGTGACAACACTTCGACGATAGAGAACGCCCAGCAGTCGAGCTTGTTCTTCGTTTTCGCAGCAGATCGTTCGTGCAAATTCTGCAGCACGCGTCTGAGAAATACTGTGGGGCGGATTCGCAGTTCCGAGTCCGTTGATTTTTAGTGCCATGTTGATTCGAATCCTAGGCCGATAACTCGGCATTGATCTGGTTAACGACTCGGTCCGTGATTCGTGGGAAAGCGGCTGCAAGCGAAACGGTCAATCGTGCAGCGGTCCGATGGCGGAGTAGCCACGCCAGGCGTCGACACCATTGCTGGCGTCGCTTGACCAGTTCCGCCCATTGCTGATTCCACGTTCGGCAACCGAGATCGCAGTCGTCGGTTGCGATCATGGATGCCGCCTGACAAACGGATTGACCGCCAATGAACGCCCAGGCCATTCCTTCGCCGGTAAACGGTTCGACATAGCCAGCCGCGTCACCGATCACCAAAATTCGATGTCCCACGACGCGATCAATCGCGCGACTGAGTGCTGGCGTTCCGCGCCAATGAGCATCTATCTCCGGGAGCATGGGAAATCCGGCACGCGTCAATAGCCACTGGAACGTCGCTTGTGGTGAACCGCATGATTTCAGCAAATCCGGTGAAACGGCTCCGGCGACATTGAGGTAGCCCGATTCGATACGAACGAGACCGCCATATCCATGCTCGGTCGCCGCCATCGTGATACAGCCGCGCGGTACCCAATCGATGTCACTGGAACAACCGAGTGAAGCTCCGATCCCGATGTAAGAGTTTTGATTCACGTTGTCCTTGAACTCGCCAGTCGCGTTCAGGCTGGGGTGTCCCAATCCGTCAGCAACGATGACGACTTTGGCAGAAATCTGTGTCGATGTGCCATTGCTGCCTGTCGGTTTCAAAGCGATCGTTCGATAGTGAGACTGGCGATTTGGTTCCGGCAGAACTTTTGCCGCTGTCCCTGTGCGAATGATCGCCCCTGCTTTTTCGGCGGCTTGTAACAACGTTTGGTCGAGCAAAGATCTTGAAACGGCAAGCCCCATCGGTAGCTGTCTTTCGAATGAAGCTCCGTAACCACGAAGCGAAAATCGATTCAACGTTTCACCGTTCAAACCGTCAATCGTTGAAGCGAGTCCGGCGTTCCGTAACACTTGGAACGCACGATGATTCAAACAAGCGCCACAGACCTTGTCGCGAGGAAAAGTTTGCTTCTCCACGACCATTGTACGCATGCCGGATCTGGCGGCATGGATCGCTGCCATCGCTCCGGCGGGACCTCCACCGATCACCAGGCAATCCCAAATTTCTGAATCCGCGTCTGCAAGGCAGTTGTGTCGACTGAATACCTCGGTTCGGTTTGGCTGTTCTGCTTTCATCGTTTGCACCATGAAAGCAGAAAACGCTGCGGCCAATGGCGACGCAGGTTGACGCCGGAGAGACCTGCGCGTTCAGCCAATCGCAGCGTTTCCTGATCGGAAAAAGCTGCTTTCACGGATTGTGGACCGTCAAAATGGACAATCGGTGATCGTGACAACAAGCGAACGCCAGCCCAAGCGAGTACAAGTCCGAAATCAGTGCGTCGCAGGTCATCGATCAACAAACAGTGTTCGCAACGCTCAGCCATCGTTTTGATCAATTGGACGGCTTCGCTGTCGGAAAGGTGGTGCAAAAAGAGCGAACACATGATGACATGGTAGCCATCCGGTAATCCCCGTTCGAGAACATCACGGATGAAGAAATTGTTTTGCAACGGGCTGGACGTTTTGGCAAATTCGCTCGCATGGGCAACGGCTTGAGGGCTAATGTCACAACCGTCAATTTGGAAATCTCGGTGATGCTTTGCAGCTTTTTTGGACAAAGCGATCACCGTGTCCCCGCCGCCTGAAGCCACATCAAGAATTCGAATCGTTGACGCATCGATCGCTTGGATCTGTGCTTCGATCGCTGACCAAAGGAACCGTGAACTGCCGCTAAAGCGATTGATTCGTTTTAAGCCACGGAGCGCCGCATCGTGTTCCGACCGAGCAAGCGCCGGATCGTCCATCAGTTCGGGTTCAAGAATACGCTGGTCAACGAGCATTGGTGTGTTTCGTGTCTAAGGTTTCTTGTTCGAGTTTCCTGCTGGTGGAAAACCGACCGAGCGGACTGAGCAACATCGCTGGCAGAATCAACAGGTCGCCGATCAAGGCGGCCGACAACAACACCACGCTCATCCAAGCGAATCCGGATGTTGGCACAAAATCGCTGAAGATAAAAATCGAAAGACCTCCACCGCAGATCACCGTGGTCTGAATCATGGCGGGGCCACAGTGCTGGTACGCCAGACGAACCGCTTGCTGGCGACTCGCTCCTGAGTCGATACCGCGTTGATAGAACGTCAGATAGTGTAGGGTGTCATCAACGGCAATTCCCATCGCGACGCTTGCGGTCATGATCGAACCGACATCAAGGGGGTGTCCCAACCAGCCAAGTAACCCGAACAGCGTCAGCGCGGGGAAGACATTGGGAACCATGGAAAGTAGTCCCGGAATCACGCCGGCTTGTATGACGATCATGACCATCGCGATCAATCCAAAAGCCAATAAAAAGCTTTCGAATAAGTCGTTCATCAGCCGCTGCTGGATGCCATGGACCAACGGCATCAATCCGGAGATTTTAAGTTGCCCTCGTCCGGTTTCGGCGAGTGCGGCTTCAACTCGATTGATGATTTGCAGATAGTCATTGCCGCCGAGCGCGCTGACATACGCCGTTGTTCGCCAACGCGTCACCCCGTTTTCCTCAGTACGGCAAAGGTTTTGTTCGCTTGCAATCCCCCGGACCAGCTCCAGTCTCAGTTGGTCATTGTTCAAGTCGGTTTGCCAATCGATTGGGATTTCGGCGGAAGCTGTCCTCGATGGCGAAAACGTGATTGCCGAAATGACCGATTCGACTTGTGGGATGGCTTCGAGGTGCGTCTTGATTTCGGTCAGGCGGTCAAGTGTTTGTGAAGGATCATTGGCGTCCTCTGGAGTGAAACTCACTACGACTTCGATGGGAACCAACGCCCCAACGTTGGCTTCGATCCAGCGATAGTCACTGACCAATCGACTGTCAGGTGAGAACAGCGTCTCGATTCGTACCGAAGCATTCAATTGGGTGATACCGATCCCCATACCAACCATCAGTAAGAATGCAAACAGACTGATGAATGCCGCATGACGTTCGATCGCATCTGCGTATCGCCCCCACAATCGTGTAGGGACGAAGCGAGAATTCGATCTCGGTTGGCGAATCGGTTTGATCAGCAACGATCCAGGCAAGAACGTCAGTAAAGCAATCACAGTGATGATCACTCCGAAAGCCGAATAGCCGCCGAATTGGCGGACCGCAACCAAGCCGCTCACCGCCAGCGATCCCAATCCAATGGCAGTTGTCAGCGATGAAAGGCTGCACGGCAACCAAGCGACGGAAAATGCGTGCGAGACCGCCTTGCTTGGCGAATCCCCGGTTCTGATCGCGTCGAGATAATAATTGATGAAGTGAATCCCACCAGCGATTGCGAGGACCTGAATCAGCGGTGCGAGAACAGCCATCAACGCTGTCATGGTGCCAGCGGTTAGATCCACCATCGCCAGCGTGATCACTTGGCAAAGCAGCGAAACGCCGAATACCAACAATGTTGCTCCGAGCGAATCCAAGCACAAAAAGCAGATCAAAAACACCAAGCAGGACGATAGCGGTCCCATCATCTGGATCGTGTTTGTGGTCGCTCGATCGACTTCATAGCCATCCATGATCGGTCCGGCCAAATGTTGGTCGTCCGGTTGGACCCCACAATTTTTTAAGGCGCTCGCTTGGATCAGCGGAACCAGCCGACTGCGTTCTTGGAGTGCTTGCTCGGCGAATCCGATCACCACACACGTCGTTGCGCCATCGGGACCGATCAAGGACTTTGACAACCGATGGACGGCTTGCTGACGAGAAAGTTGCAGGGGAGGCGAGGTCATCTCCAGCATCATCTCGCGCCCTGACAACACTTGATGAAACAATGGTTGGCCATCCGTCTGAAACGCGGATGCGTCACGCAAGCTGTGAACGAAGGCATCCAGGGACGCGTCATCGATCGTACACCCAGGCCAGGAGATCACGACCGTATCGGAAGCGCCAAAGTCGTCACAAAATTCGTCATAGTCACGCCGCGGTTCAAATCGGTCGTCAACCCATTCGAGCGGCGAGTTTGATCCTGTCGATAGAGTTCGCTGGGCTGCCGGTGCGACCCAAATCATCGTCACGGCAACGTAAAAGACGACAAGCAGGAACCGTTTCCGATTGCGAGCCACGCTGACTTCGCTCGTGTTCGTCTCGTCGGCTTGCATCAAGCAGCCTCACGCTGGGGCTCTGCGGCCGGCAACGAAGACGGTTCTTCTGGAATGATCTCAGCTGATTTCGCACCGCGCCGACCAAGCGGTCCCCAAAAGAACAACGGATAGCCGGGAACACGAGCTTGATAGTACTTATACGGCTCGCCGATATAAAACTCCAAGCGTCGATCCTTTAGAAAGCTTCCATAAAAGATGTAAGCTGTCCAAATCGCGGTTAGGACTGCATGGTCGAGCGTCATTGTTGGAGTGAACCAGACCAATCCGAGAAAGCTTAGATAGACCGGATGGCGGAACAGCTTGTATGCGCCACGCGGTTTGAATTCACGCCGTGGGGACGGTTGTTGGCGAAGCCAGTGATAAAACGGCGTCCAGCCGGTTTGATAGCCCAAGCCGGTCAGTGAGAGCGAATAAATCAACGCTCCCCAACTGATGTAGAACGCCGTTCGGACGAACGCCGCGGTCTGGCCGGTGGCTTGCCATAGTGTCGTTTCGCTTGTTCGCCAACCGACGAACATGACTAACAGCGAGACGCAGGTGACCACACAAAAGACGCTGTCGTAAAACGCAGAGGGAATCCATTTGGAGAGTACGCGGCGTGTCTTTGGGGCCAGCATCAAACTGTGCGCGAACGCGAACACCAACGCCAGCACGGTGTCGACGAGTATCCAGTTCCCGTGACTGGATTGAATCGATCCGTCACGGAGAAACCAAAAAAGGTACCAAACCGTGACTAAAAACAACGCTTGATTGGCGAAGCCGAACGTCAGCCCACTGGCGCGTCTAAGTTTCATGTTTAATCGAAGATTGCCAGTGGCATCCATGCATCGTTCCTTCAACAGCGAAGACGCTCTATTGGCGAGGCTTTTCGGCGATGATTGCGCCGTATTGCATCGCACCACTACGGTAGGCTTCCAACAACGTGTCGAAGCCGTCTAAAAATTCGACTTGGTCCTGGTCCAGGACCTTTGCAATGTGACGAACGCCGGTTCGTGAGACTCGGCGTTTGCAGATTTCCCAGGTTTTGGCAGCCCGATCAGTCCAATCGATTTTGTCACGGACGACCAACCCGGCACTGGTCATCCAATTCGCATAGTCGTCTTGCGTCGCAAGTGAAGGACAAACAAACCGTCGGCAGACTTCTTCTACCTGTTGCCGGTGATCGTGACGCGAGGTGTCTTGGCCTTCAAACCAAACCGCAATCGCCATTCGCCCGCCTGGTCGCAACCAGCGTGCCGCGTTCTGAAAGAAAGCGGGTTTGTCATAGAGATGTTCCGTGCATTCGATGCTCCAGACGACATCGAATTGGTTCTCCGAAAACTGAATGCGTTCGGCGTCGTCTGCGATGAATCGCGTTCGTTTCGATTGACCTTTCAGAGACGCAGTCACTGCTGCCCAGCGGCGTTGGATCGGGCTGAGCGTCACGCCGGTTACATGGCAACCACGATGTTTGGCCAAGCGGATCGACGAGCCTCCCATGCCACAACCGATATCAACAACTTGGTCACGACTGTCAACCTGAATGAGGTCTGCCAACGTATCGGTCAGTTGACATTGGGCTTGGAACGACGACTCGTTACCCGACCATAGTCCGTGATGAATGTGTGGTCCCCAAAGCAACCAGTAGAACGCTGTGCCGAGTTGATAATGTTGGCGGATCGTGTTCTTCTCAACGCCTTCGACAGCAATCATGCTGCATTCCTTAAATGGAGGTTCTGAGGGATTCGCTGGTGAGGCACGCGACTACTGATCAACGCTCGTTGGCACGGTCGATTCGATGCTCGGTGCAACCCAAAGATCACCATGGATCCGCAAAGCGTTTGCGACCCCGATCGCGCCAAACGCTTTCGAAAACGGTGTGATGCCAAAGTCTGTTTGTTTGATCACGAAGTTTCCACGAACGTGCAACCAACCGCGTTCTTGTTCAACTTCCGCTTTGACAGTCAAAGGGCGCTTGCGACCGTGCAGTGTGAACTCGCCGACCAGTTCATAAACCGCCTTGCTGCTGCCGGCGGTTTCTTGAGCCGCAAGCGCAGACTTAATGGCAAACGTTGCTGTCGGGTAGCGTGAGACGTTCAGAATGTCGGTGCCTTTCATATTCGCGTTGACGTCACGGCGGGTGCCAGAATCGGTCGTCCCAGAAAGGCCGATGTATTTGCGGGCTCGTGGTGTATCTGCGTCAAAGGATGTCATGTCGAAGACGAGTTCGCCTGCGTTCGTTTGAGCCCCCAATTGCAACGTGCCCGATTCCAATTTTCCTTCGATCGCGTGCTGGTGCCCCAATCCCGTTTTGTCAACGAAGGTGTAAACGCGGCTGAATTCGGTGTTCAAGTCGCCCGGATGCAGCTTCGATGGGGAGGCCGATTGGTTTTGTGCGACAGCGACTGTCGCATTGCCGTAAAGCAACAGCAGGGTGCACGCCGCAAGAACGGTCGTCCTGAATGACCGACGCAAATTCATTTGAAGTCCCTTTCGGATGAGTGCGATTTAAGATCGCTGTGAATCAGCTAAGTACGAAAGGTATAGTATTTCCGGTTTTGCCGCCATCGGAATTGGGCAAAGAAAGCGGTAAGCGGGAGTATCGCAGTCACCCACTGACGAAAGTTGGTGGTGTGTTGTGGTCCAGCGGAGCGTGCGTTTTCGGATCGGTATGTGCCGTTTTTGGCACGAGACGTGGGCTCACGTCATTGTTTCAGCGGAGTGCGTATAATTGACGCTGCCCGTTTGATCCTGATTCGTTCGAACCGGCAAAGACTTAATCGCTCAATCAGCCCCCCCGCCATTCGATACATTGCACCCGATCGATGATCCAGCTTGACGCCGCACACTTTTCGAATCTGACCAGCGCCGTTCAACGAACTGGCAGTTTGACCGGAGGTGCCGTTCGAGGCCTACCCAACGATGTCGTGATTGATGGATTGCACGGCGTCCAATCCTATGGGTCAGCGATCGCAGAAGCCCAGAAGGAGTTTCAACTCGGCCGGGCACGCACGGCGTTGGAGCGGGTGCGTCAATTGGAGACCAGCTTTAGCAGCTCGGTCGGCCAATGGAATGGAACCGTAAACTCGATCATCTCCGGAGCCAAACAAGGCCGGCAAGCTGTGCCAGCAGCGAAATTAAACGAGGTTCGAAACGCGCAGACGCGAATGCAAGTGTTAGTGGGACCGGCGACAAAGGCGTTCCGCGATTTAATCAGCGCACTTGAATTCGAGATCTCGCTGGAAGGCCATCAAGGCGGGGAAGACAAGGATGCCGACAATCTCGCAGCGGATGATGGAATCCCGACGATCCCGGAGCCATTTACGAAGGGGTACCACGTTGTCACGCAATTGCACCTTGAACGAGGTGGTGACAACAAAGCCCGTGTGGTACCCCAGTTCGAACCTAAGCAGTTCTATCTTCTTGTCGGCGATGAATCTGCACGCGTCGTCCGTGTGGACGAACTGAATCAATCTTCCCTCGCCGTCTATGACTTTGAATTAGAAGACAACACGACGCTTGAAGGGAAGCAGTTGATCGCTCAGTTGCGACGTGGCGTCTGGGCCATCTCACGCGAACACTAGAATGCGGTCGGCGCAAAGACGCCGATATCTGGCGGATTGCGACTTCCTGCAGCGTTTGCCCGCAATTTTGCTGCAAATTCGAACTCATTTATCCGCCGAAATTGACAAATTTCAGGCACAAAATTCCACCCACCAAATGGGCTATGAATCTTGCCGGATTTCCGCATTTTTCCGCTTGCATTTTTTATTCTGTTAATAGAATCATCCGGGGGGCACCAGAACAGCACATACGGACGAAAGGTTACACCTTGATGTTAAACAGCCTCAGATCAGTGATATTTCTCGCCACCCTGTTGGCGGCTGCCAACTCAATTCAGGCTGGCATATTAAGACTTGAAATCGGCGGAATTGAGCTCACCAATTCCCCGGCAGACGACATTGCTTCTGATGCTATCGTGGTCACCTTTGATGACATGGGAACTTCAGGTTCCGTGCGGGTGACAATCGACTTCCAAGGCGGCACTGGGGTCGATACGCAAGCAAAGCTCAACGATATCGTTTTCAATCTTGATCCGAGCCAGTCGATTAGCAGCTTTGCCTTCGTCGAAGGAATTGCGGCGACGAAGAACGGAACGCAGCAAATCTTTTACAGCGCGGCGGGCGTGGGAACAGGTGCACTTGCCGGTGCGAACATTCTGTTTGATTTCCCACCGCCAGGACATGACCCACCACTGCAGCCCGGTAGCAAGTCGGTTTACGATATTTTTGGCTCTGCAGGGCTTACCGCGGCTTCGTTCAATGTGAGCGGCGGTTCACAACCCGCAACGTCACCATTCATCGCTGCGGTACACATCAACGCGGTGAACAACGGCGAAAGCGGGCACTTCAAAGCGACTGTCACCACTCCGCCCGGCAACCCACCGCACCATACGCCCGAACCAGGCGCTATGGCGATCTTTGCAGCGTTTACCGGACTGCTCGCGGTCGGACGTAAACGGAAGGCCTGAAGAAAGTAACCAGACCTGAATTGAATTCTTTGAACGCTAGTGGCATTGTTGCTAACTAGCGTTCTTTGTTTTACCACGCCCTGCAGCGACGGTAAGTTCTCTTAATCGGTCTGACAATTCGTCGCTGAAGGCCAAGTAAGGACAACGCCAACGCCAACACTCTGAACCGACGCCAGGAATGTTCATTCGAGCCGTTTCGTCGTAGGAAAGAAGATCCTGCACCGGCGCAATCGCGACGTGCGAGGGCGACTCCCAAATCAACTTGATCAAATCCCATGCGACCGAATCAGCGGTCACTTCATGGCCAACATATTGGTTTAGGTTTCCGGCTTCATGTGCCGTCATCTCATTCTTGAACCAGCCAACTGCGGTGTTGTTGTCGTGCGTTCCGGTGTAGGCAACAGAGTTTTCGGCGTAGTTGTGTGGCAGGTACGGGTGTTTCTCGAGGTCATCTCCGAAACCAAACATGAGGACCTTCATGCCGCCCAATCCGTACTGGTCCATCACTTCATAAACATCGTCGGTGATCGTCCCTAAGTCTTCTGCGACGAATCGCTTGGAATCGATCTCGCTGAACACCGTCTTCAAGAAGTCTTGGACCGGAACGTCGGCCCAGTGTCCGTTGATTGCGGTTTTCTCGCCGGCTGGGACTTCCCAGTATTGGACCAAACCGCGGAAGTGATCGATTCGGATCTCATCGTAAAGCTTGATGTTGTGTTTGAATCGATCGATCCACCAGCGGAAGTTTTGCTGCTTCAAGACATCCCAGCGATAAACCGGATTTCCCCAAAGCTGTCCCGTCTCGCTGAAGTAATCCGGCGGCACACCGGCGACCCACTCGGGGCGGAATTTTTTATCTAGCTTGAAGCACTCGGGACTGGACCAAACGTCAGCGCTATCGGTTTCCACGTAAATGGGTAAATCGCCCATCACCTGGACACCTTTCTGATGGCAGTAATCGCGGACCGATTGCCATTGCTTCCACACGATGAATTGGACGAATCGGTGATACATCAAATCGTGTTCGTAGAGCTTCGCGAATCGCTGCATCTCCTTTTCGTCACGATAGCGAAACGGCTCCGGCCAACTGCACCAGATCTCACCCCCGAACACCTGCTTCAACACGACAAACCGAACGTAGTCTTCGAGCCAACCAGAAGACTCTTGCTGGAACGCTTCAAACTCAGCGGTGAAAGCGTTGGTCTTTTGAAAGTTTTCGAACGCTTGCATGAGCAGGGCTTCTTTCAGCATCTTGACTCGCCGAAAGTGCGCCGGACCGCTCTCTTGAGCATAGATGTATTCGACGTGCTCTTGAGTCGTGAGGCCTTCGCGCAGCAGGATTTCAGGGCTGACCAATAATGGGTTCAACGCGAACGCCGACAGACTGCTGTAGGGAGAGTTGCCGGTCAGTGAGCTGGTCACGGTCAGTGGCAGGATTTGCCAGACGGACTGTTCCGCAGAGGCCAAGAAATCAACAAACCGAAAGGCTTCTGGCCCGAGATCGCCAATTCCGAAACGACCGGGCAACGAGGTGACGTGCATCAGCACGCCGCTTTTTCTGTCATTCATTCGAAAGAATCTGAATCGTCGTTTTGTTCAATTTGTGACGTAAGACGGAGACCATGCAACGGTTGCTGACGCCAAATGCCTGCCAAGTCAGTCTACCGCTGCGGGACAAACGCCACCGAGCTTGCCGCGATTAAAACGTCGCTGGCGTCTTGCGATCCTTGTCACGTCCCGAAGGTGGGCCGAACGTCCCTTAGAAAAACGCGCAAATGCGCCACGAATGAATCTAGGTCATGGTGAATGTCGGTGAGTGACCGAAAACTCTCGATCAACTAACAATCTGAGCGTCATCGACGCGTTCCCCCACCAACGCTTACTGTCGAGTGATCGTCCGGAAGGCATTGATCGAACGCTTTAGATTCTCTTGCCGATCCCCGGGGATTGCGTAGCACTGCAAGCCGATCGGTCCGCTGAACTCGATTGCTTGAAGTGTTCCAAAGAGGCGTTGCTGAGGAAAATCGCCGCGATCGAGTGTTTGAATCAGTTCGCTCCAACTATCCCCATCGACGTTCGCACCGCAGGTACTGACCGCTCCCAAGACCGGCGCGATGCGTTGTAGTGTTCTCTCCAAGTCGTCGGGCGACTCGTTCTTTAAGTAGTGGCAAAGATTAAACATGATCCCGAGGTTGGGATGGCTGACCTCTTCTATTAGCTTCATCGCATCGGAAGTGGTCGCAATGGCGAACCCGTGGTGTGGATACAGCACGACCTTGATCCCCATCGATTGCGCCAAAGTCGCCGTTTGCCGGACGGCCTCGACGGTCTTTGGCGTACGACGCTGAACGGTGAGCTCGATCATCGCACCACGGTTCGCGAGAGGTCGAATGGCTTCGGCGTTGATTGGACGGTCATCCACATTCAGGTAAACGCTCAAGACGCTCAATCCCGCCGCTTCAAATGCAGCCACCTTCGTCGCCAACGCTTCACCCGAAACCTGGATCTGGCTGACACCGTCATATCCCAGCTTTTTCAGTGTCATCGCGGCATCGGAATCACTGCCCGACGGCAATCCATTTTCGAACGCGAAAAACTTCAGTTGGGTTGGTTCCGAAATTTGGGTCTGTCCCAAACCGAGGTTTGCGAGCGATAGCACCAGGCAAAGAACGTGCGAAAGTCTGAACACTTCGGGTACCGGTGGTTGTGTGAGTCGTAAAACGAACAGTGTACCGAAAGACCCTCGCAAGCGGACACAACAGCTATAATGTCTCGATGCGATACACCACTTTCATTGCGACGCTCATCGCCTCGGGACTGCTCGTCGGATCATCATCGACGGCTAGCGAATTGGACTTTTCCCGAGACGTGTTGCCGATTTTGTCCGACAAGTGTTTTGCCTGTCATGGCCCGGACACCGACGACGGATTACTGAGGCTCGATACCGCCGACTTCGCGTACGAAGATCTTGGCGGCTATCGCGCCGTTGATCCTGATACGCCAAACGATAGCGAGCTGCTGCAGCGGATCCAATCGAACGATGATCCTATGCCGCCGGTCGATGCCGACAAGCAATTGACTGACAAAGAACGCGAAACACTGGCTGAGTGGGTTTTGCAGGGTGGGTCCTACGGTGTCCATTGGGCATTCGTTCCGCCAACGGCGTCAGGCCGACTCGACAAACACGAAGAATGCTCGGTCGACGTGTTCATCGAGCAGCAATTGAACGAACACAATCTCGAATTTGCTCCCGAAGCCGATCGGCGAACGTTGGCTCGGCGTGCGGCGTTAGTTTTGACTGGCCTGCCACCGGAGTCCAACCAGCTGGAAAAGTACCTCACCAGCGACAAGGACAACGCGTTTGAAGAATTCGTTGACCAACTGCTGGCGAGTCCGCGATTTGGCGAACATCAAGCGAGGTTCTGGTTGGACGCTGTCCGGTACGGTGACACCCACGGGCTCCATCTCGATAACCGCCGCGGGATCTATCCCTACCGTGATTGGGTGATCAAAGCGTTCAACGATAACTTACCGCTTGATCAATTCATTCAGTGGCAGCTCGCCGGTGACATGGTGGAGACAGATTCGATTGAGCCTTTGGTTGCCAGTGGCTTTGTGCGTTTGAACCCCAGCACCGGTGAAGGAGGCGCAATCGAAGAAGAGTTCCAAGCGAAGAATAGTTTCGATCGAGTGGAAACATTGGGCACGGTGTTCCTAGGTTTGACGCTGACTTGTTCAAGATGCCATAACCACAAGTACGACCCGATCTCGCAACAGGAATACTACGAACTGCTTGCGTTCTTCAATAACACCGCTGAACCGGCTCTCGACGGGAACTCGTATACGTACGGTACGACCGTCGAGGCGCCGAGTAACCAACAACAATGGCAACATTGGACGAAGCTTGAACGTGAAGCGATTCGCTTGACCGAATCAGCCAGACAAACGGTGCGGGGCGAGGAGACCGACAGCCCGGATCGCTTGATGGAATTCGCATCCGGGCGAAAAACTGATTCTGCACCGGTATGCTTTGTCTCCGACGCGATTCGGTCCGATGCAGGCCCACCGGCGTTTCCTAGCCAATCCTCGACCAGCGATACCGAATGGAAGAAGCTGGAAAACTGGAACGGCAAAGTCGATGAATCGATCGAGTTGCTCGCCCACCGGAAACCGGATTGGTCGCGATGGATCGCATTTAAGGTTGACTGTGATTCGCCGCAAACGTTTGTACTCTCGTACTCCGGTGGTAGCGGAAGCGACGTGTTCCTTGATAACGAGCAAGTCGCTCAAACACGCGCCGATGAATTGATCGATGATCGGGAGCTGCTGCTGTTGTCGGTTTCGGCAGGAACTCACGAGGTGATGGTCAAACTGGTCGGCGACGAAACAATCTCTCGGACGGAGTTGTCCTGGCATTCGCCGTGGGCTGGTGTTTCGACCGCCGGTTGGAAACATGCATCACTTGAAAATCGACTTTGGATGATTGCCGATCCCAACGGTCCTTTCAACGAAACGCATTTCGCGCAGACAGCTCATTCGATGGCTCGGGCGATCCATCGCCTTCGCAAACAGTTCACGACGACACTGGTCGCAAAGGAATTGCCCACGCCGCGTAACACGCACATTCTGCGTCGCGGCGAATACGACCTGCCCATTGGTGATCCGCTACAGCCTGGCGTGTTGAGCGTCCTGAACGGCTTCCCAGACGCGGCACCACGGAATCGCTTGGGGTTAGCCCAATGGATGACGTCTCCCGATAATCCGTTGCCGTCACGCGTACTCGTGAACCGAATGTGGCAGCGTGTCTTTGGGGCTGCCTTGGTCCGTACGCCAGAAGATTTTGGTGTTCAAGGCGAATACCCTACGCATCCCGATCTGCTCGATTGGTTGGCGATTGAGCTGCAGCAAAGCGGTTGGGATTTTAAACACATGATGCGGTTGTTGGTCACCAGCCAAACCTTTCGACAGGATTCAACTTGGCGTGACGACGCGAACGATCCGGAAAATCGTTTGTTCGCTCGCGGTCCCGCATTTCGATTGGATGCTGAGGTCATTCGTGACATTGGACTTTGGGCCAGTGGCCTGCTCGATCCGACCATGGGCGGCGAAGGGATCAAACCCTATCAACCGGAAGGGATGTGGAAGGCCCTCGCACACCCGGCGAGCAACACTCGCCATTATGAACCGGACCAGGGGCAACGTCTTTATCGACGAAGCATTTACGTTTATTGGAAACGGACCAGTCCGCATCCAATGATGACGTTGTTCGATGCTCCCGATCGCGAATCCAGCTGTGTGCGCCGAAGTCGTACGAATACGGCGTTGCAGTCGCTCGCGATGCTGAACGAAAGCCAACGGATGGACATGGCGCGGGCACTTGCGGGACGCTTGCTTTCCACGTGTGATCATGACGAAGCACGCGTGCAATTGCTCTTTGAAATCGTTGCCGCCCGACCGCCTCTGAAAAACGAATCCGACACCTGTATGGAACTGCTCGATCAGATGCGTAAGCGTTACCAAACCGATCAGGGGGCCGCAGCGGCATTGATCAAAGTTAGAACAGACGATCAACCAAGCGAACTCAATCTTGTTGAAACCGCCGCGTGGACTCAGGTAACCAGCGTCGTCTTGGCCAGCGATCTGGCAGTGATGTTGTACTAGTGCGGCCCCGGATATGAAGCGAGTAGCAGAGTAACAGACTGATGAATCCAATCCGAGAACATGAATTGATGACCACCCGCCGACAGTTGTTTGGCCGGGGGGCATTGGGGGTGGGGACTGCCGCGTTGGCGAACCTGTTCGGAGACAGCGCACGTGCTGATCAACGTCCGACCGCCAAGGAACATGGCGGGCTGCATCACGCGCCCAAAGCAAAGAGCGTGATTTACCTGTTCATGAGTGGCGGTCCCAGCCAACTGGATTTGTGGGACTACAAACCGCTACTTGAGAAAAAGTTTAGCGAACAGTTGCCAGCTGAGATTCGAGATGGCCAGCGAATCACCGGCATGACGGCGAATCAGCAAAATGGTTTGCCACTATGTCCTAGCAAGTACAAATTCCGAAAAGTCGACAATCAATCCGATGGTGTTTGGGTCAGCGAATTGCTGCCTCACACGGCGACCGTTGCGAACGAGCTTTGCGTGGTACGGTCAACGTTCACCGAAGCGATTAATCATGACCCCGCGATCACGTACATTCAAACGGGTAGCCAGGTTCCGGGCCGACCGAGCCTTGGGGCATGGCTCAGCTACGGTTTGGGGACAATGAATGAGAATTTGCCGCATTACGTTGTGATGCACGCACGCACGAACTTCGCCGAACAGAGTCTGTTCAATCGTCTGTGGGGAACCGGATTTTTACCCAGTGAACACCAAGGAATCCTGATGCGAAGCCAAGGTGATCCGGTGTTGTACCTGAGCAATCCCGAAGGCATCAGCCACCAAGATCGCCGCAAACAGCTCGATGCACTCACGGCACTCAATCAATCCCAACATCAACGATTCGGACATCCTGAGGTGCTCGAACGCATCAAGCAGCACGAGATGGCGTACCGAATGCAAACGTCGGTTCCGGAGTTGATGGACTGGTCCGATGAATCGGCAGAGACACTGAACTTGTACGGTGAGGATGTGAATACACCGGGGACCTTCGCGGCTTGCTGTTTAAATGCACGACGGTTGGTCGAACGTGGTGTACGCAACGTTCAAATTTTTCATCGAGGTTGGGACGCCCACGGACGGTTGCCGACCGAACATGAATCCCAATGCAAAGACATCGATCAAGCCTGTGCGGCGCTGATCAAGGACTTGCGACGAAGAGGGCTGCTGGACGAAACGCTCGTCGTTTGGGGCGGTGAATTTGGTCGGACGGTTTATTGTCAAGGCAACCTGACCCGTGAAGATTACGGTCGTGATCATCACCCGAGATGCTTTACAACTTGGATGGCAGGCGGAGGCGTGCGATCGGGGATCACCTACGGCCATACGGACGACTATGGATACAACATCGCCGACTCCGACGGCGTGCCGCTCTATCCACAGCCAAGCAAAGAAAAGTGGACGCCAGGGACCATGCACATCCACGACCTCAATGCAACGATATTGCATCTGCTTGGGATAGACCATCGAAAGCTGACGTCCCGTTACCAAGGTCGCGATTTCAGACTGACCGATATCGACGGTCATGTCTTACACGATTTGATCGCCTAATTTCTCTCGTTGCCGTATTGGCCGATTACAACAACATGCGAGCGATGTTGATGTAAATGATGATCCCAAGGATGTCGACAATCCCGGCGACAAACGGATTGCTCATCATGGCCGGGTCCAGGCCAAGACGCTGAAAAATCAGCGGCAATGAAGCACCGAAGAAACATCCCACAAAGATGACAGCGACCAACGTGAGCGGAATCACACACGCTGCCGTCAATGAAGGAGCGAGGAAGATCGCGACGGCGTAGCCGATCAATGCGAGAAACGTGCCGAGGACGGTCGCGACGATGATTTCTCGGCCGAGGACGCTGCGCCAATCCGAGATTTCAACTTGCCCGCTGGTCATCGCAGTGATCACCAACGTCGCGGACTGGCTGCCCGAGTTTCCGCCGGCACTGATGATCAATGGAATGAACGAAACCAGCCAAATGTAGGTGTTGAGCTCTTCGTGGTAGTGTTCGAGCGCGAACGCGGTGAGCAACGCTGCGAAGAACAGGATGATCAACCAGATGCCACGTTTCCATGACAGGGTCAACAGGCCGATTCGCAAGTAATCTTCTTCCAGCGGTTCGACCGCCGCAATTCGCTGAGCGTCTTCGGTCAGTTCTTCGCGGACAACATCGATCACGTCGTCATGGGTGATGATTCCCAGCAACTGCCGCCCGGAGTCGACAACTGGAATCGCCAACAAGTTAAAGTGTTCGACCTTTTCGGCGACCGATTCTTGGTCTTCGTCAACTTCGGCGACGATGACATCGGTCTCCATCAGTTGCCCAATCGTTTTCTCGGGCGTGCGGAGTGACGAAACCAATTGTCGCGTTGAAACGATACCGCGAAGCAAGTGATCGTCGTCAACGACATACAGGTAGTAAATCGTTTCTAGTTCGCTCGCCTGATTGCCGAGGGCTTCGAGAGCTCCGGTGACGGTCAGCGATTCAGAGAGCATCGCGACTTCGGACGTCATCAACGCCCCGGCGGTGCCTTCGTGGTACGAGCACAGGCGTTGGATATCGCGTCGATCAGCGACTGGCAACAGCGGCAAAATCGCTTGGGCTCGCGATGGTGTCAGCTGTTGAAACAAGTCGACACGGTCATCGGAAGGAATCCGATCGACGAGCGCAGCGACCTGCCGAGGCTCTTGCGATTGCAAAAGCTCGACTTGTCGCTGTTCGTCAAAGTAGCCAAAGATTTCGGCACGGCGGTCTGGTTCCGCGTACTGCAGGACCGCCCACAAGTCTGTGTCCGCCAAACCCTCCATAAACTCTGCCGTGCGACCTGCGTTCAGTGCAGTGCAGAACTCCGTCAGCTCGGCCTCGTTGGTCTCGGCCAGCATTTCACGGAGTTCAGGCAGAAGGAGCGGGTTCACCATCAATTGCTGACGCGTTCGACGTATTCGCCAGTTCGAGTGTCAACTTTGATCACGTTGCCTTGCTTGATGAAGCCTGGCACGATGAACTCGGCACCGGTTTCAACCATTGCTGGCTTGGTAACGTTGGTCGCGGTATCACCCTTAGCACCAGGTGCGCACTCGGTGATTTCCAGTTCGACCATGACGGGAGCTTCGACAATGATTGCGTTGCCGTTGTACAACGTCATCGTGCAGATCATGCCGTCTTTGAGGTACTTCCAGATGTCTCCGGCGACCTTTTCGGGAACTTCGTATTGCTCGAAGGTTTCCTGGTGCATGAAGACATAGTCGGGGCCTTGGCGGTAGAGGAATGAGACGTCGGTAGTTTCGACATCTGCCGATTCCAGCGAGTCACCGCCTTTGTACGTCCGATCCAGGCTTGTTCCGCGGATCAGGTTCTTCAGCTTGCATTTGTAAAGTGCGTTGCCCTTACCAGGCTTGACGAACATCATTTCCGTCATCAGGTAAGGTTCGCCATCAATTTGGACCTTCAGCCCTTTTCGAAAATCGCTTGTGTTGTAAGTTGCCATGTTTTCGTTCGGCTCCGTTGAATTCCGTCCCGGCGAGCGTGTAGGGGAATGATTGGCTCGGCAGTTTACCGGCCAAAACTCGTTTTGTCCTCACCAGCTTTCCGCCCTGTTTTATCCGGCAATGCCCTTTTCGTCACCGGGCCTTTAACCATGTTCTCAAACGATCTTTCCACAGCGACCGAGACCGTGACATTTCGCGGGCCTCGGGCCGATCGCAACCCCGGATCATCAGTGTCCTGGCAATCGGCAATGAAACACGCGATTCGCAGCGGCGAGGAACTGTGCCGATACGTTGGGATCGATCCGGAAACTGCAGGGGTGCTGGAAAATCGATTTCCGACGTTTGTCCCACGTGAGCTTGCCAACCGGATCAAACGGGGGGACCCGAGCGATCCAATCTTACGTCAGGTTTTGCCGGTCACGAATGAAACCGTCGAGGCAGCGGGGTTTGTTTCCGACCCTGTCGGCGATTTGAACGCCAGTCAAACCGGCGGCGTTTTGCACAAATACCATGGTCGTGCCTTGATTGTCACTCATGGGGCCTGCGCAGTCCATTGCCGATACTGCTTTCGACGGGAGTTCCCCTACTCCGAATTGAACGCCCAAAAATCCAAGTGGGCTCCGGCACTGGACTACATTCGCAACGACGCGACGATCGAAGAAGTCCTGCTGAGTGGCGGCGATCCGTTGACACTCTCCGACGCCAGCCTTGCAGGGCTGATCGATGAGTTGGCAGACATCGAACACGTGCAACGCGTTCGATTGCACACGCGGTTGCCGATCGTGATCCCTCAGCGTGTCACGTCAGAGTTGCTGAATCTGCTTGGCGGAACTCGACTGGGCGTTTGGATGGTGATCCATGCCAACCATTCTCAGGAGTTTGATGCAGCAGTGGACGCTTCGATCAAGCGATTGCGATCTGAGGGCGTTACGGTACTCAACCAATCGGTCTTGTTGGCCGGGATCAATGACGACGCGGACACGTTGATCGAGCTCTCCAAAACGCTGATCAACCGTGGTGTGCAGCCATACTATTTGCATCAGCTGGACAAAGTCCGCGGTGCCAGCCACTTTTGGGTTTCGCCGCAAGAAGGCCGTCAATTGGTGCAGCAAATGCGTGAATCGCTGCCTGGATATGCGGTTCCGACCTACGTCGTGGAAGAAGCGGGCGAACCGAGCAAAACGCCAATCGTGTCTTAGGAAAAGCTTGCCAGAAGCGACTCTGACGCTAAACGGTAGCCGCGAAATGCTCGCGAATATTTTCCAGATTCGGTGACTCGATCACTCCGATTTCGGTGATGATTGCGGTGACGAATTCAGCTGGCGTGACGTCGAACGCAGGATTCATCACATTCGCTTCGTCTGGAACGATCCGAGTTCCGTGTGGGCAGGCGACTTCGTCCCGATCGCGTTCTTCGATCGGGATGTCATCACCATCGATCAATTCCATGTCGAAGGTGTTGCTGGGCGCGGCAACGTAAAACGGTATGCCGTGGTGTCTGGCCAAAACCGCGACGGAATAGGTGCCAATCTTATTTGCGACATCACCGGCCGCGGTAATCCGGTCCGCGCCGACGATCACCGCTTTGATTTTGCCTTGTCGCATGAAAGCGCCCGCCATTGAATCGGTGATCACGGTGACGTCGACGCCTGCTTGAGAAAGTTCCCAGGCGGTCAATCGTCCGCCTTGCAGTAGCGGTCGTGTTTCGTCAGCGAAGACCTTGATTGCTCGTCCGGATTGGTGCAAGTGATAGATCGGCGCGAGTGCCGTTCCCCAAGTCGACGTGGCTAACCCTCCGGCGTTGCAGTGCGTCAACACGGAGTCGACTTCGCCGAGTAAGGCTGCGCCGTTTCGCCCGATGGAGCGGCACATCTTGCGATCTTCCTCATGAATTCTTCGCGCTTCGGCGATGAGCGTTTGTTTCAATTCGGGTTCCGGCGTCGTTTCAACCAACTCCTTCATCCGATCGAGAGCCCAGAACAAATTGACGGCGGTGGGGCGACTGGTCGCCAAAAATTCGATCGCTTCGAGGTAATCCTGCTTGGTAGCTGCGGCTCCGGGGTCGCCCGATTGTGCCAGACAAACGCCGTAGGCGGCAGCGATGCCGATGGCGGGGGCCCCACGGACAACCAGACGACGGATCGCACTATGAGTCTGTTCGACAGTCGTACAAACCAGATACGTTAATTGCATCGGCAATTTGGTTTGATCGATTAATTCCAGCTGGTCGGTCGTGAATCGAAGCGTTTCAGGGGCGTGCATCGCCATCGGTCCGGGCGTTGGAGGGATCGGTCGCCGTCGCTACATTAATGCCGTGTTAGATTATCAACGGTGCGGATTATCAACAGACAATCGACGCCGAGACATTAGATACTCTGCCTGCAAGGATTCAAACCGCCCGTTAGTCACCGAAGCACGTTTTACTCTCGTGTGGTGGACAGCGATTGCAGATTTACGATTCCTTTGGTGAAGATTCCCGTCTCGGGGGCAATCATTAAAGCAGGGTGATTCGATGGCGGGGTCGCTGTCGCTTGTAATTGGCTTTTATCCCACGAGACTGGTTCGCTTGATCAATTCTTGGATACTGCTGCCGATCGAGGGTCGTGTCTGTTTGTTGGCACTACTCGGCGTCTTGTTGGGCGTGTTCTGCAATTTTGCGATCTACAAATTTGCATGGACCCCGCGGCCAATCGGTCCTTGGCTAAAGCCCTCGCCGGACGTCCCAGCACGTCGGGTGAGCGATCGAATCCCAATTATCGGTTGGCTCGGATTGCGCCGTGAGCGACAAGTGCACGGCAACGGGTTTTGGGTGCGATCGATGCTGATCGAAATTGCGATGGCAATCGGCATTCCGATGTATTACTGGTACATCACCCAAACCGGCGCGGTGCTGCCGATCGGGTTTCGCAATGCTGCTTTCCTGGTCATCGCGGAACCCTACATGACAACGGTGTTCGCGTCGCACGTCGTGCTGATCACGATCATGGTCGCGGCCACGTTCATCGATTTTGATGAAAAAACGATCCCTGACATTTTGACGATCCCGGGGACGATTTTCGCGCTCGCGTTTTCTTGGCTCTCGATTTGGGTCTTCCTACCGTGGGACAGTCCAAACGGTCCAGAGCCAATCACGTTTGCCACACCGGGTGGAATTGACCCCGCGTGGCTTGGTCCCCAAGGCTGGTGGACGGCGATCGGCATTTGGTCGATGTGGTGCTTCGCGCTTGCCAACCGCCGCGTGATTTTGCGTCGTGGTTTGGCAAAGGCGGTTGTCTATTTCTGTGCCTCACTGGTGCGGAACTACAACTGGAAATTGTTGCTGGCGATTTGGATCAGCGGTGCGATTGCGATCCGTGTCCTTTATTCATTCAACGGGATTCCGTGGATCGGATTTCTGTCTGCACTGGTCGGCCTGGGGGTCGGGGGCGGCGTCGTGTGGACCATCCGAATCGTGGGCAGTCTGGCAATGCGCAGGGAAGCTCTTGGATTTGGAGACGTGACGTTGATGGCAATGGTCGGGGCGTTTATCGGCTGGCAGGGTTCAGTCATGGCGTTTTTCGTCTCTCCCATTGCCGCGATCGTGATCGTGTTGATCTACGCGATTTTGACGCGAAACGCCGAAATCCCCTTTGGGCCGTACCTTTGTGCGGGCACGATGCTGACAATTATTTGGTGGGACGACCTCGTCAGCGGTTGGTTCGTTGGGAACTTCGCCGTTCTGGGACAGTTCATCCTTTGGCTGTTCCTTGCCCTAGCGGGTATGATGGGTGTAATGCTGTTCTGTTATCGAGTTGCGATCGAGTGGTACCAGGGAAATGAATGAAATGAGCCAATCAACGAAAACACGGAGTTGGATCGCCGTTGCCGGTTCCACGGTGATGGGAGCCGCGATCCTGGCAGGGTGCGTCGAATCGGCACCGCAAGCATCCGTTAGCGACATCGTCGTGTCGGAAACCTCGGCACCAGCGGGCGATGCCGCCCCGGTCGACGAGGCAAAATCGCAAGACGAAAAACAGAAGACGACCGCGGTCAGTTCAGACGCGACAAGTTCAGCCAAGGAAAAGAAGATGAGCAGCGATTCGCAGAGCGACGAAATCAAGCAAGAAGAAAAGTCCGTCGAAAAGTACAACCCGCTGAATGCCAAGGAAGCGTATGTGATCATGCAGAAAGGCACCGAGGCTCCCGGCCCCGGCGGCTACACCATGACCAAAGACGCTGGCACCTATATCTGCCGCCGCTGCAACGCGGCGCTCTACAAGAGCGAAGCGAAGTTTGAAAGCCACTGTGGTTGGCCCAGCTTCGATGACGAAATTAAAAACGCGGTCAAACGCCAAACGGACGCTGACGGTTACCGCGTCGAAATTATTTGTAACAACTGTGGTGGCCACCTCGGCCACGTCTTCGAAGGCGAGCGATTCACCGAAAAGAACACTCGCCACTGCGTCAACTCGATTTCGATGAAGTTCATCGCTGAAGGCAAGCCGCTGCCACCGAAGTTGGTTAAAGAAGACATCGAAAAAGAAGAAGCAGAGGCGAAAGCGAAGAAAGAAGCAGCCGCAAAATCAGCCGAATAGTCGGCCGCTTTTCGCCGATTCGTCTTCCTGATTCATTCAGGTGTGATTGCGTGTTAGAATGTTTCCTTCCAGGCTACATTTCCTTCCACCAATCCCACCTTATCGATGAGCCAGACCAACAACTCGATCAATCGGCGTCAAATTCTGAAACAGACCGGGGTTGCCGCGGCAGCCGGTTGGATGGCGGGCAGCCAACTGATCATCACCGGCACCAAAGCGAGCGGCCAAATCAATGGTGCGAATGATCGAGTTCGCATTGCTGTCGCGGGGCTGAATGGCCGCGGCCAGTCACACATCGGTGGTTGGCGTGGCCAAAAGAATGTCGAGCTCGCTTACGTCGTTGACCCTGCCAGCAAAGTGCTGGCAAACACGATGAATTCGCTCGAAAAGCGTGCCACCGACAAACTGGTCACGCAGGGCGTCGATGATATCCGAAAAGCTCTCGACGATGACAGCTTGGACGCGATTTCGATCGCGACGCCAAACCATTGGCACTCGTTGATGACGATCTGGGCTGCGCAGGCGGGTAAACACGTCTACGTCGAAAAACCGATGAGCCACGACATCGAAGAAGGTCGTGTTGTCGTTGCCGCGCAAAAGAAATACGGTGTCGTGATTCAGCACGGTACCCAACGCCGCAGTGATGCTGGTATCGCCGGACTGCACGAAGCGCTCAAGTCGGGCAAACTGCCACGGCTAAAAATCGCCTATGGCTACTGCTGCAAACCGCGATCGGGAATCGGCTTTAAACCGGTGACGACGCCGCCAGCCGATCTGAATTGGGACCATTGGAAAGGCCCCGCCGTGATCGAGAACTATCACGCCAACTACGTGCCTTACAACTGGCATTGGTTCTGGGAAAGCGGAAACGGTGACCTCAACAATCAAGGGACTCACCAGTTGGATGTCGCACGGTGGGCGATCGATGACGATCAAACACACCCCGTTCGTACGATGGCGATCGGAAACCGGTTCCAATGGGATGACCAAGGCGTGACGCCCAACACCATGTTTGCGATGGCGGAGTATCCCAACGGACAAATGGTGTTCTTTAACGTTCGCAACGTGAACTACAAAGGCTACCAGCACCAAGTCTTTAACGAGTACTATCTCGAAGACGGAAGTGTGATCACCGGCGAAAGCAATTACAAAATCTTGCGTCCCGGCGCCGCAAAGCCAGAGCCACTGAAACTTGAACGCGGTGATGTCACACCGGGCGGCAACTGGGGTGCCTTCATCGCCGCCGTCCGCGCAAATGATCCCTCGATGGCGAACGGAAATGTCTCCGACGCGCATTATGGATGCGTGCTCGGACACATGATGAATAACTCTTACCGCCTAGGCGAAGAGGTCGCACTGTCAGGCAACCCGGTCGACTTCCAGAATGATGACGCGACCGAGCACTTCGAAAAACTTCGTTCGGTGATGACAGACGGAGTTGGTATTCCGAGTGACGCGAAATGGAAGCTCGGTCCACAATTAAGCTTCGATCCGAAATCAGAACGCTTTATCGGAGAACACTCCGAGGAAGCAAACAAGCTGGTCAAGGACCCGAACAATCCAGGCTATGAAGTGCCTTCGCTCGAGTCGATGAGCTGAGCGAAAACGGTGTCTCTCAAGGGGCACCCATGCGAACGACGATGCGGCTACCTCGTAGCCGCATCTGCTGTTGCTAGGTCGCCCGCAAATTCCTAAGCGGATTGCGACATCATCTGCGTGTGAACATGCAATTGCTGTAACAGTTCAGTGTCGCTGAGAACTTGGGCTCGCTCGCTGACGGGGATGTTCTCGACGTTCCCTTCCGCTAGCTCTTGAGTTTGAGTTCGTTGCTCGGAACTGAGTGGGCGATCTGCATCGCTCGCCTTCAGGACGCGACAATGAATCGTAAAGAAGCTTGGGTCGTCCAATACCCTGCGGAACAGTCGACCGGACTGACCGGCCATCGCCTGCTGATTGGCTTCATAAGCTTTCTTGAAGTTCTCGCTGAGCGGCGGTGATGCAATCTCTTCAGGAATCAACAGCATTCCCCATCGTCCCAAGTAGTTGCCAACCGCTTGGCTGCCGAGCAACATGATCATTGGAATCGATAGCAACAAACCAACGATGATTGGCGAGAACCAAATCAGCAACGGAGGGTTGGCGTAATAGATCGCAATCGTCAGTGCGGCGCCGATTAATGTGAATCCGATACCTTGGCGAGTCGCATCGATGATCGATACTCCATGTTCGCCGCGCTGTTGAGCATTCCACTGGATCTTTTTGCCGCGTAGTGTCGCGATCACGAAACGCGTGTGGAGAATCGCCATGATTGGTGAGATTAAGATCGAAAGCAACACTTCCACCAGTACACTTGCAGCAAGATTGCGTTTGCAGCGTTGCGATTCCGACTGGTACTTCGCGGTAATCGCATACCCGTATGCTTTAGGTACGAGCAGCATCATCATCGCCGCGGCAAACAACGCAAACTGTCCGTAACCTTGAACCCAAGTCAAATCGGATGCGGTACCGTCAAACAGCCAGCCTGCAATACAGGCCAAGGTAAACGCAATCCACAGTGGCGAACTGACATAGGACATCACACCGCTGGCAAAGTGCAATCGACTGGGCAATCGAAAGCCGTCGGAAATGATCAACCGAGAGTGTTGCAGGTTGCCTTGGCACCAGCGGAGATCGCGTTGGGCATAATCGGCTAACGTCGTCGGGCACTCTTCGTAGCTGCCGCCCAAGTCGTCGGCCAGCTTGACTTTCCAGTTAGCGGCGACCATCAGAGCGGCTTCTACGAAATCATGACTCAGGATCGCGCCGCCCAACGGAGCGACACCCGGGAGAACCGGCAGGTCACAATGATCGCGAAACGCATCGATGCGAATGATCGCGTTATGTCCCCAGTAGTTTCCCTGGTCCCCGGCCCAGCGTGAGAATCCGCGGACGAACACATTGCCGTAAGCATGAGCTGAAAACTGCTGCAATCGAGCAAAGATTGACTGTCGACCAATTGGGATCGGTGGAACTTGGAGGATCCCTAGCTTCGGGTCGGCATTGATGCGTCGAACCATTTCGACCAACGTTTCGCCAGCCATCAAGCTGTCTGCGTCGAGGATCACCATGTATTGATGATTGCCAGACCAGCGGGTGCAAAAGTCGGCGATATTGCCAGCCTTGCGTCCAATGTTTTCGGATCGGTGGCGATAGTAAATCTTGGCCTTGCTGCCGAGTCGCTGCATTACTGTCGACCAAACCCATTGCTCGGCCAACCATTTCTCATGATCGGTCGAGTCGCTCAGTACGTAGAACTCGAAACTGTCTTGCGCGTCGAGACGTACAAGGTCACGATACATCGCTTCGACACGTGCGAAGACGTCTTCGGGCGATTCGTTGTAAACGGGAACCAGGATGGCGCACGAAGGTAGCTGCGCGTTCGTCTCAGGATCCTCTGGTAGCTCGCGAACAGTTGGTGGATTGTTCCAAAGGTTTAAAAATCCAATCGTGGCGACCGCGAAAGAAAACGCGATCCACCCGAAAAGGATTCCAAACAGGACAGCGCCGATCCATTCGAAGACGTTCGCACCGCCCGTTTGAATCGTCGTCACATAGGCCCAGAGACCGAGCGCAGTGATCGCGAAAGTCGCAAGTGCGATGCACTTGCGAGTCATTGAAATACTCATCGATGCGTCTCCCAGTCGTCTTATTCAGAGATCGTGGGAGATTCACCGCTTGGACGCGACGGCGAAACGATCGCTTGCAACGTCAGCGCGAGTTGTTCAAAGCGGCGATTGACCATCGTCACCCACCACTGCGGTCGCAGCACCGGCATCAGCTGTGGCGTCCCGTTATGACGCATTGGCCGATCGTTTCGTTTAGGCAACACGGTCACAGCATGTCGTTGACCATAGGCACGGCTACGATCTTGTTGGCTTTCGCCATCTCGCAACAGCACTGGGTCCTTCATGACTTGCGACAACGCCAACACACAGCGTTGATTGACAACGTCGCGGTCGATGACTCCTTGGCATCCGATCGAGTGAAATGCAACCTGATCATGAATTCGCTGCATCTCTTCGATGGCGACCGACAGCGCGTCACTGACCAACGTTTCATTGGTTCGTGCTTCATCGCCGCGTTCAATTGCCATTGCAAGAATGCGGTGTGACTGGTCACGCAACACATCGGGGTGTTGGATTCCGCACAGACGCAGGTAACCCGCGACGGCCATTAACGCGTTATCGGTCGCGGACTGAACCTCGCTGTCGCGAGGCGCAGTCGCTGACGTGTATGGATGCTCCGGAGTCTCTGTCGAAGCAGATGTTTGTGGGTCAACAATCATGACCCCCTCCTTTCGTAATTCATTGTTCAGAAGATAAGCAGACAGGACTGGGGCGTTCGCTACGCGACTCGCGTGCCAGTTGTGTAGAAAAGAGAATCGCCATCGGAGTGTGATGGTCGAGATCAAAAATAATGTTGCTTTTGTCTTTTCAAAGCCAACTAGGGTATGTCGTCTCGGTAAGGGAAGGACAGCCAACGGTAATTTGGTTGCAAAGCTCCTTTGCGGTGCGAAGACTCGAAAAGAAACTTTTCTTCAGAATTCAAGCAACGACAAACTAGCGAAAATTGAAGGGCAATTTAATCGGCTTTGGTTGCCAAAAACTTTTTCAGTGCGTGTATGACGCGTTGTCAAATCTTCAACTGAATGAATTTCGATACTTTGTAAAGCTTCGCTCGCAGTTTGATTGAGCGATCCGCGACCACGCAATGTTGCACGAAAACCTTCCACTCGATTCCGGACAGCAAGCGTTCGCGTCAGACTTGATCTCGCGCGGCTTAACGTTCTTCGTTGCCGCGTCGGATGACAGTACTGGGCTGATTGCCGACCGTGCTTCATTTCGAAGCACGGGGGTGTCCGATACCAGCAGCGTTGCTGCCTGTGGGTTCGGTTTGTCGGCGTTTTCCATTGCCGCCGAAACTGGTCGGATGCCGGTCAGCGAGGCTGCGGATTATGTAAAACGCTTGCTTTGGTCGCTCTTTAATCACGTTGATCACTTTCAAGGCATCTTCTTTCACTTCGTTGCGCGAAGTTCTGGCAGACGCGTGGCGAACAGTGAAGCATCCACCATCGACACCGCATTGGCCGTCGCTGGCGCGCTGCACGCTTCGTCTGTATTTGCCGACGATCCCCTCGTCAACGAGCTTGCCTTATCCATCTATGAACGTGTCGATTGGCAAAGCATGTTGTCGGATGATGGTTGTCTGCATATGGGCTGGACTCCCAAACACGGACGTTTGCCATACAAGTGGGACCAATTCAGCGAGCATCCGATCCTCACGCTGCTTGCGATTGCTTCCGAGACGTATGGCATTGATCGAACAAGCTGGCTGTCCTGGCGCCGCGAGCCACAGTTGCACTTCGATGGTGAACCGTTTCTGAGTTACCCACCCTTGTTCGTGCATCAGTATCCATGGGCCTACTTCGACGTACGTAACACCCTTGATCCCACTGGCTGGGACTTTTGGCGCAATAGCCAACTCGCACACCTTGCGCAGATTCGATTTCAGCAGCAACTTGCCGAGTCGCAGCCTGAGAAGTTCTCTCACTATGGTGCGAAGCTTTGGGGGCTGACCAGTAGCGACAGTGTTGACGGATATCGCGATTGGGGCGGCCCCTTCCATGATGGTCCTGCGAAACCGGAACGCGGTATCGACGGCACCGTGGTGCCAAGTGCGGCAGGGGGAGGATTGGCCATTTGTCCCGAAGAAGCGTTGAGGACGTTGCTTTATCAAAAGGAAACGTATGGTGCGTCGGTGTATGGCCCCTTCGGGTTTATCAACGCCTTTCATCCGACCAATGGCTGGAGAAGTCCCGACGTCATCGCGATCGATACTGGAATCACGATGTTAATGGCGCATAACTTGCTTTGCGGTGGCGTCTGGAATGCGTTCATGAAGCATCCCGCGGCAAAGCGGGCGTTAACCCTAGCGGGGTTCACACCAACCGCACGTTAACGCGAAGCAATTGCTTCGGCGGCTGACGTAGCTTGCCCTAGTCAAACCCTTTTCACTTGTGACGAGACACCTTGGATGTTCAATCAAGGCCATTCGAAAATCGGAATCGCGTGCGTTGCGGTTGCCGGATTCACGTTCTCTGAGGTCGCGTCGTCTTACGGCCAGGAAGCTGAGCTTCCCTCTACAGCGATCGCCGCAAATGCCGTTTCGACGGAGGTATCCAATCGACCTTCGGTAAAGACGCCCGAGCTTCAAGACCAATTCGTATTGATCCAGTCTTATGACGACTTGCGGCGACTGGCAGCGAAGCAAGCGAAATTGCCGTATCGACCAGAAGAGCAACTCAATGAAGAGCTCGCGAAACTTGATTACGACGAATACATCAAGATCAAGTATCGGCACGAACGTGCGACATGGTCAGAACAGGGACTGCCGTTCTGGATCGAAACCTTTCACCGCGGGTTCGTGCAACGTGATCGCGTCGACCTTTTCACCTTGACGCCAATACCGCACGAAGACAATGGAGAAGGCAATGAAAACGCAAAGGTCTGCCAACGGGTGAATTTCTCCTGCGACGACTTCACCTATCCGAAATCAGTCGACGTCAGCGCGATTGGAAATGCTGGCCATGCAGGCATTCGCTTGGTCGGCAGGTTTCCTGGACTTGAAGCACCGGAAGAGATCCTGTCGTTTCTCGGTTCAAGTTACTTTCGAGGACGCAGCGAAACAACGATCTATGGCAGCTCTGCACGCGGGTTAGCAATCAACGTCGCGATGCAGCAAGAAGAAGAGTTTCCGGACTTTCGCGCATTCTGGGTCGAGATGCCGGCAAGTGATGATGAAAGCGTTTCGGTGCTGGGATACCTGGACAGCCCATCTGTTTGTGGCGCGTATCGCTTTGTCCTGCAGCCCGGGATTGCAAAGTCGGATGTCGAGATTCAATGCGAGTTGCATTTTCGTGAAGTACCCGACAAAGTCGCCATCGCCCCGTTGACGTCGATGTGGATGTGGGGCGACGGACTGAATGGACCGCCGCTCGATTCACGTCCTGCCGTCCATGACTCGGACGGGCTACTGATTTGGAAAGGCGGAGAAAATTGGCGGTGGCGCCCCTACGCTCGGCAAAGTTACCCGTCGGTGACTTCGGTTCACGTCGATGAGTTACACGGCTTCGGCACGTTACAACGAAACCGGGCGTTCTTTCATTACGACGACCACAACGCGCGATATGACAAACGTCCCAGCGTTTGGGTCACTCCAAAAACTCCTTGGACCAACGGGCACATCGAGTTGCTGGAGCTACCAGGTGCACACGAAGGCGTCGACAACATCGGGGCGTACTGGATTCCTGATCAACCCATCGATGTGTCCGAGCCGCTGGATTTTGAGTACACGGTCAGCTTCTTTGCCGGCGATCCAGAAATTGAACGCTGCGTCGCGAAGGCAACCAACTTGAGTGTCACGCGGTCGGAGGGACTTGCGGAAATCGAAATTCGGTTCGCCGGCGATGCGATCAAAGATTTGCCTGACGACCGAACCCTCGAAGTTCAAACGGCGGCTATCCGCGGAAAGGTCACATCGCAATCCATTCGCCCGACGGAAACGGGGGACTGGGTTCTAACTTCCATCGTCGATCCTGACGAAACTGGCCCCGTCGAACTGAGTTGGACACTCGTTCACGATGGCAAGGTCGTTAGCGAAGAAGTCGCCTACCTGTTGCCTGACAAAGCGACGACGTTCACTTATCCGGCGGTCTACACGCGTCAGGAATAGCGATCGGAGCTGTGGGGAATTCAGCAACTCTGCGTCGCGGATTTTCAACATCGCACACCCAGCGGAGGTTTTCGGTGTGTCTCGATTTCGCGGCGCAAGCAGAGCTTTTAGAAACTCTTTTGGTAATTTGAAGAATCGGTGTGGATTAAGTTTGCGTGTTCGCGAAACCGCAAGCAAGTTTCCGTGGGGCAACATGGCCTATAGCACACTCTCGGTCGGATGCCGCCAATCTGGCTGCGATCCCTCATCCGTTACTGAAGAACTTTTCTGCCCTTCAAATTCTGGAGTCTTCACCCCGATGCTACGTCTTTCCGGTTCGGCGCCCAATCTGGACGTCGAAAATGCGGTTCGTGACATGCTTGACGAGGACGCGATCTACGACAACGAAAACCGCAACGCTTTCCGCGAACACCTCGTTCGCCCCGTCACACTTGAAATTCGTGGACAATCCGAATCGATCGGTGCGTTCTCTCGGAACGTCTCCGCGTCGGGGATTGGCCTGGTTACCGCTACGGCTGTCAGCGAAGGTGCCACGGGCGTCTTGACTGTCGAAAGCTTGAAAAATGGCCCGCTAAAGCTTCTTGCCCAATGCCGTTGGTGCCGTCCGTTCGGGAAAAGCTGGATGATTTCCGGCTGGCAATTCATCAACATCCATCGCTAGATCAGAATTTCGCCACTGCCGGTCGGAGGCGATAACAATTGGTATGCCGTCTCGTTCTCGGACGGGATCGCGGTTAACATCTGCGTCATGGAAAAGACAAATATTGCAATCGTTGGACTGGGAACCGTTGGTAGCGGCGTCGCGCGTTTATTGCTCGACCATGGTGACCGCACTGCTCGTCACGCCGGACGCACGATGTGGCTGCGAAAAGCAGTCGTGCGTGACCTCGAAAAAGCGCGTCAGCGGATGGAATTGCCTGACGGTGTCCTGACGGATTCATTGGACGACGTGATCAACGACAAGGAAATCACCGTTGTCGCGCAATTGATTGGTGGTTTGGAACCGGCTCGTACCATCATGCTGAAATTGATGGAATCCGGCAAAGACATCGTCACCGCGAACAAGGCGTTGTTGGCCGAACACGGCCCCGAATTGTTTGATCGCGCTCGCCAGCTGGGACGGAATATCGCGTTCGAAGCGTCCGTCGCTGGCGGAATCCCGATCATCGCAAACATCAGCCAATGCCTTTCGGCCAACCAGATTCAATCGCTGGAAGGCATTCTGAACGGGACCAGCAACTTCATCGTCAGCCAAATGGACGAAAACGGCAGTGCATATGCCGATGTCGTTGCCGAAGCACAGCGACTTGGTTATGCGGAAGCCGACCCGACGATGGATGTCGATGGTACCGATGCCGCACAAAAGCTGGCGATCCTGGCGCATCTCGCCTTTGGGGCGACGGTCAAATGGAGTGAAATACCGCGAATCGGGATCGACGGTTTGGATCCCGCAGACCTTCGTTACGCACGAGAACTTGGCTATCGGATCAAATTACTCGCCGTCGCGAACCTGACCGACGAAGGACTAGAGCTTTCGGTCGCACCGACGCTTCTCAAAATCGGCACGCCGCTGGCTGAAGTTCGCAACGCGTTTAATGCCATCCGGGCTGTAGGGGATGCGGTTGGCCCAGTGTTCTATCATGGACTCGGCGCGGGACAAATGCCCACGGCATCTGCTGTCGTCGCGGACTTGATCGATACCGCAGTCGGCCGTACCAAGCTAACGTTTCAAACGCTGGAATACTTCAGCGGTGAAACCGCCCCACGCGCGATTCAACGCGACGCGGCGAGCTTGAAAGGACGTTACTATTTGCGTCTTTCCGTCGCCAATCATCCGGGAACGCTTGCGGCAATTGCCAACGTCTTGTCCGAGCATTCGATTTCAATCGCGTCGGTCATTCAACATGACACCGACACCAGCGATGATACCAATCGCATGGTTCCTCTCGTGATCATGACTCACGAAGCGAGTGAAGGTTTGGCACAACAAGCGACGGAAAAGCTTGAGTCGCTGCCCGTTGTTCGTGGGGCTGTCGTGCGTCTGCGAGTGAAAGAGTAAAGCATTCATCGAAGGAGCACTCATCCTTCGCCGCTTCTTTACAAAATCCAAACTCCGAATTGTTATCCTGCGACGAGTGAATTCGCCAGCGAACGGAAACGCGGTTTCCAGCATTGTTGGCGAATCGATCCACTCGTAATACGATCCGGATGACACGTCGTCGCTGTGGGCAATCGCCCGCGACCAGGCAATCGTCGATCCTCCGGTGAATGCCATAGGATTGCAGTCGTGCTGGCGGGGCGAATTAAACCACAAACACTGAGCACGTTATGCGAACGTGTCGGTGTCTCTTTCGAAGTCGGGCTTGATCCTCATCGCGTGTTTGCACGTGAGGCGGAGAATCACCGCAGCAATTACGGACGAAGAATGAAGTCCGTTGCCGACCATGTGCAAAAAGGCGGCTCGCTTGCCGACGCGGTCAAAGCACAAGGCCCGTACTTTCCAGAACACTTTGCACAGATGATCGAAGCCGGTGAGCGTGCGGGTCGTCTGGACCGCGTCCTCGATCGACTTGCCGAGTACTATCAGCAACTCGCCGACTTTCGACGCATCTTCATGAACTCAATTCTTTGGCCAGTGATCCAATTGGTCATCGCGGTCATGGTCATTGGCATGATGATTTATCTGCCAAGCGTGATCGTGCCGAGTACCAGTGAAGCCGAAACAGACTTGCTGGGCATAGGACTTGTCGGTGAGAAAGGCTTGATCACCTATGCGTTATACGTCGCGCTTTCCGCAGTCGCCGTCGTGTTGTTCGTGATGGCGATCACACGCGGTTACTTCAATTTTATGACGGACTGGTTCGCACGACTTCCGTGGATTGGCTCCAAACTGCGTGTGTTTGCCGAGGCGCGATTCGTCCAAACGCTTGCACTTGCGATCGAGTCTGGGCTCGACGCTTGGTCCGCCGTCGACTTGGCGTTTCGAAGTGCGGGCACGCCTCAGTATTCGAGTCGGGCCGAGTCAGCGAAACAGGCGATCTTGCAGGGGCGTGAAATTCATACCGTGATGCAAGAAACAGCTCTGTTTCAAAAAGACACCATCGAAGCGGTTGAGCTGGGCGAGGCTTCTGGGCGTCTCTCGGAAACACTCGATAAACATTTCAACCACCTCAAGACGCAAGTTCGCAGTTCGATGGGCATGATCACGTACCTGGCATCGGCGCTCATTTGGGCAGCCATCGCGGCGGTCCTGATCCTGATCATTTTCCGAGTCTTTTCGCTTTACATCAACAACATTGGTGACGCGGCTGTTCACGCCCTTGAAAGTCGAGGTGACGTCTAGCGTTTCAAGATTCTTCAAGCCTGGGGCGGCTGCGTCGTTTCAAACGTCGCGTACCACCAACTGGAAAAGCAGTTCCTGCTGGGCCTCGATTTGCATTCTGGGAAATCCACGGCACTGCTTGGCGACGCAGTCGCCCCAGGCTTGAATCGATCTTGAAACCCATGCGGCAAAGTCAGGCTCGCCGGAGCCGCTTCGCCCACAGTCGCTGGATTCACCCACGACCTATTACTTCGCCCCGATTGGACCTTGTCTCATGTTTGCTCGCTCTTGGTTTCGCCGACCAGCGGATCATGCCGTGGAAATTCCCAGCCCGCGGGACGAGGTTCACCAAGGCAACGGCTCGGCACGTATCACGCCACAACCTAACTCAGTTTCTGCCGGTATGATCTCGCAACCGTTCACCGCAGACCACGACTCGCATGTCGATGCCTCGCACGAATCCACAAACGGTTCCGAGGTTTCCGATTTACTTCACGAACGCGAACAGATCGTCGATCGCATCAAACACCTGCGCGCAAGTACCGATGCCTACGCATCCGAGTTCGTTGAACAAATTCTGGACTTCGCTCACCGTGTGAAAACCAGCGATCTGCACCTGCAACCGACTGCCAACGGGCTGGAAGTTCGTTTCCGAAGTGATGGCGTCTTACATCGGCTGGGTGAATTTCCCGCTGGTGCGAGCTCTTCGGTCGTGTCCAGGCTGAAAGTGCTTTCTAGTTTGCTCACCTATCGAAGTGATGTCCCGCAAGAAGGCCGAATCGATTCATCGCCACGTCCTGGGGGGAATGCTTCCTCGGCGACAAACACAACCGAGATTCGTGTCAGCACTTACCCGACCCTCCACGGCGAACGAGCAGTCTTGCGGTTCTTTGGACATGGAAATCAGTACCGGCATTTAAGTGATCTCGGACACTCGGCCGAAGTGACCGAGTCACTCACCGACTGTCTCGCCGAAACAAGTGGCGCGATGATCATTTGCGGGCCGGCAGGTAGCGGAAAATCGACTACCCTCTACGCGGCGCTTCGTCATCTTGTCCAAGAGACCTCTGGCAGCCGAAACTTGATGTCGCTGGAAGATCCGATCGAAGTTCCGCTCGATGGGGTCTCACAAAGCCAGGTCAACGCCGCAGCAGGCTTCACGCTCCAGGCCGGACTGCGATCCTTGCTTCGGCAAGACCCCGAAGTGATTATGGTGGGCGAAATCCGCGACCCGGAAACGGCTTCGATCGCTATCCAGGCCAGCTTGACGGGGCAATTGATGTTGACCAGCTTCCACGCTGACAGCACCGTTGTCGCGGTCAGTCGATTGCTTGACTTGGGGCTCGAACCGTACCTCCTACGCAGCAGTGTCATCGGCATCTGTTGCCAACGCCTGTTACGCAAGCTTTGTCATTGTGCCGTCGAATCACGGGATAGCACGGATCATTTCGGACTACCAATTGAGTGGTGCCGCAAACCCCTCGGATGCGACGACTGCAACGAGACGGGGTACCGAGGCCGCGTCATCGCGAGCGAGTTCTTGTCGTTGCGAGACGCGGGACATGCAGCCGAAATTCTTGATACCAAGGACTCTCGTACTGCGTATCGTATTGCGGTAGACGCCGGAATGAAGTCGATTTGGGAATGCGCCACCGACCTCGTTCGCGAAGGTGTGACCAGCCCAGCGGAAGTTCGACGCGTATTGGGCGTTACCATGCGAATCTGATTCAATGCCGCTATGCTGATACGTTTCGAACGATGTGAGCGCGACTCACGCGGCGCGAAGGGTTCCTACCAGTAGCAGGCGGTCAATGAATCGGTACAAGCACACGTTTCCGAGCAGTTTGCTCGTTCTGTTTTGGTGCTGCATCTTTACGGCCCACGACAAACTTGACGCGGCAGAAAAACACAGTAGCAAGCGACCCAACGTCATTGTGTTCTTGGTTGACGACCTCGGTTGGCGAGACCTTGGTTGCTACGGGAGCCCGTTTTACCAGACGCCCAATATCGATCAGCTTGCCGAGCGTGGGATGCGATTTACATCCGCTTACGCGGCATGCCATGTTTGTTCGCCAACACGTGCCAGTTTGCTCACGGGAAAATACCCGGCCCGTTTACAGCTGACGGATTGGTTGCCCGGGCGAAAGGATTTTGAGTTTCAGAAGCTCTTCAATGTTGAAACCATTCAGCACCTTCCGCTTGAAGAGGTCACGCTTGCCGAGCAACTAAAATCGCGCGGATATCGGACCGCTCACATTGGAAAGTGGCATCTCGGCGAGGAACCTTTTGGACCAACCAGCCAAGGTTTCGATTTGCAAATCCCACGTTGGAACAAAGGTTGGCCAAAGGCCGGCTACAACTCTCCATTTGAGATGGAAGGTCTGGATGATAAACCAGGCGAGTATTTGACCGATCGCTTAACTGATGAAGCCATCAAGTTCATCGAAGAAAGCCAAGACGAGCCTTTCTTTCTTTACCTGTCCCATTTCGCGGTTCACGACCCAATCGAAGGCCGTGAAGATTTTGTGCATCAATACACGGAGCGAGTCGAACGCAATTCTGATCCGCAATATATCCTGGAAGCGAATCCCGACGATCCGTCACCGCTGTCCCGCGCCGATTTGGACGCTCGCTTGCGTCGCCCGTCCTGGTCCGGATTCAAAGTGTTGCCGGAGCGAACAGTGAAGGTCAAACAACAACAGAACAATGTTCAGTTCGCCGCAATGGTCGCGGCGATGGACGAAAGCCTTGGAAGGATTGACGCGACACTCACGCAGTTGAGTGTGGCTGACGATACGATTGTCGTTTTCTTCTCAGACAATGGTGGAATGTCAGCGGCAAATTTCGGTCGCCCTGATCGAAAGATCTCGCCAAAGCAACTTGACCGGGCTTTTTCGACTTCCAACCTCCCGCTGCGTGGCGGAAAAGGCTGGCTGTATGAAGGCGGCATTCGCGAACCACTGATCATCTATTGGCCTGGCCAGACATCTCCAGGGAAAGTTTGTGATGTTCCGGTAATCAGTACCGATCTCATGCCGACAGTTTTGCAGATGGTCGACGAAAATATCTCGGGAGCCTCGGCAACATCAATGAAGAATCACTCGGATGGGGTCAGCCTGACTGCCCTGCTGCGCGGCGAAACAGAGCTGAAACGGGATGCGATCTATTGGCACTTCCCGCACTATAGCAACCACGGCATGCAAAGCCCTGGCGGTGCGATTCGCTGTGGTGACTTTAAATTGATCGAGTATTTTGAGAACGGAACGGTACAGCTTTTTGATTTGGCAAACGATATCGGCGAACAAAATGATCTCTCAAAAACCGAACCGGAGAAAACCAAAGAACTGCTTGGCAAACTTCGCCAGTGGCGAATGCAAGTGAACGCGCAAATGCCGAAATCAAAATCGCAACCGCGTGATCCACAACGCCAGCCTTGATGTTCGTGCAAAACATCTCGACTGGCGTTGTAAAATTACTAATCCGGAAATGTGTACCGCTTCAGCAAGTCGGCGGAATTTGGCAAGTCGGCGGAATTTGTTTGAACGTTGCCGAGCGGTTATGCCTTTGGCTGAAAGACCAGCTGCGCGAAGTGGTACAAGTTGTTACGCCAGTGAGTGGCATCGTGACCATAGGAATCGACGTTCCAGTGATGTGGAATGTCATTCTCTTTCAGATGCCGTTGGACACGCTGACTGACGCGAATCAGGCCATCTTTATTGCCGCATGAAAGCCACAGCAGTTGCACCTGCTCTTTGACCTTCTCTGCATTCGGGATGAGTTCTTCGATCGGCTTGGTATTCGGCGCGGAGGAAAAGCCACCGATCCAGGCGAACTGTTCGAGGTTGCCGAGTCCAAAATTCAGCGATTGACCGCCTCCCATGGAGAGCCCCGCGATCGCGCGATGCTGGCGGTCGGTATTGACCGAGTAACGTGATTCAATCGTGGGAATCACGTCATTGAGTAAGTCTTTCTCGAAGACAGCGAAGGCTGGGGCGGATGCGAAGATGTTGCCTTCGGCGCGATCGTTTTTCTGCGCCCGTCCGTTTGGCATCACCACGATCATCGGAACCGCCTTTCCATCGGCAATCAAATTGTCAAACAGAACGTCAGGCGTTGCAAACCGTTCCCATTCGGTCTCGTCTCCACCAATCCCATGCAACAAATACAGAACCGGGTACTTCTGGTCGCTGGAGTAGCCCGGCGGCGTGTAGACATTCATCTTGCGCGTCGTGCCGACGGTCTTGGAATCGTACTCGATTATCTCCAATTTCCCGTGCGGAATGTCCTCACGTTTTTGGACGATCGTTTCCGGTGGGTCTGGATAGGTCTGTTTGTCATCGGGACCGAGTTCGATCGGACCGCCAAAGCCGCGGGGTTCGCGGTTGCCGTCTTGACCGAATAGAATGGTAGCGGGCGATAAAGCGACCGCCAGGGTCAAATACAGACAAGTGACTGGGAAAGCGTAGCGCATGAGAGGACTCTCGCAGTGGAAGAGGGGATGGGTTGCTGGCCGGGAGGAATCAAGAACGCGGACAGCCGCCATTGGTTTTATTGATCCGCGAGCGGACTTTCCATGAAGAATCACGCAATGATCCATAGATTTTTGACATCACGACGCTCATCCGGAGAAAGTCTAAACGTGCGTGCACGCATTAGTCCGGATTCGGCCCGATCTGCCCAGGCGATCTGCCCAGGCGATCAGCCATCCGAAAGCCCTTTGCGGCTTCGAAGTTTCAGCAACATGGCCATCGTCGCGCCGAAGACCAACGCAACGCTGAATCCAAAGTATCCGAACACGCCATACAAGAATCCTTCGTTGATGACTCGGTTGTCTGGAACAAGGTCTTCGTTGAGCGGTAGCCAAAACAGAGCCGAAAAAGGACTCGCCACCCCGACCCAATCGACATCGGAAATCGTGTTTGCCGGCATGTCGAGCATCCGGGTGACAATCGACAAGGCGGGCGGCACGACGTAAATCAGCAGCAACACCGCATAGGTCGTGAGCAGAGCAATCGACGTTTTCCTCGCAAACATCGAACAGGTGAGCGCCACAACGCAATTCACCAAGCAAACCATGCCGACGATCAGAAACATCAACGTGACCGCGACGATATTGGTCCAAAATGCGGTATTCAGCCCGGCGCCTAAGATGAGCGGCCAAAGCAGGAATCCGGTCAGCACCACCGAGATTCGAAACCGTACGACAAACTTGCCCCACAAAATCTGAAGAGGTGAAAGTGGCGTCGTGAGCAAGAGGTCAAGGGTTTGGCGTTCGCGTTCGCTCGTGATACTGCCTGCCAAAAATGAAGGCCCGACGAGCATGTTGAACACGATCACATAAACGCAAAACCAGGGTGCGTGCTGTTGTTGAAAAAACAAAAAGTATCCCATCATCGGGATCGCTAAAAGAATGCTGATTTGGATCACCAAACGCAGCATCAATGTTCCTTGGCTGAATATCTCGCTGTGTAGTTCTTTGTCATAAACGGGATTGGCCCCGTCAGCCATCATCTCGTCTTTCTTCGGTGGAGCGAATAGACGGTCGGGGAATTGGTCGGGTTGAATCACCAAGCCGACTGCGTCCTCTGCCTCGCGTTCTAAATCGATGACTTCTTTGCCTTCGCTGCCGACATCAGGCGGATAAAGTAATCGTCCAGCAGCGGCCGCCCCCATCAGAATCACTGCCGCCAAGCCGAACGCGGGGAACACCACCGTCGCGAGCTTTAATCGCAGGTAGCCGTCTGCCCCCAACGATCCCCACAGAACGCATGCTCCGATCACCAGCGGTAAGATCGTCAAATAGCTGACCACCAACGCGCTGCTCGTTCGCGGAAAGTAGCTGCTGCACATCACGCCGATGGCGCCGAACAGGATCACCGAGACGATCAGACCGAGGTATGCGGCCAAGACTTCATAGACGTGCACGCCGCCAAGAGGCAGACAGAGCACGATGATTGGCAATGAACCGATAATCAGCATGCCCAAGTGAGTCAGCGAAGCGACCATTTTGCCAAACACAATCGCGCCGGGCCGCATCGGACTTGCGAGCAGCATCTCGTATGTCTTTCGTTCTTTTTCGCCGGCGATCGTGCCCGCTGCGAAGCTTGGCGCCATCAGCGAGGCGATCACGTATTGCCCGAGGAAGAACAGGTTGACCAACTTGGTTGCCGATGCAGGGTTGGATGTCAGGTCCAACCGCTGATCGCTGGGCCAAGCCGCGATCACCACCGCGGCAAGCAAGATCTGATAGAGCGCGAGTAATGCAAACGCACGTTTGGTTCGCAAGTTGACCAACAACTCACGCTGCAGTACCGGGTTTTCAAGGATGTACATCAGTCGTTACGGTGGTCCAAACACGCTCGGTGTATCGTGTCGATCGTCGATGAGGGCTTGCATTGTAGCACTGTGATGCGGCATCTGGCAGCGTATTGGTGCTGGGCATCAACGTGCAAACTTTTGCGTTGGCTTCCATGTGATCTCGTGCGGCGGAAACTTCGTTGGGCATAATTTTATGCTTCCGCCGACCCCGGATCGCCCAAGGTCGCTTAGAATGCAGCCACTGGTTGTTCGTGCCTCGTAGACGGCGGCACGTTCAACCGTAGAAAACTTTTTCGTTTCACCTTTCGCGACCACAATCGGAATGCCGCGATACGCGTTTTTTTGTTACGTCCTTTTGACGGTCCCGTTGATTGTCGGTTGTGAAGGCTGCCGCCCCAATTCGCCGACAACGGCGGATGGCGAACCGATCCCAAAGGAAGCGTACACGGTCGGCCCCACGGTCAGCTATCCACAAGATCAGAACTCTGGATTCGGACTTGCCAAACCGGGCCACTGGGGAACTGCGGAGCAGTCGCTTCGCAGTAACCAAAGTGACCGACGCGGCGAGATGTCCACGCAAGTGTCGGTGCTGTTGCAAGATCGCGACCTGCAGCAGATTGGCACACTAAAATCGATTGCTTCAGTGCGACCGGTGGTCTTGCCAGAAGGCCAAATGCGACGTTTGGATTTCCGATATCTAGTTCCACTTCCGAACGATAGCTTTGCCACACGAGTCAATGTTTCCAGTAGCTTGATGGCGGACAGCGGCGGCGTTTTGGACACCGGATCGCAGCCGCTTGTAGCGATGGGAAGCAGCGAATACAGCTTCGTTGTCCTGACTACGCGACCGGAACGATTCACCCGTTTTCAAACCGCCAACTGGGCGAGTTTTAAATCGGGATCGCTGATCGACGAAAAGTTGACGATCAACTATCGAGTCATCGTCCCGAAGGCGGACAATGGGATTTTGCCATTGCCGGAAACGTTCTTGGACATGACCAGCATCGCTGTCATCTTCTGGGATGATCTCTCGCAAGACGCTTTAACTCCTTTGCAACAGCTGGCGATTTCCGATTGGGTCCGTTTCGGTGGCCGCCTAATCGTCAATGGTGCTGCTGCGAGTGAATCGATCGTGAATACCTCGATCGCAGACCTGTTGCCACTCGAGCCGACCAGCAACATCGAGCTTGATGGTGAAGCGGCGGCGGAAATGTTGACCAACCATTCCGTCAAGGATGATCGCAGCTTGGCAAAGCAGCGCAGTGTGTTGGAACAGGATTCGAGTCATGTCGCGATCGACGGAAGAATCACTAGTAAGGCTGAATCCGTCGCAGGAACCGGCTCGCTGGTTCTTCGCCAACGCTTTGGTCGTGGTGCTGTCGTACAGTCGCGGTTCAACCTGACCGACAGTTGGATCATGGACTGGGATTCGTACGATAGCTTCATCAACAGCGTGTTTTTGGGGCGACCGGCACGAGTGTTTTCTGTCGCCCAGGGATCCGTCGCTTATGCAAACGGTGACTCCGAAGGGGAACCGCTCGATGTACATCCCGACGATTTAGAGTTGCGTTTTAGCAAGTCCCGGAACAACGCAGATGCCGCAGCAAATACGCACCTGAGAATCGCCAGTCGTGATGCGATTCTGAAGCAATCGGGGCCAATAGAGACGTCGACCGGCAGTGTTTTTGATCCGCTTTCTTCCCCTCATCCGATCGGCGGATTGGGCGCATGGAATGACAACAGTGATGTCATGTCGGTTTTGAGATCGACATTGATCCAAGAAGCGGGGTTAGAAATCCCGGACTCGTCAATGGTCGTCCGCTCGCTGTTGGTGTATTTGGTCATCTTAGTCCCGGTCAACTACATCGTCTTTCGTTTGATGAACCGCTTGGAATACGCTTGGTTCGCGGTACCCGTGATTGCAATCATCGGCGCCGCGTGGGCCGCCCGCCAAGCTCAACTGGACATCGGGTTCGCGAGAAGCAGCACCGAAGTCGCAATTGTCGAAGCCTACGCCGACTACCCTCGCGCTCACCTCACCCGATTGATGGCGATCTATAACTCGTTAAGCAGCCGGTACACGCTGCAGTTCGCGACGCATGACGGCGCCGCCGCAACATTGTCGGACGAATCGAATCCAGACATCTCCATCGAACCAACATTTCGTGTTTCGTTCGACGAGGGACCGGCGTTCCACGATTTTGCAGTGTCGAGTAACCGGATGCGATTCGCCCATACCGAAGAGATCATTGATTTAGGTGGTGGGATTCGCATCGATCCAACGACGGATGGTAGCGGACAAGGCCAATTGATCAATGAAACGGACCTCGAACTCTTTGACGCGATCGTCGTGCGACGTGACGAGACAGGGGAATCACACATTGCGGTGATCGGTGCGATCTCTCCTGGTGAGGCGCAGACGATCGAGTACGGCCCCGCTTCCGGCGTTTCACTTCCCAGTGATTTGCCACTGGACATCGATGTCATCATGGGGCGGTTGACTGACCCCGTCGCATTGCCAGAGGATTCGATTCGATTGATCTGCCGCGTTGATGGTCGTATGGACGGCCTGACGATCACACCGAACGCGAGCCAACAGAACGCGCAAACCGTCTTGTTGGTTCACTTGCAAGAGCCACCGCTTCCGGAAATTGAAGCGGACGTTAACCTGATTTCTTCGTTTGCGCGTTCAGTGTCGCCGACTGACGTCACCGAAGAAACGACCGGCGACAGCGAATCGAACGAGAACACGACCGAAAGCCAGTCTTCCAACTAGCCGCATCAGCAACATGATTACTTTGACGGGATTCGGAAAGGATTACGGCGACTTCACGGCGGTGAAGTCACTGGACCTGCACATCGATGCGGGGGAAACATTCGGGTTCATTGGGCCAAATGGTGCTGGCAAAAGTACAACGATTCGATTTCTGGCAACCTTGTTGCGGGCCTCACGTGGACAAGGCGAAGTCGCCGGCTGCGACGTGATGGCAGACCCCGTGGGCGTTCGGCAAGCGGTTGGCTACATGCCGGATAACTTTGGTGTGTACGACGGAATGAGGGTTTGGGAGTTTCTGGATTTCTTTGCCGTGGCGTATCGCATCGGACGTAAGGATCGAAAGCAGATCATCGACAATGTGCTGGAGTTGTTGGACCTCACGCACAAACGCGATGACTTCGTCAATGGCCTGTCTCGGGGGATGAAACAGCGACTGTGCTTAGCGAAAACACTCGTCCATGACCCGCCGGTGTTGATTTTGGATGAACCCGCCAGCGGGCTGGATCCGCGTGCGCGCGTCGAAGTCAAGGAACTATTGAAAGAACTTCGCCGCATGGGCAAAACGATTTTGATCAGCAGTCATATTCTGACAGAGCTTGCCGATTGCTGTACGTCGATTGGAATTATCGAACGCGGCCAACTGCTGATGCATGGACCGATCGATCAGGTTTATCGCCAGATTCGCAGAAACCGGCACGTCGAGATTCAGTTCGTCAAAGGCAAGGAGGCTGGGCTGTCGATTCTGCGAAGCAACCCCAACCTACGTGCACTTGAAGAAGGCCCGACGTTCACACTGGCGGAATTGGAAACCGACGATGAAGGTTTGGCCGAGTTGATGGAAGCGATGATTGCCGAAGGCGTTCGGATGCGGAGTTTTAACGACCGCGCACCGACACTCGAAGACGTGTTCATGACGGTTACGAAAGGTTTGGTCACGTGAAGTTGCGAATTGCAGGCCGCGGGATCGCGGGCGGCCTGTTGGTGGTGACCACCTTGTTGGCTACCGTGTTCCCGTTGCTGACTGGCGATCGGATTGCGTTTCGTGATGCCAGCCACTTCTATTTGCCTTTGTATGACTACGTGGCGTTTCGGACTCAGTCGGAGTGGATGCCGCTTTGGAATCCGCTGGACCATACCGGGATCCCGCTGATTGGCGAAGCAACCACGGCGGTCCTTTACCCGGTTCGATACGTCCTCTTTTCCGCTCCGGTACCAACGGAATGGTCGCTGAATGCGTATCTGGTTTTTCACCTTCTTCTGGCAAGCGCCGGGGCCGCATGGTTGGCGCGAAGGTGGTCGATCAAAGGTTTGGGCACGGTGGTCGCGGCGATCGTTTACCCGCTTTCTGGAAGCGTTTTAGGTCTTTGCTGTAACCCTCCATTCTTAGTGGGGGCTGCCTACATGCCGTTTGCGTTGGGGGCGCTGCTAGGCCGATTTGCAAAACAGGATTCCAACGAGCCACAGTCCAAATGGTTGCGTGATGTCGTGATCGCGGGTGGATCGCTCGCAATGATGGTTCTTGGTGGTGACCCGCAGGGCGCGCTGCATGTCGTCTTGATCGCGTTGTTGTGCAGCGTTGTGCTGTTGTGGAAAATCAATGCTGAACCGTCATGGTTGCAGCGGTGGCTTGGCCAAGCAGGCAAGTTGAGTTCGGCATGTTGCCTCGCAGCGTTAATTGCCGCGCCTCAAATCGCAGCTTCGATCGATTGGAGCCGACAAAGCGATCGCACCTTGGCGGCTAGCGAGCGAGCGGATCTGTATGACTTTTCGGTACCGCCCTGGCATGCATTGGAACTGTTCTCAGCACGGCCTTTCGGCGAATTGTTTCCGATCAATCGAAGAGTCTCCAAACTGCTCGCTGGAGACGGACGAATGTGGACGCCAAGTCTCTATGCCGGAATTGTCGTTGGATGCGCCCTGCTGTTGCGTTTGGTGTCGCTGCGAAGTCGCCAGCAAAACACGTTCGACCCGTTCGGAATGGTCGCGGTCACCGGACTGCTGCTCAGCTTTGGACATTTCGGACTTGTGTGGATACTTCAGCAGATCCCCGGTGTCTTTGAGGGGGCGAACAGCGCGATCGGCGGCGCGTATTGGTGGCTTGGTGTTTTGGTGCCGGGGTATGACAGCTTTCGATACCCGGCGAAATGGCTGCCCGTCTTTGCGCTCGGCGCGGCGATGATCACCGCCCGTTGGCTCAGTCGTCCCGCGTCCGATCTTGATCAAAATGAACAGCGGTTTGAGCGGCGATGGTTGGTGGGTATCGCCAGCGTGTTGGCACTCGCGTTGGTCGCAATCACCGCGCTAATCTCCGCCGCTCAAAACGAAGGCGACCGATTCCAGACATCGGGGATCGCAGACGAGTACTGGGGACCGCTCGACGTACTTGGCGGATACGAAGTCATTCAATGGTCTTTCGCTTGCTCGCTGATTGCGATGTTCGTCGTGATCGCGTTGCGTCAGACGCAGCGACGTTCTGCGACGAAATGGGGCACTATCGCTTGGATCGCACTGATAAGCGTTGATTGTTGGTCGAGCGGCGACGATTTGTTGCCGACAGTATCGATCCGCAAAGAGCAGGCGGCAGCCAACAGGATTTCGCCTGCAAATCCGCATGTTGCACGAACATTGAGAACGCAAAAGGGAGCGTGGCCGACGCTTTGGAAACGGGAATCAAACGCTGACCGTGCGCTACAGGTCGCCGCAAGCGAACGCGCCGCATGGTTCGGACGTTGGCATTTGGCCGAGCGTTCCGCCGTAGTGAACAGCATGGTTTCGATTCGCAGCCTCGGATGGGCAAAGTTTTGGAGGGCGGTCGAACGGCAGTCACCAAACTGGGATAGCGCGGAACAGCGCCAATTTTGGAAATCATTTCGTCACTGGCTTGGTGTCGAAGGCATCTCCCACGTTGATGGCGACAAAGTAATGCCGTCCGAAGGGTTGGCGTATGCCTTTATCACAAGACGCAGTCTCAAGGGCGGTGCGATGGCTCGGTTGGCGACGACTTGGAAGGCGCCGGAGACGATGGAATCACTCGTTGCCCAATTGGCGAGCGGTGATGTCGCGACCGTTCCGCGGGTCGAATTTCCAGTACCGAGTGAACCTGAAACGGACAACGACGGTCAGTTGCAAGAACTGGATGCGGAGCGATACCTGGTTCAATGTTCCCAGGATTGTTTGCTGGTCCGCAGCGTGCTTCAGGACGGAAACTGGCGAGCCGAAATTGTTCCGGCAAACGGAAACGATCAATCCGTTGCCGTATCGGTGCCTGTACTGTCGTCAAGTTTTTTAAACCAAGCGACCCTGATTCCCGCTGGTGCCTGGGAAGTGCGTTTTTTCTACCAACCGACTTGGCAAGGTCCTTCCATTTGGGCGTGTCTGGCGGGGGGCGGGATGGTGGTCACGCTGCTTTTCGCGTCCGTTGTTTTGGGAATGCGGGAAAGCCGGTGATTGTTGATTCGGTCCAAGCCCGTTAACCTACGGCCATTGGAATTGCACGAGAACCCTTCAAACAGCTCAAGGATTTTTTGATGACCGCACGGCGTGGATCTGAATTTGCCGGCCTGTCCGTCGCCATTGTGACACCGTTCAAGGACGGTGAAGTTGACTACGGTCGTTTGAAAGAGCAAATCGAATTCCAAATCGAAGCTGGCACGACGTGCTTGGTACCGGTAGGAACGACGGGGGAGTCTCCCACGTTGACGCACGATGAACACGAACGCGTGATTAGCGAAACGATTCAGTGTGCCGCCGGTCGAATCAAGGTGATGGCCGGTACCGGCAGTAACAGCACGGCCGAGGCCCTGCGACTGACTCAGCGTGCGGCCAAAGAAGGTGCCGACGCGACTTTGCAAGTTGCACCATACTACAACAAGCCAACTCAGGAAGGCTTTTATCAGCACTTCAAAGCGGTTGCGGAAGCTGTCGATATCCCGGTCTGTGTTTACAACATCCCTGGCCGCACCGGAAAGGAGATCGAAGTCTCCACGATTCAGCGTCTCAGTGAGTTGCCCGGAATCACCATGGTCAAAGAAGCGACTGGCAAGCTTGACCAATGCTCGGCAATTGTCGGCAGCACCGACCTGACCGTACTCAGCGGCGATGACTCGCTGACACTGCCTATGATGAGTGTCGGTGCCGAAGGTGTGATTTCGGTCGCAGGAAACTTGGTCCCTTCAGACATGATCAAGTTGGTCAACGCAGCTTCCGCCGGTGACTTCGCCCTGGCTCAGAAGATGCACCACAAGTTGTTCTCGCTCTGCTCGAACATGCTCGGCTTGGCGACCAACCCGATCCCGGTGAAGGCGGCGATGCGAATGGTCGGACGTGATAGCGGCGACCTGCGGTTGCCGATGACGCCGCTCGATGCCGAATGTGAAGCCAAGCTACAAGAGACGATTCTGGCTTACGGTTTGGCGAGTGCCGCTGGCGTCTAAACAGTTCAGTTGATGAGGGTTGCCGCAAAAGCGAATGCCCTGATCGGTGCTTACCAAGACGATTGCGGGTAGAATAACGCTGCCCGCGATTGGAAAATTGGTAAATGACACAGCCGCAACACAACAGCGAACCGACCTCCGGCACGATCGAACAGTTGATCGCGTCGGCACGCGACGGTGATGGGAGCGCGTTAGGCGACTTGCTCGTTGTTTATCGCAAGTACCTCGTCTTTCTCGCCCGGACCCAAGTTCACGAGAACTTGCAGGTCAAAGCCGACCCATCAGACTTAGCTCAAGAAGTCTGCATGGCCGCGCATGGCAATATCGCCGAATTTCGTGGCGAGAGTGCAGCCGAATTTGCCGCTTGGTTACGTGGGATACTGTCCAATGTCCTGGCCACACACGTGCGGCGTTATCTTGGTACCCAAAAACGCGATGTACGCGTCGAACAGAGCCTGCATCAATCGTTGAACAACGGTTTGAATGACGCTTCGAAATTCTTGCACTCACAGATCGCGGCGGATCTTACCTCGCCGAGTGGTAAATTTGCTCGTCAAGAACGCTTCTTGGAACTGGCATCTGCGATCGAATCTCTTCCGGACGACTACCGTCAAGTGATCGTATTGCGTCACGTCGAAGCGTTGCCGTTTTCTGAGGTTGCCCAGCAAATGGGACGCACCGTCAACAGCGTCGAAAAACTTTGGGTGCGTGCTTTGGCCAAACTCCGGTCTTCGGTCAGTGAATAATGAATGCTTTCGATGATACCGATGTCGAAGACCCACTGGTCATGGCGGTGAAAGAGTTCACTCAAGTGATCGAATCGGGGCAGGCTATTTCGGTCGATTCGTTTCTCGAAAAGTACACTGATATCGCGGATGATCTGCGCCCGGCGCTCGAAGGCCTGTTGATGCTTCATGGCGCCGGGGAATCCGTCGCAAGTCCCACAAAGTCTAGCGATCAGGAATTCGTCGGCCAGCCGGTTGGCGACTTTCAGATTTTGTCAGAGCTCGGACGTGGCGGAATGGGGATCGTCTACGAAGCGCTGCAGTTGTCGCTTGGCCGCAAGGTCGCGCTCAAGGTGCTGCCGTTTGCAAGTGCACTCGACGAAGTCCGCCTGCAGCGTTTTCGCAACGAAGCTCATGCCGCGGCGGCGTTGCACCACACCAACATCGTGCCCGTTTATGCCGTCGGATGCGACCGTGGTGTGCATTACTTCGCGATGCAATTAATCGATGGAGAAACCCTTGCCGAATTGACTCGACGGTTGCGGTTGGACATGGATGTAAAATCCAATTCGTCCGCCGGTGCTTCGCGTTCCGGCCAAACGCCGATCGATCAGACACGCCCCGCACGATCGTCCACTCAAGGGACCTTTCCTAGCAGCCATCGCAGAACCCAGCACTATCGCCGCACTGTCAAAATGATTGTTGAAGCGGCATTGGCAATTGAACATGCTCATGCCTACGGCGTTATTCACCGGGACATCAAACCCGGCAATCTGATTCGCGACCGCATGGGAAAGGTTTGGGTCACTGACTTTGGGTTAGCGCAGGTCGAAAGCGAGGCTTCACATTTGACGCGAACCGGTGACGCGATGGGGACGTTGCGCTACATGAGCCCTGAACAGGCCTCCGGAAATCGTTTGTCGCTCGACCATCGTACCGACATCTATTCTCTCGGCATCACGCTGTACGAATTGTTGGTCTTGCGCCCAGCGTTCGATGGCGAAAACTACCGAACATTGCTAAACGCAGTGGTCGACAAAGATCCGCCGCCTGCCTCCACGATTGATCCCGGACTCCCCAGCGAACTTGACACGATCATTCGCAAAGCGATCGCGAAATCGCCGGCAGATCGTTACCAGTCGGCGCGTGAATTTGCCGACGACCTCCAACGATGGCTTGATGACAAGCCGATTACGGCGCGCCCTCCGACGGCAATCGAACGGCTCAGCAAATGGCGCCGGCGGAATAGCGGATTGGTGGCGGCCGCAAGCGCGATCCTGCTTGTTTCCACAATAGCTTTGGCCGGAACGACGTTTTTTGTCTGGCGGCAACAGCGAATCACCAGCTTGGCGTTGCAGTCAGAGACTCGCGAGCGATTTCGTGCTGAGGCGAGTCTGGCGCAAGCACGCGCTGTCGTTGACACATTCAGCGAACTGAGCGAGCAAGAGCTGGCTTATCGTCCTGATACTCAAGACCTGCGACGTCAGTTTTTGGAAACGTCGTTGGGCTTCTATCAAGATCTGCTCTCACAAAGTGCTGACGATGAGGAATTGTCGAAGCAGATTAAGCAAACGGCCGCAAAAGTGACACGCTTGGTCGACGAGTTGCAGATCCTGGAGAACGTGCAACCGATGTTGCTTCTCAACGACCCAAACGTCCACGTCGAGCTTCAGCTTGATGATGAAGATGCCGAAGCGTTGTTAAATGCGGTCGAGCAATTTCGTCAGCAGCGCGAGCAGTTGGCCAATCAACAAGTCGGTGGACTGTTATCTGAAAACGAAGCGATCTCAAACCTGTTGCATCGGTTCGACAGCTTTGTGCAGTCCGAGTTGTTGCCGCACCAGATGCTGCGACTCAAGCAAATCAATCGTCAGCGCTGGTTGCCGTTTACATTCAAGACGCGTGAAGTGATACGAGAGCTAGAACTTACGCGGGAGCAATCTGTCGATATCAGTCGCATTATCGAAGAAACTCGACCGTCACGGTTCCGTCGACGCGGCGAACACGGCGATTTTCAAAACCCAAATCGCGGGCCAGCCCCACCCAGCCCCCCAGACGCAGACCACGGTGAGTTTCCCAATCCGTCTGACCGCCCTCCGGAAGACAGACGACGGACTGCCCCACATCCGATGATAAAGGGGCCTCCACTCGGTACAGATTACACCGTCTCTGAAATCGAAAAGATTCTCACGCCCAGTCAACTGGAGCGTTGGAAAGCACTTGTCGGCGAACCTTTCGAATTCCGCCGCGACTGACCGCTGGTTTGGCGTCGCTGGGATGGTGGAGGAGTTTTTACCCGGTTTTCCACGACAATTGGGATGTTTTTCAGGGCAATTGGAACGCTCACTGCAACATTCAAAAGAGGCGTGTTTGTCAACACGCCCAAATCTGAATGAAACGCAGCATTCACGCTGTTTCCAGTCCTACCAGGAAAACCCTTCATGATTCGACGACGGAAATTTCACCACTCTCGACGGTTTATTGTTCTTCTCGGTTTGCTCAGCGTTATCCCAAACGTAACCCGCGGCGAAGATAGTCCGGCGGCATCGGCGACCGAGTCGACTGAATCCAAACGCCGGGAAATTGTGGAGAGTGGATTGGCCTATCTTGCAAAAGAAGGGCAAGACGACAAAGGCATGTTCTCCTCGCGAGTCGGCCCGGGGGTCACCGCGCTGGCGGTGACGGCTGCACTTAAAAATGGTCGCAGCCGCGATGACGCAATGGTTGCGAAGGGCCTTCAGGCGCTGGAGAGCTTTGTCCATCCCGATGGAGGCATCTACGGCAACGGTCGATTGCGGAACTATGAAACCTGTGTCGCGATGGTCGCCTTCTCCGAAGCGAACTCGGATGGCAAGTACAACGAATTACTCGCGAAGGCCAAGGACTTTGTCACCGGTGTCCAATACGGTCAAGCCGAACGTGATCCTTCGGATCCCTGGTACGGTGGCGCTAGCTATGGCGGAAACGGCCGTCCCGATCTATCCAACACCGGATATCTGATCGAAGCTCTTCATAGCATGGAAACCAGCTCAAGCGATCCCGCAATTCAGGCCGCACTCGCGTTTGTTTCCCGCTCACAGAATCTGAAGAGCGAACACAACGATACGCAGTTCGCCGACAAAATCGACGATGGTGGCTTCTACTACGAGATTCCGACGGAGAAGATTGATCCGAGTACATCCGCCGAACGCTACTCGCCCAACGGCGGTTTGCGAAGCTACGGATCAATGTCCTACACCGGTTTGAAAAGCATGATCTATGCCGGCCTGACGAGTAGCGACCCACGCGTCAAAGCGGCGATTCAGTGGGTCAGCGATCACTACGATGTAACCTCGAATCCGGGTATGGGATCAGCCGGGTTGTATTACTACTACAACACGTTCGCTGTCGCGCTAGACGTTACCGGTATGAAAACGGTGCAAGACGCCGACGGTAACAGCCACGATTGGCGAAAAGACTTGGTCAGCGAGCTTGCCAAACGTCAAAACGATGATGGTAGCTGGAGCAATACGAACAACCGTTGGTTCGAGAACGACAAGAACTTGGCGACTTCGTTTGCACTGCTCGCACTCTCGCACGCGGCGTCCAAATAGTTTTGAAGGAGTCAACGGATCCATGCAATCAGCTGAACCTCAACTCCGTCATTTGAGACCATCGTTCGCGGTGCTAGCGATGACGTTTTATGTTGCGATGCTGATTGCATTTGTCAGTTGGCTGCTCGCTGACCCCGTCGCTGAAGAACAAATGACGCTCTTGCGCGACGGCAGTGCATCGATGAATTTTGTCTCTGCGACAGAGGTCATGATCGAGTCGGTCGGTGAAACTCGTGTTTGGATGATGGGGATCGCTTGCGCGGCACTGGTCGCCTTCACAGTTTTGGTCGGCCTGCGATTCTGCATGCGACGGCAGTTTTCGCTGCGACAAATGCTCACCACGACGGCGCTCATTGGCGCCTGGTGCGGAGCCTTGGTCGCCAGTCATCAGATCACATGGAGCGGAAAACGGATTCGTGCCATGTTTCGGGTTGATGCTCTCGAACAGCTCGCCCAAACCCTGCATCACGATTGGCCCCAGGCTGATGGGGAAATCGAAGGCCTGGGGCCTTTCAACGCATACCCCAGCGTGCGGCCGTCCGTGTTGTTGCTTCTCACGCCGTTTCCGCTGCAAGGTACAGACACGGTCATCGCCGCAATTGAACGCGGTTCGAACGGTGCACTGCGTTTTCAACTCGGCGGAAAAGACGGTGGCGACTGGATCGAATGGCACGACGCATCCAGCCTTCCAGCTAGCTTTAAGGGCGGATTGGCGGATGACCACCAGTTGCAGCGGTTCAGCGAAATTGGCCCGAACTGGTATTTAGTTCGCTATACGGACGAACAGACACAATCGGGTTGACCCCTACTCGGGACGGATTAGGCTTTAGCTCCGACGTATTTGCATCGAGCCGCCCATCCTTGCTGGTCGCCCCAACCGATGAACTCTGTTTCTCTCTGTGAGTCGACGGAATGCGTCCGTGTTGACATCTGCCTCAAACTGATTTGAGGCGTCACGGATGCGATCAATTAGACGCTTGCTATCGACCATTGAGGTGCGATCGCGGCAGCGACGTGTGCGAGTTCGGCGCCGGCTCTCTGCTGAGCGGCTCCACGACCGACGTGTCTTTACAGCGGTGCCGCTGCACAATTTTTTCGACGCCGAAGACGTCAATGATGATGGTCTGATTTCACCTTCGGACGCGCTTGCGGTGATCAATGCGATGGCCAGTCCCACGCAAAGCAAGCGTGTGATGTTCACCGACGTCAACGAAGACGGCGTCAACTCCCCGAGCGACGCGTTGATGGTGATCAATCGCTTGGGACGCGAACGAGGCCGTGCAGACAACGAAGGACCTGCCAACACCCTGATGAACTCGTTGCCTAAACCGGTCAGCGAATATCGCTCTTTCGATGGCAGCAACAATCATCCGACCAATTCGGATTGGGGGGCTGCGGGACAAGCACTTCTCCGTCTCGCTGATGAGGACTACTCCGATGGTGTTTCGCAACCGTCGGGCGTCGATCGTCCGAGCCCACGTGTGATCAGCAATCAGCTTTCCGCCGAGTCGCCGCTGGAGAAACGAAATGATCGCAACCTGTCGCCATACCTCTATCTATGGGGGCAGTTCCTTGACCACGACATCGGATTGACAGAACCCCCGATCGAACCGGAGCATCGAGAGTCGTTTTCGATTGAAGTGCCCGTTGAAGACCCTTGGTTCAATCCATTGGGGCGAAGTGATGTCTCTATTCCATTCACACGCAGCGACTATGACTCCTCGACAGGAGACCCTTCGGCAACGCCCCGCCAGCAACTGAATTTGATCACTAGCTTCATCGACGGATCCCAGATTTATGGTGTCAGCGAAGCGGACAATGCCCGGTTGCGATCTTTCGTTGCCGGTCTATTACTCGTGTCCGACGGCCAGATGCTGCCGAAGGATAGCGACGGCGAAATAATGGCGGGCGATGTCCGTGCGGCCGAAAACATCGGCCTAACCGCAATGCACACGCTATTCGTACGCGAGCACAACCGCCTCGCCAAGCAACTTGCGATTGCCTATCCGGAGATGAACGATGAGGAGCTTTTTCAACAAGCTCGAGCAATCGTGATCGCCGAATTGCAGTCCATTACCTACAACGAATTTCTGCCCGCGCTTCTTGGCAAGCGGCAAATGAAACCGTACTTGGGCTACGAGATTGAAGTCAACGCGGGCATCGCCAATGAATTCTCGACTGCCGCATTCCGGTTTGGTCACAGCACGATCAATCCGGAAATCGAATTGTTCGACAATGACGGCCTAGCCACGTCGGACCCTATCTCGCTGACTGATGCGTTCTTCAACCCAAGCATGCTTGACGAAATCGGAATCGATCAAGTGCTCAAGTTCGACGCCTCGACTTTGGCAATGGAAGTCGATCTCGAAGTTATCGATACGCTACGGAATTTCTTGTTTGGTCCTCCCGGGGCTGGCGGACTCGATCTCGTCTCCTTGAATATCCAGCGCGGACGTGACCATGGATTGGATGATTACAACTCGGTGCGCGTCGCTTGCGGTTTACCGCCGGTTGCGACGTTTGCTCAGATAACTTCCGATCCAGACTTGGCAGCGAGGCTGGAAGCAATTTATGGGAACGTAGACAATGTCGATCTTTGGGTAGGCATACTGGCTGAGGACCATCAGTACGGAAGTTCCGTCGGCGAACTCGGTCGAAAGATTGTCGCTGACCAGTTCCGGCGGCTGCGCGAAGGGGATCGCTTCTACTTCGAAAACGTTTTCAGCCAATCGGACATCGAACGTATCAAGCAAACCAGCCTTGCAGACATCATCGAACGCAATACCGAAGTCACCGGACTGCAAGACAACGTGTTCTTCTTCCGTGCACAGATCGAAGGATCAATCATTGAACATCCCAGTGGTGGACCGGTCGCTGCAGTAGCGGTTGAATTGCGTGCCGCTGACGGCGAAGTCCTTCAATCGGTTTTGACCGACGAAAAAGGGAATTTTCAACTCGATCAATTCAAGGTGACCGGTTCCTACCAAGTCCATTTGCCGGGGGCGAATCAAAGCCGACTTGTCTCAATCACGAGCGGTGACCAACGATACCAAGATGTCAGTTTTGTACTGACATGAATTAGGCGTCCGTCGATGCGCACTCAGTGAAGGCTAGCGTTTCGATTGCGATTCCATTCGGTCAAACATCTCGTTGAAACTCTCACGCATACATTTGACCGAACACCAATGGAGGTCGAACTGACCACCTTCGACGGAATCGACGAGTTCGTCCCCGCACGAATCACGCATGTCGGGTTGGGCTCCGTGAAAGCCAATTGCCAAAAATGCCTCTAAACGCTCCTCGTGAACGGAATCCATGCGATCCTCAGAAAGCAGGATCGCACCGCCGCTGAGATACGCAAAGCCGTCTGATATTCCGCAACCGCAATTGGGGCAACTTAACATCACGCTGCTTTGTCCGCGAAGAAGCGGAGACTTTGATTCCTTCATCGACGTTTACTTTTCTGAAGATCCGCTTGTCTTGACGCCAGAAGCTGGCAGGTCGGCCAGGAATTGATCGAGCTGTCGAATGTAGTCATTGGTCAGCCAATCGTTGTGATTCGCTCCTTCGATTTCAACGAACCGCTTTGGCATCTTTGCTGCTTGATAGAGCTTTTTGCCAAGTGCAAGCGGAATGGTCCGGTCTTCGGTGCCGTGACTCTGCAGTATGGTGGCATTGCAATTGGCGATCGCGCTCTCGGAGTCTAGTTTGGCTTTTGGGACCAACCAGGCGAGTTTTGGAAAATGAACCGTTGCAACATCACGAAGCGATGAAAACGTGCTCTGCAAGATGATCGCTCGCGGTGGCGAATTCGCCGCAAGTTGAACCGCGATCGCACCACCAAGAGATTCGCCCATCAGTACGATGTCGCGATCATTGACTTTTGCAAGTTCACGAAGCTTTGCCCTGGCCGCCTCCGCGTCCTGCAACGCTCCTCGCACCGTTGGCTTTCCTTCGCTTTTTCCGTAACCGCGATAGTCAAATAGAAACACGGCTACCTTCAGTTCGGACTGCAAATAACGCAGCCACTGGGTACGCAGTGCGATGTTTCCCGCATTACCGTGACTCCACAAGACAACAGCTCGCGGATCGTCAACCGGACAGTACCATCCATGTAGCTTGGTCTGATCGGCCGCAGTGAAGTAAACGTCTTGATGGACGACGTTTCTCGCCGACCAATCGCCTTCCGGGTACTTCACAGGATGGAATAGCAAGACTTCATCCAGTGTCGGACCGGATCCCTGCGCTGGGCATTCTGCTGCGCACAAGACGCTCGCGATCAACGCAACGGTCAAGACAAGCGGATAGAGCATCGACGGACGTATGAAATGATGTGTACCAAGACAAAAGTCACGGGCCGTCTAAATCGTATCACAGACCGCCACGCCCCACCGACTCCTCCCAACATTGCCCCGTCTGCCAGAAAGGTACCAGGTACCTTTTCCAGCCCTCTCGGGGGCATTTCGCAGTGGATGAAGCGGTGAGTGCCAGCCTTTGCCATGCCAAGTCGCTCTCGCCATTTCATTCTTTGAGCCAAAGGTCCAGCCGATTACAAAGCCTAGCTCGCAGAGCAACAGGTCCAATCCGTTGCAAAATTCTGCGTTCCGCTGGGTCCGCTTCGGTAAATCAGCACCTTGGGAAATCACCCAGACTGCCTAAAAGGTACCTGACACCTTTTTGGGTGGGCAATGAAAAACCCGCGTGAAATTGCTTCCACGCGGGTTTTTATCTAGTAGCGGCAGAGGGACTCGAACCCCCGACACGCGGATTATGATTCCGCTGCTCTAACCAGCTGAGCTATGCCGCCTTATTAAATTTTGGAGTGCCTTCGGCGAGGCACATTATTTACAAAACATCGGTCCGCCCAACAAGGGCCTCCCGGTGTTTCCGAGCCCGATTTTTGAATCATCGTTGCCCGATGCTACCTGCTACTTGTCGTACAACGGACTCGCCTAAGTTCACGTCGTTTGGAAACATTTTCGCTTTCCATTTGTTTCGTCGCAAACAGGCGTTCAAACGAAGCTCTTGCCCCGACTTCCTTTAGTCAAAGTCGCCGAAATCGGCATCGAAATCGCCGTCCCACCCGCTACTGGAACTGCGTTCGAATCCGCCCATCGAAAAGATCGCGAACAGCAGCCCGACACCTAGCACCAAACCGATGCCGACAAAAATCTGATTTTCCTGAATGAAGGCTTCCATCGCGTTGTTACCTCGTTCGATTCGTGTGCCCAGTGAACTGATATAAAACTACGTCAACTCTCTCAGGCTCAAGAACTTCCGAGAACAGGCCACTGAAAACTTCGTCAGCCTCGGGGCGACAAAACCCACCGCTCTGATTAGGCAGGTTCTATGCGTCATACCACTGGTACCTGTTGCTACGACTCGATCAATTCCCGGAACTGCTCTTCAGTGAGCACTTCCACGCCTAGTTGGTTCGCTTTGTCCAGCTTGCTGCCCGCCTTTTCTCCGGCAACCAAGTAATCGGTGTTCTTGCTGACGCTTCCCGAAGCTCGTCCTCCCAGGGACTCAATCAGCTTCTTGATCTCATCACGCTTGAAGTGCACCAGCGTCCCGGTCACGACCAACGTTTTGCCTTCCAGCGGCAACGATCCAGCCTCGGTGACCTGCACTTCGTCTTCCAGTTTCACGCCAACAGCAGCAAGTGCATCCAGGGTTTCCGTCCCATAACCGCTGTGCAGAAACTCGTGCAAGCTTTTCGCGATGCGATCGCCGATTTCGTGAATCGAAGCAAGGTCTTCAGTCGTTGCTTTGCGAAGTAACTCCACTGTCGGATACTTCGCCGTGATAAGTGATGCCACGCGGGGCCCGATATGACGAATCGAGATTGAAGACAGTACGCGAGCGAGTCCGCGCTCCTTGGTCCCCGCGATCCCTTTCACCAGGTTCTCCGCGTTGCGTTTACCAAACTTCACCTCAACCAGCTTGCCGTCTTTGCCTTTGCGTTGCTTTTTCCAATCCAGTTCGCCGAGTTGTTCCACCGTCAAGCGATACAGGTCCGCGTAATTGTGGACCAACTTGTGAGTCAGCAACAGATCAACGACTTCTTCCCCCAATCCATCGATATCCATTCCCGGTCGGCTGCCGAAATAGATCAAACGTTGTTTCAGCTGTGCGGGGCATTGTGGGTTGGGGCAACGGATATAGACCCCGCCTTCGTCGCGAACCAATTCCGTCTTGCACTTCGGACAAGCCACGGGAAACTTGAACTTGGGCAGCTTCTTTGTCCGTTCGTGTTTTTCAACCCGGACGACTTTGGGGATAATCTTGCCAGCCTTTTCGACGACGACGACATCGCCGACGCGAACATCAAGCCGTTCGATCTCGTCTGCGTTGTGAAGCGATGCGCGGGACACCGTCGTGTCGGCAATATTGACCGGCGCTAAATGGGCTACAGGAGTGATCGCGCCGGTCTTGCCGACTTGGACCGAGATTTTTTCAAGCGTCGTGGTCGCTTCGTAGCGTTCGAGTTTCAACGCGATCAACCAGCGTGGGCTTTTGCTCCGCATGCCAAGCTTTTCACGCACCGCGAAATCGTTGACCTTGAAAACGATCCCGTCGATTTCGAAAGGCAAATCTGGCACCGATTCATCCAGCTTGGCTGCGGCTGCCAAAGCGTCTTGCCACGAATCAAAAAGCTGCACGTCAGGCGTCATCGGAATGCCATATCCGGCGACCTCTTTTAGAAAGTCCATGTGGTTGGTCGCTTTCAGTCCTCCACCCAAACCGATGCCATGGCAAAAGAAACGTAGTTTGCGTGCGGCGGCAATCGACGAGTCCAACAGACGAATCGTTCCGGCGGTCACGTTGCGTGTATTCTTGTAAGGTTCGCCACCGGCGGCGACCTGCCGGTCATTCAACTCCGACAGTTCTTCGTTGGTCATGTAGACTTCACCGCGAACTTCCAGCACGTCTGGAATGTCGTCGCCGGAAAGTTTCAGCGGGACGTCGCGTATCGTTCGCACGTTGTGCGTGATGTCGTCGCCGACGGTGCCGTTGCCGCGAGTCAGGCCAAGATCCAACCGGCCGTCAGTAAAGCGAATTGATGCGGCGACGCCATCGATCTTGTACTCCATCACCCAGCTGCACTTTTGACCTTCAAGCAGCTTGTCGGTGCGTTCGAAGTACGCCTTCAACTCATCCAGCGAATACGTGTTGTCGATCGACAGCATCGGAACCGAGTGCTCGACCTGTTCCAGGTGCGGCACGGGCGCGTCACCAATACGCTGCGTCGGCGAGTCAGCGGTCAGCAGTTCGGGATGCTTCGTTTCCAGACCCCGCAATTCCTCCAGCAACCGGTCGTATTCCAAGTCCGAGATCGAAGGCGTGGCAAGCACGTAATACGAATGATCGTGCTTGCGAATTTCGTCCCGCAATTCCTCGACGCGCTGTGCCGGCTCGGACATGAATTCTCAGACCTGAAAAGAAGGAAGCGTGATGTCACGGTCGATCGACCATCCTGGCGATTGCCTATGATAAGCGATCGAAAACCGGCGGGAACGGGAGGCAATCGGAAGGGGCCTAGCGGAGCGGCGAGCTTCGCTTGCTCGGATTGCGGTGGCAAGGTAATTTCACGGTAATTGGCCGCCCGCAGCTTTAATGACCTCTTACCAGTGTTTGACAGTTTCCCTAATGACCGAACTGAAACTCGCAATTCGTTTGGATAGCCTTCGATTGCCGCTCAAAAAGTCGCTGGACGTCGCGGCGCGAATGGGGATTCACTCGGTGGAACTCGATGGGCGAGGCGAAGTCCATCCGGAAGGGCTAACTGATACGGGCTTGCGTCATTTCAAGAAGCTGCTCGACGAACGTAATTTGCGCGTGGCGAGTATTCGATTTCAAACGCGACGTGGCTATGACAATCCCAATGACTTGCAACGCCGCGTCGACGCGACCAAGTCGGCGATGCAGTTGGCATACAAGCTTGGTGCCCGTTCGGTGATCAACCACATCGGGTTTGTTCCCGATGACGAATCGGACCCTCGCTTTGAAACCCTGTCTTCGGTGCTGCAAGACCTTGGACGCTATGGGGCTCGCGTGGGGGCCTTCTTGTGTGCCGAAACGGGCGCCGAATCAGGCGAAACGCTACGTCGTGTGCTGGAGAAGGACGACGAAGGTTTTATCGGCGTCGCGTTCAATCCGGGGCAACTGGTCGTCAACCGCTATGACGCGATCGAATCGTTGAAAGTTTTGAAAGACCGTGTGCAAGTGATCTGTGCGACGGACGGTGTCCTTGACCTTGCCGCAGGACGTGGGATCCGCGTCCCGATCGGCGAAGGCACCGTGGACTTTCCGATGATCTTGGCGACGATGGACGACGTTGATTTTAATGGCCCACTGTTGGTCGGTCGCGAAGACTCGACGCTCGACGAAATTCGCCAAGGCGTCAACTATCTAGCGAATCTGATGCGGTTCTGATTTGGCCTCGCCAACTACCGCGAGCGAGCAACCCTGCCGCCGCGAGGCTTTTGGTATTTCTTTGCGTTCTCGGCTTGGCCGGTGACTTCGTAAAGAAACTGGCTAGGGATGGTCGGGACCGCTTTACCCCATTTCCGCCGCGTCAATGCCAGCGACATGGTCAGTTTTTCTTGGGCGCGAGTGATGCCGACGTAGCACAAACGTCGTTCCTCAGCGATGTCTTCGTCTCGCCCGGATTTAACGCTTCGCGAGTGCGGCAGCAGACCTTCTTCGAGTCCGACCATGTAGACGACAGGGAACTCCAGTCCTTTGGCGGCGTGCAGCGTCAGCAACCACACCGCGTTTTGCGCCGCCAGCTTGTCTTTCTCGTTGCCCATCTCGCGACCAGCCAAGGCGATGTCGGCCAAGAAACCGGTCAAGTCGGCGTCTTCGCGGCCGTCTTCGAACGCTGACATCGCGTTGGTGACTTCACCGAGCGAGTTCAAGCGGTTTTGGCGGTCTTCTGGTTCGTCGTAAAGTCGATTGATCTCGTCGCTGTACGATGTCTGCGTCAGCAGTGTTTCCATCGCCGCGGTCAGCGAATCGCTTTTCGCCCGTTGATTGACATCGTGGTGAATCGATTGCAACTGAGCCACGCCACGTTGTGCGGCGGGCGACAGTTCGGCGACGACTTCGGGACGCTGCATCACTTGCCAAATCGGGACACCGGCGGCGACGGCATGTTCCATCAGCGTCTTGACCGATTTGGCACTCAAGCCACGCGCCGGCGTGTTGATCACTCGCAGCAACGAGACTTCGTCGTCCGGTTGGTCAATCCACTTCAAGTACGCGACCATGTCACGGACTTCGCGGCGATCGAAGAACGACTGGCTGCCCAACATCACATACGGCACGTTGGCTTTGCGTAGTTCGGTTTCGAACAGACGTGGTTGTTCGTTGGTTCGGAACAGGATCGCGATATCGCGCGGCTGGATGTGTTGGTTTTCGATCAGGTGTTTGATTTCGCTGACGACCGACTGAGCTTCCTTCGTTTCGTCTTTGTGCTGTGCGATCCGTGGGCGAATACCGTCGGGACGTGAAGCGCGAAGGATTTTGTCGTGGCGATACTTGTTGAACTGGATCAGCCGGTTGGCCATTTCCAGAATCGACCCGCAACTCCGATAATTCGCTTCCAAACAAACGACTTTCGCATCCGGCCAGTCGTTTTTGAAGTTCAAAATGTGGGTCACGTCAGCGCCACGCCACGCATAGATCGATTGATCATCGTCACCAACAACGCACAGGTTTCGATGGCGGTCGGCGAGGTGGCGGGTGATCCGGTATTGGCTGCCGTTGGTGTCTTGGTATTCGTCGACCAGTACGTGATCGAAGCGTTTTGCTTCTTCGTCGCGGATCGCGGTGTGCTCGTTGAACAGAATTTCGGTTTGCAGCAGCAGGTCGTCAAAGTCCATCGCGCCGCGGCTTTTGAGGCCTTCCTGGTAGCGACGGTACCCGGCGGCAGCCAAGTGTTCTTTATCGTTGGATGCTTCTAGCGGCGCGCGGTCAGGCAGGATCGACGCGTTTTTCCAGTTGCTGATGATGTTCAGCAAATCCCCGGGTTTAAGCGCCGTGCCGGGCAATCGCAATTCGCGAAGCACCGATCGTGCGAGCGACTCTTGGTCGCTGCGGTCATAGATCGAAAACTTATCGGGGTATCCCAGTGCGGTCGCGTGACGGCGGAGGACTTTCACGCAGTGGGCGTGAAAGGTACTGATGGTCGGCTCGGGACGTTTTTCACCGCGTTTCTTTTTCTTTTTGGCATAGCCGAGCAGTTCGCCAATCCGCTCCTTCATCTCGCCGGCCGCTTTGTTGGTAAACGTCACCGCCAGAATTCGGTCGGGCGAAGTACCGTGCTTGATCAAGTTCGCGATACGGAACGTGACCACACGGGTTTTTCCAGTTCCGGCGCCGGCGAGCACCAACAGTGGACCCGAAAGTGTGTTTACCGCGTCCGATTGAGCGGGGTTCAATCCGTGAGCCAACGAGGAGCCTGCTCGTGAGAGTTCAAAAAAAGCGAACACGGCAGCGCGGCGTAACCGGCTGCCGTGAAGATTTAACGTCGACGCGAAATGCTAATGATTCTGCGAGGTTCGGCAAGCGAAAAGTGTGTCCCGTTGCCGGCGCACAAAATTAACGCTGTCCATCATTAACGCTGTGCGTCGCGATCAATGATTGGGTCAGCCGATCCGGTCGACAGCAGCATCAGGCCGCCTTGTTGCGGCTTTCCCGAGTTCAACAAGGTGCGGTTGAAGGGGATGTAGTAGCACGCGTATTGGCCGGTCGACGTGTTGAGCACATAGACGACAGACGAAGCGACTGGGTTGTTGTTGCTGCTGGGGGCATCGACCAGCCCAGTCGCCATCATGAAACCAGCACCTTTGCTGCTTCCCAGGACATCTTGGACGTTGACGGTGAACAAGCCGAGGAATTTTCCGAGGCGAGGGTACATCACCGAACACTGCAGCAGTCCAGAATTGTGGTCCAACACGAACAACCCTTCGGCTTCATTGCTGACCAAACCAGTTGCCATCGAAAATTTTTCGCTGGTAACGGCGGCGGTCGCATTGAGGGCTGGGAACTGCCACTGGGCGGCCGGATTCAACGTCGATTGTTGACGGATCGCATGCGATTGTCCGGCAAAGTAAGCGGCCGCGAACGTTGCGATCAGCGTGGTTGTCGCAAACACGGCGGCGAGTTTTGCACCCTTTCCAATTCCCCGGGGGGAATCGACAGCTTGTTTAGCAGTCGACGATTCGGTGTTGGATTCGGTAGGCAAAGCAGTCATGAACGGAGCTCCAGTCGGACGGTTGGAAAGTTGCAGACGAGCCGGACAAGCGGATGACGGGGAATTGTAGCGCAGGCGGAGGAACTTTACGATTGCATCCCGCTGAGATTTTTTCCCCTTGAAGCGTTTATTGTCCCCCTTCGCATCACCGAGGTCAACAAAACCGCCATGGCTCTGAATGAACCCCTTAACCGTAAGCTCCGAATGGCACTGGTTGGCGGAGGACAAGGCTCCTTTATCGGCCGCGTCCACTCCATTGCCGCTTGCTTGGACAATCGCGCGACGCTGGTCGCCGGTGCACTCAGCAGCAACCCGGAACGCGCCAAAGCGTCGGCTCCTGATTATGGGATCGCTCAAGAACGTGCTTACACCAGCTATCAGGAATTGCTGGAATCGGAATTGAAGCTGCCTGAAAGCGAACGCATCGACTTCGTCAGTATCGCGACACCAAACCACGTGCACTTTGAAGTCGCCGATGCGGCCATCAAAGCGGGCTTCAACGTTGTCTGTGACAAGCCGATGACGTTCGATCTTGCCCAAGCGGAAGAGTTGCTGAAAACGGTACAAAACAGCGACGTCGTGTTCGCGCTCTCACACAACTACACCGGCTATCCCTTGATTCGCCAAGCACGCGAGATGATCGCGAGCGGTGAACTGGGCGAAATCAACGCCGTCCGTGCACAGTACATCCAAGGCTGGTTGCGCACCTCGCTTGAAGCGGAAGACCAAAAGCAAGCGGCTTGGCGAACCGACCCCAGCAAGAGCGGTGCGGCTGGCGCATTCGGCGACATCGCAACGCACGCTTACAATCTCGGTCGCTACATGACCGGCTTGCTGCCCGATCAAGTGAGCTGCAGCCTGAAAGCATTCGTCGAAGGCCGCAAGCTGGACGACTACGGAACCGCGGTGATTCGTTATGAAAACGGCGCCCTCGGTACCGTCACCGCTTCGCAAATCAGCCACGGCCGTGAAAACGATTTGGAAATCGAAATCGACGGCACTAAGGGGTCGCTGAAGTGGCGTCAAGAAAATCCCAACGAGATGATCTATCGTCAAAACGGCAAGGCGCATCAGATCCTGACTCGCGATCCGAACGCACCGTACATGAACCCACTCGGTGCAGGCGCCTGCCGCTTGCCTTCGGGACACCCCGAAGCGTTCTTCGAAGCGTTCGCCAACGTTTACGCCTCGGCGTTCGACGCGATGGCCAAACGAGCCGCTGGTGAAAAGGTCGAGCAAAAAGACACCGTCTACACCAACTGCTACGACGGTGTCGAAGGCATGTACTTCATCCAGCAGTGCGTCGCCAGTAACACCGAAAACGCCGCGTGGTTGCCACTGAAGCACGAAGCCGCACGCCGCTAGGGTTTGGTTGAGAAAGAAGACTGGGACGGTTGGAGTTCAGGCTTCAGCCGTTCGGTCGGATGGAGTTTTTGCGATGCTTGTGAAGGCGTTGTGTTAACGAAACGGGACTTGGGACCGGGGTGGCTCGGGACCGAGAATCGCCTAAAGGCTAGACTCCAGCGAGGAAACTGCTGGGAGCTTCTTTCTCTTGAATTGTTTCTGTCGGTGGCGAGGAACAGATGACTGACTCATCCTTGGGCGTTGCCGTAGTCATGCCGGCTGCGGGCAGCGGGCGACGTTTTGGTTCCGACCGAAACAAGCTGTTCGCATTGCTTGACGGAAAACCGATTTGGGAACGTTCGGCAGAACGACTGCGCGAACATCAGGCCGTTCGCCGGATCGTGATGCCCGTCTCTGCTGACGACCTTTCGTATTTCCGGAGCGAAGTCGCCGACGTCGTTGCTCAGCTTGGGATCGAAATCGTTCTGGGCGGTGCTGAGCGAACCGACAGCGTCGGCGCGGGTCTAAAGGCATGCGAAGGCGATGACTCGATCGATCTCGTTGCGATCCATGATGCAGCTCGACCGTTGGTGACCGTGGACGAACTGGAGCGGGTCTTTCGCAAAGCGAGCCAATGTGGCGCGGCGATCTTGGCTGTTCCAATGACGGCGACGGTGAAGCAGTCACTTGACGAGGGCGAATCCTGTTCGACCATCGACCGCAGCACCCTGTGGTTGGCACAAACACCCCAGGTGTTTAAACCGGAGGTTTTGCGTCAAGCTTATGCGCGACATCGAGGGCGGCCAGCGACCGACGACGCAGAGCTTGTTTCGCGGATTGGTGTCGACGTGGCACTGGTCGAAGGTTCGTCCGAAAACATCAAAATCACACATCCCGGCGACCTGACCATCGCCGAGGCCATTTTTAACAGTCGAAAAAACGTAACACGATGAGCGATTTAGACCTAATTTCCGAGCTGCGTTGGCGCGGGCTGATTCACCAAATGACCGACGAAGCCGGCTTGGCAAAGCTGCTCGCGAGCGGCCCACAAACGGTCTACATCGGTTTCGACCCCACCGCATCGTCGCTGCACGTCGGTTCGTTGATGCAACTGATGATGTTGCGACGGTTTCAAAAGGCTGGCCACCGACCGATCGCGTTGGTTGGCGGGGCGACCGGGATGATCGGCGACCCCAGCGGCAAGAGCGAAGAACGAAATCTGTTGGATGCCGATCAGCTGGCGGCCAATATCGCCGGGATCGAAGGCCAAATGCGCAAACACTTGTCGTTCGAAGGCGACCAAGGCGCGCTACTGCTGAACAACTACGACTGGATGAAGGGCTACGGATACCTGGAATTCCTCCGTGACATCGGCAAAAACTTCCCCGTCGGCACGATGATGGGCAAGGAATCGGTGCGGGCGCGGCTGGGCAGTGACGCCGGCCTGAGCTACACCGAATTCAGTTACATGCTGCTGCAGGCGTACGACTTCGTTTACTTGTGCAAACATCACGGCTGTCATATCCAAGCGGGCGGCAGCGACCAGTGGGGCAACGTCACCGCTGGAATCGACCTCGCCCGGCGGATGCTGTCCAAGCAAGTCTTCGGGCTCACCGCGCCGCTGTTGACGACGACCGACGGCAAGAAAATGGGCAAGACGGAAAAAGGCACCGTCTGGTTGGACCCCGAACGCACCAGCCCGTACGAGTTCTACCAGTACTGGGTCAACGTCGACGACGCAGATGTGATGCGGTGCATCGCATACCTGACCGAAATCGAGCGAGAAGAATTCGACCAGCTGGCCGAATTGACGAAAAGTGACCCGGCGCGGCGAACGGCCCAGAAACGCTTGGCGGAGTGGTTGGTTGAATTCGTGCACGGCGACGAAGGCCTCCGCTCGGCTCAAGCGGCCAGCAAAGTGCTCTTCGGTGGCGAGATCGAATCGATGGACGACCACCAACTGGGCCAAATCTTCGCGGATGTCCCCAATAAGCAACTCGACCGTGACATGCTGTCCGGAGAGGGACTGTGGATTATTGAAGCCCTCCAATTGGCGGGGTTGGCGAACAGCGGTGGCGATGCTCGCCGGGGGGTCAAAGAGGGCGGTGTTTATCTGAACAATAGACGCGTAACCGACATGAACCTTAAATTGACCGATTCTGACCTCGCGAGTGAGACTGTGATGGTATTACGCAGGGGCAAAAAAAAGTACGCGTTGTTAAAATTCGCTTGAGCGATCGTTGTTCGTGTTAGCGTTTCAACGATCGAAACCTTTTCGCTTGGCGTTGGTTTCATCTGATATGAACGCAAAACAACACTTTTCTCGCGGTTTCATCGCCGCACTACTGATTTTCTGCACAGCGTCTGTCGACACAGCGCCCGCTTTTGCACAGCGAGGCGGTGATGACGGAGGACGCGGTGGCGACCGTGGGGGTGATCGCGGTGGCGACCGTGGCGGATTCCGCGGCGGGCCTCCCGGTTGGCGAGGTGGACGACAAGATGATCGCGTACGCCGAACGAATCATCGGCCGGTACGACAGCAACAACGACAAACAGCTCGTCAAAAGCGAGTACGAAAAGATGTTGATGAGTCCGGTGGCTGCGGACGCAAATCGCGACGGAATCATCACCGTCAAAGAATACGCATTGTGGATGCAATCACGACGCCGCTAACCCGCAAGTTGGAGTCTAGCCTTTAGGCGATTCTTCCATCCCGCACGTTGGAGTCTAGCCTTTAGGCGATTTCCGATCCCCAACCTCACAGATACACCCCCGCCCCGCCATCAACGCGGGGCCCTGTATCGACTGTTCCCAGCACGTTCAAACGCAAGCGAGGTTGGCATTTACCAAGCCAACTGCCGACCAAGCTGCCGCGACTACAGCCTTCTGTGCCGCATAGCCACTCAACAAGAACGCTACTTTCGCGGGAGCGAAAGGCGACAATAGAAGACACCGTGCTTGTCTCAAGAAGGATCTGCCGAAAACATCTTTGCGGCAAATCAAATTTTGTGCTGCACGTTGGAGGCGACCCTCACACAAAGCTACATCGCTTATGGCTGCTCCAGTTAAGTCCTGACCAGGTTCACGACTCACAGTCGCAAGGGTCGCCACCGACGCACAGCAGGCGAATGACAGAAGCGAAGATTCAGCTCTCTCGTCAATCGGGCCAGAAGCTTAACGTGAGCAACACAAGTTGGAAAGGCACGATCGCAACCAAGTTGGCAGGAAGCGGCAGATTCGCGATCGCGGGTGTCGATTCAATCGTCAAACCTTCTTTCAGCCGCATTGACGCGTTGAACAACAGCGTCCCGACATCCGCTGCGTCGGAATCGTGCCTCGCCGATTCCGCTGTTACGGGGGGCGGGCACGAGGCTTTCTCCTTGGCGTGGAAAGATTTGTTGTCCATAATGCGGACTTCCCGCCTCGACAGCTTGCGGCCTTTCAACGGAAACGTCTGCTTTCGCAAGCCAGCCTACCAACTTGCCTAGCATCGGAGCCATCTGCGATCGTGAAAACCCTTTTCTTATTCCCACTTCGACTACTTGTCGGTTGGGGAATCTCACCTCGGATCCTCGGAATCCTTGCGATAACGATGCTGGTCCTGCTTCGGCTGACAATCGGATTCCACTTTCTTAGTGAAGGCAGCGACAAGGTTCGCAAAGGCGACTGGGACGCAGCCCCGTTCTTTGCCAACGCAAAAGGCCCCTACGCGGAGCACTTCCACAGTCTGGTTTGGGACCGACGTGGCGAATTCCGTATGGATCGCAAAAACCACGAGTGGTGGCTCGGCGAGTACTCCGATCGGGCGGCCGATTACTACCAGTTCGGTGACAAAGAGAAAAAGGCAGCCAAGGATGCCTTGAACACGACGCTGGAGAATTTCGATCTGATTATGGCGACCTACGCCGATGACATCCGCGAGTACAAGCTGGGTGTCGCACAGGTCGCAAAGCTGAGCAGTGACCCGGCACGTCAGGGTGTCGAGAGCTTGGCCGACCAAGTCGAAACGGTTCGCAAAGAGAACGAAGCGAAAATCAAACCGGTTCTGACTGAGATCGATCAATTGTGGAGCGCGTACGAAGCGACCATCAATTCTCTGGCCGCTCCAAACCAGCGTGCCATGTCGCCACCGATCAAAATCCAGCGTCCACGTCTGGAACGAATCGATACCTCCGTTCTCAATCGGGTGGTGCCATACTTTGACGTCGTGATCGGTTGGTGCCTCCTTCTGGGACTGTTTACTCCACTCGCGTCGTTGGCCGCGGCCGGTTTTCTCGGTTCAGTTTTCCTGAGCCAGTACCCGCCTGCGACCGGACCGACCAGCAGCATCTACCAGATGGTGGAATGCTTGGCGTGCCTCGTATTGGCTGCCACAGGTGCCGGGCGATTTGCCGGCTTGGATTTCTTCTTGCACTTGATCGTGCGAAAGTCCGTCGCGAAAACCGCGACGGAGAAAAAGTAAATCCAGATAAGATGAAGGGACGCCGCCCAAGAGCCGTCCTTGTCGCATTTCCCCACACAACAAAACAAACCACCGTTTCGAGGATAGATAGATGGTCGACAAGCTTTCTGCAGACGAGCGCACCGTCGGTGAAGCAAACTATTACAACGCCGTTTCCAGCTACTACGACGTCAACCGACGCGACTTCTTGCGTGGAATCGTCGCCACAGGTGCCGTCAGTGGCGCCGGCCTTGGTGCCGCCTACTTCGGTTACGGCGAAGTCAAAGATCCCGTCCGCGTCGCAGTCATCGGTACTGGCGACGAAGGCAACGTTTTGCTGGGCGGATGTAACCCTAACTACGTCGACGTCCGCGCAATCTGTGACATTCGTCCGTTCAGCCAACACCGCGCGTTCCACGGTGACTGCAGCAGTGCGTCTGCTTTGGTTCGCCGCCCCGGTCTGATCCGCGTTTGCGGTTACAAAGACGAATCGGAAGCTCGCAAGCACGTCAAGGTTTATGATGGCGTCAAAACGGGCGGCATCATGGAGTGCTTGGACGATCCCGATATCGAAGCGGTGATCATCGCGTTGCCACTGTGGTTGCACGCTCCTGTTGCCGCCTTGGCGATGGAACGTGGCCTGCATGTTCTGACCGAGAAGCTGATGGCTCACAACGTTGCCCAGTGCAAAGTGATGAGCCGTATGGCAGCTGAGTTGAAGGACAAAAAGAACAACCCGATTCACTTGGCCACCGGTCACCAGCGTCACTACAACGTCAAGTACGAAAACGCGGTTAACTTGATCCGCTGGGGACTTCTGGGCCAACTTCACCACATCCGTGCCCAATGGCACCGTGGCAACTTGCCCGGACGCGACAGCTGGTCGATGCCGATCCCCGGAGGTGAAATTGACGAGAACGGCAAGCTGTTCGATCGCATCGCCAAAGACCTCGCACACCGACGCAACGCGCTCAAGAACGCAACCTCGCCAGCAGACATCGAACGTCTGCAAGCCGAAGTCGCCCAGTGGGAAGCGTGGGACGCCGACAAAATGCTCAACGACCAGTTGGCAAAATTCGGCTATAACGATTTCTCGGTCAAGTTCCCAGGTGGCAAAGAAGAGATGTTCTCGGCCGCCGAAGAACTGCACCGCTGGCGTTTGTTCCAACGGACCGGTGCTGGTCTGATGGCCGAGCTGGGAAGCCACCAACTGGACGCCGTCAGCATCTTTTTGTCCTCGTTGCGAAGCGATGGCAAAAAGGTCCACCCGTTGAGCGTTCATGCTGTTGGCGGTCGTCACATCATGCCACGCGATCGTGAAGTCGGTGACCACATTTACTGCACGTTCGAATTCCCTGGCCCAGAGTATGCCGAGACTTTCGATGTCGGTTACCACGATAACATCGAAGGCTATCCCAACGGTGCCGTGCCAGGTTACGAGCAAGACCCGAACAAGAAAGTTGTCGTGACCTACAGCACGATCAACGGCAACGGGTTCGGCGGCTGGGGCGAAGTCGTGATGGGTTCCAAAGGCACCTTGATCTTGGACAAAGAGCAAGACGTGTTGCTGTACCGCGATAGCGACACCAGCAGCAAAGTCGGCGTCAAGAAACAGGACGGCGGCGGATACGCTCTCGATACCAGCGCCAGCGGTGACAATGCAGCTCCCGTCGCACAAGCCGCGTCGTCCGGTCCGGTTAGCCGCGGATACCGCGAAGAGATCGAGCACTGGGCATACTGCATCCGCAACCCTGATCCAGACAACCATCCACGCTGCTACCCCGAAGTCGCAATGGGTGACGCCGTCATCGCGTTGGGTGCAAACCAAGCACTCAAGAACGCGGCTGCCGGAAAGGGCGGGTACCTGCAGTACAAGGAAGAATGGTTCGACGTCAATAACGACGCCACGCCCGACGGTAGCGATATCGCCGAGCAAAAAGCGTACATGCTGAAAGACTTGAGCTAGTTCTCACTCAAAGCATGTCCAATCAAGCTGCTCGTGGACCAAGCGTCCTCGAGCAGCCTGCGAACTTGCGACTTATTGCTCTGAACACTGTCGCCTTTCACGCCGCAAAAGATGCGTGCATCTCTCTAAGCAGGCGGATCGAAACGCTAACTGTTGATCTCGCAATAGACATCAACCTCTCACTCGACCGTCCGCGACTCTTCCGGCATTGACTGCCAATTGCGCTACCGGCCGGGATTCGACTACTTCGTTCGTTCCGCCCCAGTTGCCATCATCCTCTTAGCCTTTCCATGACTGCGATCTTTCGACTTTCCGAACTGACTGTGCTCGATATCGTCGGTGTCGACGCCGCCACGATTTTGAGCAATTTGACGACCAATCATGTTCGCCAGTTGGAAGTCGGCTCGGGCTGTGAAACGTTTATCACCGACGTTCGCGGTAATACGCTCGGGTTCGTCGACGCTTTCCGAACCGCCGAAGGCTATCGGCTGATTGGTGCTCCTGGACAGGCAGACGCAATCACGGCACATGCCGATAAATACACGATTCGTGAAGATGCCGTCCCGGTCGACCGATCAAGCGAGCTGACCGCGTTTGTCTTCGCACCAAATTTTGCGAGCGGTTTGGCTTCCGAAACCGATTGGTCGCAGTCCAATGCCAATCGCTATGACGTGCGTTGGTTGGGTGAAGGCTCGTTCGTCGTGCTAACGGAAACGCCTGGCGCGGTGGAGCAAGTCATCCAAACGGTTGGCGAGTCAATTGGTGATGACGAAGCGTTTCATCAAGCTCGCGTGGCCGCCAATTTCCCGTGGTACGGCGTCGATTTGGGTGTGAAGAATCTTCCCCAAGAAGCGAACCGAATCGAGCAATCAATTTGTTTCACCAAGGGCTGCTATCTGGGCCAAGAAACGGTCGCGCGTCTCGATGCACTCGGCCAAGTGCAAAAGCAACTGATGCGTTGGCGGATCGAGGGCACGATTCCGGTTGCCGGCGCGGAAGTCAAATCGGGGGATAAAGTCGTCGGCCGACTCACTTCGATTGTGTCGCTAGCGGACGGCACGGGATTGGCAATTGGTGTAACCCGGCGATCGCATTTTGATGTCGGATCAACCGCCGAAGGCGATGGCTTTACGGCAACCGTGATCGAATAGCTTGCCGTCGCAGCGGCAGCAGGTTGTCGCTTCGTCGCTTGCCCAGACAGAATGTTTGCCCGTGGCTTCTTTTCGTGGTCCGAGGTCCCCTTGTCTGGGCAAAATTCGGTAAACTGTTCGCATGAGCGCTGCACCTGATACTCTGCAACTTTTGTCGCCCGAACTGCTGGCCAAGCTGGAACGTTTGGAGCTTGTTTCCCGCAAAGTTTTTCGCGGGCGGATGAAAGGCGAACGACGAAGTAAACGCAAAGGGCAAAGCGTCGAGTTCGCCGACTTTCGCAACTACGTCCCGGGCGACGACCTCCGTCTGATCGACTGGAATCTCTATGCCCGCCTGGATCAGCTTTTTTTGAAGCTGTATCAGGAAGAAGAAGACCTTCACGTTTATGCGTTGATCGACTGCAGCGAGTCGATGAACTTTGGAACGCCCACCAAGCTGCACGTTGCCAAGCAGATGGCCGCCGCACTGGGGTACATCGGCCTTTGCCGCGCCGACCGCGTCAGTGTCCAGGCACTGGGCGACCAAGGCCGTCGCGCACCTGTCCTGCGTGGCCGCACCGGTCTGTGGCAGATGTTGCAGTATCTCGAATCGATTCAAAGCGGCGACAACGTTTCGCTGTTGGACGCGGTGAAGGACTTTGCGATCCGCAACTCGGGGACCGGTGTCGTCGTGTTGTTGACCGACCTGATGGACAAGAATGGGTTCGAATCGGCACTGCGTCTGTTGATCGGACGTCGGATGGATGTCTACATCATGCATATCCTGTCGCCGGAAGAAATCGATCCGCCGATTCGTGGTGACCGACGCTTGATTGATATCGAAGACGGCGATGAAACCGAAATCACCGTCAACGCCTACGTGCTCGAACGCTACAAGCAAACACTGCAGTCGTTTTTGACGTCGATTAAAACGTTCAGCGCACGGCGCGGCATCGCATACCTTCCAGTTCGGACTGACCAAGCGGTTGACGACGTGATGACCAAGTACCTTCGTCAACGGGGCGTGGTTCGATGACCTGGATCTCGACATTGTTGCCTTGGCAATGGGCCGTGTTCGCGGCCGTGCCAATCGGCATCATCTTGTTGTACTTTCTGAAGCTCCGCCGTGAGCCGATTGAAATTCCCAGCACGTACCTTTGGTCTCGCACCGTCGAAGACCTGCACGTCAACAGCTTGTTCCAACGCATCCGACAGAACCTGCTGCTGTTTTTGCAGCTTCTGATCGTGTTGTTGGCCGCACTCGCTCTACTGCGTCCCGGACAGCAAGGCGAACGCTCGGGGCTGACACGCAAAGTCTTTCTGCTCGATTCGTCCGCAAGCATGATGGCGGAAGATCTGGAGGCCGAAAATCGTTTCGAAGCTGCCAAAACGATGATTCGCGAGCAGATCGACCAATTGGAAGACGAAGACACCGCGATGTTGATCACGTTTAACGACCGCGCCGAAGTGTTGCAGTCGTTTACGAGTGATCGAGGGCGTTTACGCGCGGCGCTCGATCGCGCCCAAGTCACCAACCGACCGACCGATATCATCGGCGCTTTAGAAGCCGCTGATGGACTTGCAAACCCCAGACGCAGCAGCGAAGCAGGGGACGTGAATGACATTCAGGTTGCCGATCCGATGCCCGCAGACCTGCTGATTTTCAGTGACGGTGGTTTTCCCGATGTCGCCGAATTCAACGTCGGTTACCTGACACCGACTTATGTGAAGATCGGTTCGGATCAGCCTCGAAACGTTGGCATCACTGCGTTTAGCGCCGATCGAAATGTTGAGCGTCAAGGCGACGCTCAAGCCTTTGTCAGTGTCGTTAATTTTGGCAAACAGGCCGAATCGCTGAATGTATCGATCTATGTCGATGGCCAATGGCGTGATTCGGCGTCGGTTGATCTCGAAGCCGACGAGGAAGGCTCGCTGACGTTTGCATTGACTGACCAAAACGAAGCCGCCACGTTGGAAGCACGGTTGGAATCTCCCGACGGCGAAAAGGCTTTCGAGGACGATCTAAGCATCGACAACTTTGCCTACGCCGGACTGCGTCCGATGCGAACCGTTTCGGTGTTGGTGATTACTGACGGCAACCGTCCGTTGGAACTTGGGCTCACGACGGACAGTGCGTCCAAGATTTGCATCGCAGATTTCCAACCGCCAAGCTTCATGGAAACGCCTGAGTACACCGCACGTGCGACGGCGGGCTTGGACGACCTGATCATCTACGACCGATGCAGCCCCAAAACGCTGCCGATGACCAATACCTTTTCGATCGCCAGTTTGCCAAGTGATCAATGGGAATGGACGAGCGAGCCGGGGCAAACGATCTTGGTCGATATCGATCGGACGCAACCGATCATGCAGTACCTGGAGCTGTTTTCGCTGCTGATTTTTGAAGGCCGCAGCGTGAAAGGGCCAACAGGAACCCGCGAGCTGCTCGGCGGTGACGACGGTTCGGTGATGGCACTCGCACCTCGCGACGGATACCAAGACCTAGTCCTGGGTTTCGCAATTGTCACGCGTGGCGATGACGGCATCCCACAAACCAATACCAACTGGTTCGCCGAGCGTTCTTGGCCGGTCTTTTTGCTGAACGTGCTGCGGCATTTGGCCGGTGCGGCTGACGCGACCAACGCCAGTTCATTTTTGCCAGGCGATACGGTTCGTTTGAGGGTGGAGAGCCAAATCGGCGAAGTGAAAATCGGTCGCGGATCGGGGACACCGGAAACGGTTCCGACCGGACAGTCGGGAACCGTCGAGTTCGTCGATTCGGAAATGCCTGGAAACTACCGCGTGACCGCCGACGACAAACTGGTCGATTTGTTCGCGATCAACCTATTCAGTCGGCGGGAGAGCCAGATCACTCCCCGACCAGAATTTGAAATCGGATACGACAAAATCACAACCTCTGGTACGATTGAAACCAGGCAAGAGTATTGGCGTTGGATCCTGCTGGTCGTCTTGGTCGCCTTGGCCGCCGAATGGTGGCTGTACAACAAGCGTATCGCGTAGCGGTTGGCATCCTCGGTGGCTTATAGCCCGGTTGATTTCGCAAGGTCTGCTTTTTACGCCGCGAAAATCGCATACGTCTGCGCTACTTTCGCGGAGCGAAAGGCGACATTGGGAGACCCGATTGGAAAGGGCCGCCAATTCACTCTGCCGTCTCGAACAGTTAATCAGCGCAGGGGTGTGACTTGATCTGGCAATGCTTCCGAACGGTTTTCATCGTCGCGATCCTGTGGCAATTGACGTCGACTATTTCTGTGTGTGCAGCGACACGGCATACCGATCGCATCTTCGAAGACCTTTGCAATTCACTGGTCGATGCTGGAAAGGTCGATGACGCGATTTGGATTTGCCAACGACAACTTCAGCAGAACCCTGACAGCACCCTCGCCCATGCTCGTTGGATCGGTCGCTTGTCGATCGTGCTTGCCGAAAAGGCTTCTGCATCGCTCTATGACTCTCGTGCTTCAGACCTAAACGAGACTTTCCAGCAGGCGTTGATCAATACCAACCAGCCGATCGATCGGTACCTGCAAGCCAACCCCGGCTTTCACGCGCAATCATTTTTGATCGCGGACCGCATTACGGCATCCACGCGAGTCCTCCGTACCGCAATCCTGGTAGCCTCGATTTCGTCGCAGACGGATCCTAACGACGACACACTCTTGCGAGCGATCAGTCGTTTGGAATACGAGGCAAGTGGTCTGGAACGGTCGGCCAAAGAATGCTGGACGCTCGCCAACACAACTCCGAAACCCGAAATTGAATCGGATCAGTGGCAACAGCTCATTCGTGAGCTTGCGATGCAGCAAGTTTCGCTTGCCATCATGCAAACCGAGCTGTTCGACCGCGGCAGCAACGATTTCGCTGCCGCTGCCGCAAATGCGACCGGTGTTGCAACCGAAACACTTCGTCAATTACCCGATGGTGTCCCCGCCAAACGCATCACGCGGATTCTGTTGGTTGAATCGCTCTTGCGAAGTGGTGATTCGCGAGAAGCCGAGCGTGAACTTGGACAACTGACGGATGTCAATCAACCGAGTGACGATTTAACACTGCGGGCATTACAGGTCCGGATCGCGTTGAACAACAAAGACGTTGATGAAGCAGAACGGTTGGTTGCTGCACCTACGGCCGCGACATCAATCGAATTGGATTTTGCCAAGTTAGAAATGCTGCTGGCGAAAGATGAAAGCGGCGAAATGGCGTCGAAGTGGTTGGCGACGATCGAGCAGCATGGTGGGGCATTCGCACGGCGACGAGCGGAGGCGTTGATCGTCCGGCACGCAAAGTCTATTGGCGGAAACGACGCAACTGCAAATCCAAAGTCGATGTCGCCAGCCGTGATCGCGGCTCAAGGAGAAGACTGGTTGCGACGTGGCGATTACCTTCGGGCAGCGAACTTACTCCGCGATGCGGCATCCGTCTCAAATGCGGAAGCGGCGATTCCATACGCGACGAAAAGTGCAGCGTCAGCAATCAAAGCTAGCGAGCCTCGCCACGCGATTGATACGCTACGCCTGGTTGCGATGAAATTTCCGAACGAGCCGACCGCATTTGAATTGATGACACAGGCTGCGTTGCTTGCCGCGAAGTTGCCTGCTGACAAGTCTTCGCAGACTCCGTTCGAGTTGCTGGAATCGCTGCTCACCGACATCACGCAGACTTGGCCAACACACGAAAAGACGCCCGCGATTGCCGAATGGCTTTGCAAGCTGTATCGCCAAACCGATCGGGATGAGTCCGCCGCGGAGTTCACGTTGCAATGGCTAACCCTGCGTCCGGACGCAGCCGCATCATCGCTTGTCGAGGAAACATGGTTCGAGTACCTGTCAGGCTTAGATTCTGAAACGTGTACCGCGTCAATTGACCGGTTGAATGCTGTCCTGTCAGAGCTGACGTCGGCAAGCGAAGAGAACGCATCGCCGTTCATTGGAGTCGTTAGCTTGTTGCTCGATCAACCGGCAACGTTCCAGTTTGCGGAGCCTGATTCACAGATGGGCGATGACCGGTTTGTCTGGACGCTCTACAAATTGCGATCTGGCGAAGCGGCGAAGTTGCAATTTGATGATGTATCGGCAGATCGCGTGAAACGTGGACGCTGGCGGTTGGAACGTGATATTCGAATTGGTGCAGGTGACGCGCGGTCGACAGCGCAAGCACTTGCCCAATGGCCGGGCGCGACCGCCGTCCAATCCGCAATCGCGACGTTTTGGAACGAGGGTGATGACGCATCCATCAACCGGCTCAAGGACTTGGCAGTTGATGCCGCGACGACGAATGATCAAGCCGATGACATCTTGCGCGTGCTAGCCAGTTCAAACTCGACCGCAGCCAAACGAGCCGCAGCTGAACTTGCCGAACGCCGCGCTGCGTCACAAAAGATTCGCAGCTATGGATGGTACCAAGCCAAGCTCAATGCGATCGAATGGCTCCAGGAAGCAGGCGAAGCGGACGAAGCAACGAAGCGTGCAAGCTTCCTGTTGCTGTTGCATCCACCCAAAGACGTCGCTCTCCGGCAAAGGTTAAAACAATACACCACCGCGCCATGACCGATCACATCGATCAGTGACTCGCCGAAAACACCCACCGGGTGGTGTTTCAGGAAACGTGCCGCGGCGATGTATTTGGCATTGATCGTGTCGATCGCAAGGATCGAAAGTCGTCGAAACGGCCGTGGCGACGTCGGCCCCTCCGGGGCGAACGCATAGTGAGCGATTAGTCTCGGGGCTGCTGCCCCGAGCTACCAAAGCCGGCCCCTCCGGGGCGTGCGAGTTTTGATTCAAAGATCGGTCTCAACAGAACGACGTCCGAATACGGTGCGAAATTGCAATTCGGCTGCCTCGGAACACAAAAGCTCTGCAGGTACATCAAACAATTCTGATGCGCCACCACCGGCCAATTCCGCGTCGGCAGGATTGACTCCGGAGGAGTCCGCGTGGGTAGCTCGGGGTGTCAGCCCCGAGATTACGACGCGAACCACGTCATCGCCCCGGAGGGGCCGGCGGTGGTTCGCTTTAAGCCTTCTTTGTTGCGACAAAGAAGCCTCGGTCGGCTAGGGTGTCGACGTAGGGGGCGCATTCGAAGCCTTGCTCTTCGAAAATCTTGCCGTATTCGGCTGGGCTGTAGCACCGACCTTGCGTGATGTTCGCTAACAACACCGAATATTCGGCAACTGGGAGTGGGCCATCCTTCGCGTCGTTTAAGAAGGCTTCGTGAACGATGACTTTGCCACCGACTTTCAGCGTCAATGCACACTTCTCGATCAGCTTGCGCACGTCGGGAAAGTCCCAGTCATGCAGGACATTCGACAAGAGGATACAGTCCGCTTCGGGCCAAGCGTCCTTGAACATGTCACCGGTTTGAACCGAAAGCCGATCTTGTAAACCGTGACGTTCGATTTCTGAACGAGTGATCGCGTCGACCGGAGCTTGCTCGAACACAACCCCGCGAAGCGATGTGAACCGACTGGCCAGGGTTGATGAATAAATTCCTGAACCGCCTCCAACATCCAGCAATGTCTCGACGTCTTGCATCCAGGGATCAAGGGCAGCTGCCATGGCTTGGCCCATCGCGACGCCACGGCAATTCATCAGCGCGGTGAAGCTCTGTGCGAACGCATCGTCCATCATCGATTCGTGCCAATCGCTGGTGTCGTCCTTGGCTTGCCAGTTGGCCGCTTTGTTCTGCGTCAGGACCTGCATGCAGCCCTGTGCGATCGGCGAATCGGCAATGGGCTGATAATACGGTCCCAAAAAGTACAACGAGGAATCGACCAAGTGCTCTTCGGCCATCTTGGTCAGCCGGTGCGTTTCACCTTCGGACACCAGCCATCCGCCAGCACGGCAAAGCGTTAGCAAGACATCAAGCGGCCGCGCGGCAAAATTGAAATGCGAAACCAATTGCGCTGTTGTGACGGAGCCTTGACCATCAATCCACGTGAAGAGGTTCAGCTTCAGGATCGCGACTGCCATCATGTCGGCGGCGTATTGTCGATCCCGATAGCGAAGGAGAAGCGCGGGATCGGTCGTCGGTGCGGAAGCGAGGTCGCCTTGGGACATTGTCAAATCGGTGGGGAGAGTCGAAGGGCAGAAGCGTACTGACGCTGTCTTGATCACTGCCGATCTTAAACGTGTGAGTTATTTGGCGACAGCGGTCACGAGACAGTAGCATAGGCAATAGCCAAGTGGTACGAGCTACAGGCTTGGCCGGACCTCGTTGCCCTTGTCATCGACCGGATAGACCGCGTGATGTCGTTCGAGCTGCTCACCCATTTCTTGGATCATCTGTTCCAGAATATGCGGTTGAGATTCCGACAAATCGTTCTGTTCGAAGGGGTCACTGGCGAGATTGAACAGTTGAACGTGGCTGTCGCTTTGGATGCGTTTCTCTTTCGCGTATTGATCTGGAAACGCGTGGAAGATGGCTTTCCAGTCGCCGCTGCGCCAAACGGTGAAGTAGTTGCTGCGATGCACACCGTGTGGATAGTGCATCAAGAACTGCTGTGGGTGCGTGCTATCGGATTGTCCCGTCAGCAGCGTTTGCAAGGGCAGGCCGTCAACGGTATGACCAGCGGGTACATCAGCTTCTGTCAGTTGTACAAGTGTTGGAAAGACATCGGTCACGTTGGCGACCTGAGTTTGAACGGTGTCCGCCGGAATTGGGAGTTGTTGTTGAAATGCGTTCGTGGAATCTCGTTTCGCCCAGGAAGCAATGAACGGCACGCGCATGCCGCCTTCGTAGTGGGCGCCTTTCTTACCGCGTAGGGGCGCCGCACAAGCGACTTCGTGTTGGTGTCCGAGCGGCGCGTCGCTGCCGTTGTCGCCCAAGAAGATCACGAGCGTGTCCTCGGCGATTCCCAATCTTCGAAGTGATCGAGCATTTCACCGAGCGATTGATCCATGCCTTCGATCAACGTCGCGAATGCTTGAGCCTGTGGCGAGACGCCCGAGTTGCGATAGTGGTCGGCAAACCTTGGATCGGAATCAAACGGCGCATGAACGGCGTATTGGGCAAAATATAGATAGAACGGTTCCCCTTTTTCAACCGTTTCCGAAACGCGATTCTTGGCTTCGATCGTTAACGCTTCAGTCAAAAACGTGTCTGTCCCGTGGTACTGCTCAAGTCCAGGAACCGCGTGGTTTTCACGTTTGGTTCCCAAGCCATAGTTCTTCTCGCCATAGTAGCTGCCTGGTGCGCCGAACGCGGCACCGGCGACGTTGATGTCGAAACCCAGATGGCTGGGGTCGGCGCCTTCATGATCGGCCGCCGCGAAGTGTCCTTTGCCGACATGGATGGTGGTGTAGCCTTGCTTTTGTAGCAATCCTGGCAAGGTCACATCGCTGCGATCGAGGCCGGCCCAATTCCAATTCGGCGGACCATTTTTTCCGCCATTGTTTGTTTCCGGATTGATCCAATTGGTAACGCGATGCCGGGCCGCATTCTGCCCCGTCATCAGACTGACTCGCGTCGGCGAACAGACGCTCATCGCATAAAACTGGCTGAATCGAATTCCCGATTTCGCAAGCCGTTCCATGGTCGGCGTGCGATAGTGGTCGTTAAGTGGGTAGCGTTTTGGCACGCCATTCTCGTCGACCAACATTGGGACTGACGTGTCCATCACTCCCATGTCGTCCACCAAGAACACCATCACGTTGGGACGTTTAGCGTTCGATGTGTCTGCACTCGCCACGCAGGGAAGAGTCAGGACGAGTAACACCAACAAAGTGGTTTGCATTGGACGCATTATTGATCACGTTTGTTGTGAGGCGGGAATTCGCGAGGCGGGCGAGAGCTTGGGAAGACTGCTAGTCTATCACGCAGCGTTTACATCGTGTGCTGCGATACGAAGGGGGCGTTCGAATCTTCTTCCGGACATTCAGGCACTCTGCCGATACAATGGCAGCCTTGCAAACCAGATCTTGTTTACTGGAATCAGCGACGTGGAACATCGATTCAATCCGGCCGACGCACAGACATATTTTTCGACGAACTTTTGGAAGAACCACATCTTCGTCGGCAGCGAACTCAACAAGAAGAAAGCGGAAGTTGTTTTCCAGCGGCGCGGCGTCGATGTCAGCTCTGTGATTTGCATGACGCGTTCTGAGCTGATCATGTTGGCAAGTGACTTGCACAATCGCCAAGCCGAATTCGCACGCGGCGGCCCGAATGCCAAGTACATCAGCCGGGTCGCCTTTGATATTTGGCAACGCGGCGGGCCACGCTCAAGAGATCGGCAAGCGGCGTCTCATACAAAGTCCAAGTTTGAATACAAAGTTCGATCAACCAACGGCGGTCGTATCGTCGTCTGTCACTACGAAGGCACCTGTGACATCTAGCATCACAGAACCATGCGGACCACTTGGCGACTACTCGGAAATCGATTCACAAAGCGGAATGACCGAGGTGGTTGAATTCAAAAGGTCTTCCAGGGTGACGTTTCCGAATGCTTGTTCGGCCTGCGCGTAGGCTCGGTCAAGTTCCGCGTGCAGCGGACAAAGCGTGTGGTGCGTTTTCAAACCGAGTGGGCATTGGCGAATTCGCTCGATCGGATCGACCAAGTTGACGACGTCCAGAATCGTCACTTCGGCAATCGGCTTACTAAGCACGTAGCCACCGCCAGGGCCCGGACGCGACCCCACCAGCCCTCCGGCGGCCAAGTCTTGCAAGACGCGTGTCAAATAGCGCCGCGGCACTTTCGTCTCGGCGGCCAGCTTGTCCGCCGAAGCCGCTTCACCGCGCCGATTCGCTAAGCAAACGACCGAACGCAACGCGTATTCAGCTGTTTTGGAAAGCATGTCTTTGGCCCGCCTGATCGAGTATCCGAGGCTGCGACGGGCTGTCGCTTGACGCTGCGGAATCGAATGTGTACCGTTTGGTGTAGATTTAGCCTAGCGGTTCGCGCGGGTGATTGCAAATCGGTTCGACAGCGTCCGAGGTGTTTTTCGATGATGGCACACAAACGATCGCTAGTAGCTCGTTTCAAGGCGAGCGTTTCGCTGGCGGGTGCTCTGTCACTGCTGATGTTCGGCGAGTCTCCTGCGAGCGCCCAGCGTGTCACCTACGAACAGCCGCCGATCGACTATCTGAACGCCGAGGTTCACGATCGTGTCGCGGTCTTGATTGAGAAAATCGAGTCAGGCGAAGCGACACTCAAGTACGACTCGCAATTCGGGTATCTGAAATCGATTCTTGAAGCCCTGGATATTTCCGAGAGTTCGCAGTCGCTGGTGTTCTCGAAAACAAGTTTGCAGCTTTCGAAGATTTCGCCCCGGCGTCCTCGAGCGTTGTACTTCAACGACGATGTCTACGTCGGGTTCTGTCAACGCGGTGATGTCATTGAAATCGCCGCGACAGACCCCAGGCAAGGCGCGACGTTTTATACGCTGAAGCAAACCGAACAAGAGCGACCGCGCATCGTACGTGATCGAGGCGGTTGTTTGTCTTGCCATGCATCGAGTCGCACACAAGACATCCCCGGATACTTAGTCCGGAGTGTTTTCCCCGATGCAGCGGGTCGTCCCAAGCTAGGCAGCGGCAGCTTTACGACGGACCACACCAGCAAGTTTCATGATCGTTGGGGCGGTTGGTACGTCACCGGCAATCACGGAACGATGCGGCACATGGGAAACACCATTTGCCGAACCGATGAGATGGAATTTGATCGCAGTGCCGGTGCGAACGAAACCGATTTGTCTGATTACTTCCGCACCGATGCTTATGTGAGCCCCAACAGCGATATCGTCGCATTGATGGTCCTTGAGCATCAAACGCAAATGCACAACGCGATAGCGGCTGCCAATTTTGAAACCCGTTTGGCGCTGCATCAGTCGTTTCAAATGAACGAACTGCTGGAACGCCCGGAAGGTTTTGTCAGCGATAGCGCCAAGAGGCGGATCAGCGCGGTCGCCGAAGACCTCGTCTACTACATGCTGTTTGGTGAGGAGTTCCAATTGACCGACGCGGTCAGCGGCAACACGTCGTTCGCCGATGAATTTCAAAGTCGCGGTGTTGTCGATTCGAAAGGGCGATCGCTTCGTCAGCTGAACTTGCAAACGCGTTTGCTGGAATATCCGTGTAGCTACTTGATTTACTCTGACGCGTTTGCTGCACTCCCTGACCTCGTTCGGCACGAGACGCTGGAAAAGTTGGCAGCGGTTCTTGAAGGACAGAACCAAGCCAAAGAGTTCCAACATCTCTCACCGAAACTTCGTCAGCAGATCTCTGAGATCCTGCTGGAAACGGTTCCCGAGTACCGCGACATGATCACTTCGCGGAATCAGGGTTGATCACGCGAGTTCGCTTGGTCGTCGCGACGATAACAACGCGAACGCCACGCCTAGCATCGCCAGCAGGCCGAGCAAGCTGGCAATTTGCCATGGACGAAGGTCCCACTGACGTTCAAATTCCAGTTCCAACGCCAACGCTTCGCTTTCGGCGACCTGCACCGTGCGACTAAAACGGTACATCGTTCCCTCTTCCGGCAAACTGATCGTGATCGCTTGTGGTGCCGGCTCGCTGCCGTGCTGGTGTTGGACCAACCGCGTCGCGATCTGACTCAGCACCGCGTTGTCTTCCAGCGTATTGCCTTGAAGCAACTCGCTGATTTGCTGGGGGCGGAAATTCAACTCGTTCTGTTGCAGGATCGGGTTGATCGCTGCCGCATCGCGTAGCTGTTTATTATCGAACGCAAACCCTTCACTGGGGCGATTGTCCAGGTACATCCGTTGACGGCGGGTGTTCAGACCGACGATCGCCTGTTGCGTTTGAACCTTTTCCAGCTGAACCCGAGCGTCTTCGTTTGACGCCGCATCAAGAGCGTATTGGTTGGCGACGCTATTGAGTGCCCAACTGGCTTTTGCCTGATCCCCGGCTTGCAGGAACTCGTTCGCCTGTTCGAGTAACTGGGTCGCTTGTGCGGCGAGCTTGTTCCGACGACTGCTGGTTTTGGACAAGTACGAGCCGCGATCGTATTCGAGCTGCTGTTCTTCTTCGACCAGTTCCAAATCGCCGCCATTGTCGGCCAAAGCGAATCCGGTTGGCGCGACAACGTTCCAGTGGATGTTTTCCAGTGGCACGTTCAGCAGCGGTGACGTGAGACGCAGATCGCTGATGCCGCTGCCTGTGACTGAATAGGTGAATTTTACGTTCGCGGATCGCTCGCTAAGTCCCGGCAGCACGTAGAACTGCCAAGTGCTGGACGACTCGCCCAGACGAATCGAGTTCACGCTTTCGCCATTGACAAACACATTGAACAGCGTACTTCCGGCGGGCAATTCGACGGTCAAACTGCTTCGCTGGATCACGTCCATCGTCAAGTCAACTCCAGTGATTTGATCGCCGGTTGATGACAGTACGGTCGTCAGCGTTCCTTCGGCCACACGCAGTTTCAATGATTCGGCCAGGGCATGCCTTGCGACGGCGATCTGGATCGTTTGATCAGCGACGTTGGCGCGGAAACTGAGGGATGGCGAGTTACGATTTCCGCTGTTTCGAAGCTCGGCCGGAATCGCATTCCAGTCCACACGCTGCCAGCCATCCGGCAGGCTCGGTGACTCTAGCTCCAACCTTCCTCCCGCGCGAACGGCAACATAATAGGTCAGCTGTTTGACGCTCGGAAAGCGAATCGGCGTCAGCGTTTCCGCACCCGAGGTGCGTTCACCGCGTCGTTCAAATTCGATCCGGAACTCGGTTCCACCGACCACTCGTCGTTTGAACTGCAGTTCCCAGAGGTCGCCTTCGTCGCCGATGTGAACGAAGTCGCTGACCGCTTCGCCGACGGCCCGCAGCGTTTTGATTTCGTCTTCATCCAGGCCCGGCAATTCGACTTGGATCGAGCGTACGGATGCGTTTTGCACTTCCAGTTTCGCCATCAGAGCGCTACGTGTCTGGCCTTCGCGTAAGCTGACTTCATGCAACACTTCGCCAGTGATCCAGGGCGCGAGCTTTTCGATCCCCAACTGCAAGCTCCAATCGCGTTGCAACAAGCGAAACGCCAGCACGCCTTGCCCCGCACCGCCAAGCGATCGCGGGTCGGTCTCGGAAATGTTTTCCCGCGCCAGCGTCCGCAAGCGGATTCCCGTGGTTGGGCGAACGACCAGTTCACCCGTTTGACGCGTCGATTGATTGAGCACCAACTTTGGTACCGTCCATTCGGTGACGTCAGCAGGTGTGTTGCCGATCAGCGTGATAGCGAATTGTTGGGCACCGATGGTTTTTCCATTCAGGTGTAGCACGGCTTGCCGCTGTCCGTTTTCTGTGACTTCGGCCCAGTGGTGGAGCGAGTTCCCGGACAGCGATTCGATTTCTACTCCATCAGGAATCGGAAACGTCAATGTGAACAGCCCGGCACGTGAAATCTCGACGTTCAAAGCCACCGACAACACGATGCGTTCGTCACCGAAGGACAGCACTTGTTGGGAAATCACACGGACCTCGGGTTTCACCGGCGCCACGTTCAACGTCAGCTTGCCTCCTTCGGCACCATACCGATAGACGCGATGCAATACGGATTGGGTATCCGGCAGCATCGATAGGTCGAAGTCATTCAAGTTGACCGCCGAAAGCTGTTCGGTTTGCAGTCCTTCGGGTTGTGCATCAGGACCGAAGGCGATGCCCAACAAACCGATCTGGCCATCGGCGTTTTCGACCTGCAAATTCGAAAGCTCAAGATCCGTGGGAAGGGTCGCCAAACCACGCTGTGTTTGCACGGTAACTGCAAACGGTGCTGCTTGTGGCGGTTCCAGCTGGATCGCGAGTCGTCGCTGTTCGGCATCGAACTGCCAAGATCGAACCGGCCCACCCACATCGCTGACCGTCAAACCGGCAGGCACCAAAACCGACAGCTGATTGAGTTGTCCTTGTGACGGCCGGATTTGTAATCGGTGATTGCCGTCGACCACACCCGGACCTGGTAGATAGAGGTCCGTCGCTTCGACGAAAAAGACGGTGGCTTCGGAAGAGACATCGCGTGCTTTCGGACGCAAATAAACGATGGCGCTCGAGGCATCGTGGGCATTCGGGCCAAGCAACAACTGAACCTTCGGTTGATCCGTTGCTGGAGTTGATTCGATACGAACGGCCGCCGGGCTGGTGACTTCCCAAGTCGACTTGGGCATCGCGATGTCCAGTCGATGCACGGCAGCCATCCCGGTCAAAATCGGCAACCCGTTGGTCGCATTCACCGAATCAACTTGATAGGTCAGCGAGGCGGAAAGACGCTTTTCCGTGGTCGAGTCATCTTCGTCGGAAATCGGCAAGCTGGTGACATAGGCGATCGATTGGTCGTCCAAAGCCGTTTTGCTGATCCGCAACTCGTCGCTTTTGAAAGCTGTCAGGATCGCGGGTGACTTCAAAACGATAAATGCGTCACCGGGTTTACCAACCAACTCCATCGTTACGTCGACGGTCAATCGATTCGCGGCCGTGTCAACGTTCCAGTGCTCTTCAATCACACTCGCTGCTTGATAGGACATCGATTCCTGTGCGACGAGATGCGACGACGGGAGCGACAATAAGAGGAAGCCCAGCAGCAGCCCGGTTGGCAATCCGCCTTCACCCGTTGACGGGCTTTCCGGATCCTTGCTGGAGTTCCGTTGCAATTTATCAGCGGTCAGCTTGAACCAGTTCTGGATTTCGTGAACGTTCTTACGGGCGGCAGGAACCCATCCGAACGCAAACAAGGCGACGGCGGAGATTGCGAAGAACCATGGTGCGCCGCCACCTTGAAGCAAGATCCCGCACGACACCAGCAACACGATCGCGATTTTGTAGGCATCGGACAGGTATTGCTCCCGCGCGGATTTCGTTCCGTCAGATCGTTTGACGCACCAGACGGCAAGCATCAGCAACCCAACGGCGGCAAGCACGACGCCAACCCACGATACATCGACAGTCCAGCTGGGCAGGTTGGCGACTTCAAGAACAATACTCTCTCCGGCGGAAACGACGGGGATACTCATTTCCAACGGTTGAGGCGATCCGATTCCGGCCCAGGCCAAACCGGCGAGGTACAACGAAATCAACACCGCGACGGTTGTCGAAAGAGAGCCCACAACCAGTCTCCATCCGGTGGTTCGAATTCCCCAAATACCGACAAGCGTGAAAATCAGAATCAGCACCATACCAGGGAGCCCATAACGCGCCGTCCAGTGGAAACCGCTCGGCCGCGTCACTGGTGCGGGAGGTTGGACGTTACCGCCATCAGGAACCAACACATGGTTTTCGTCACCTTGGACGGACCATTGCGTTTTCAAGACCGGTGCGTCCAAAATTGGCAGGGCGAGTGACGGATGTTTGGGGTCAACTGATGGTTTCCCAAGTCGTAGCCGGACTTCGATTGGCTCGTTCGGGTCGGTGTTGCCAGGTAACGGGATCAGTGTTGTTTCGTCCGATTGACGAGCGGTCACGATGGCACCGTTCACAGAAACTTGCCACAGGCGAACCGGATCGGCGGGCAGTCGTAAACGCAGGTTTCGTTGGCCTCGAGATTTGACGTAGTACAGCACATCGGTGACCAGTTCACCGTCTTGCGAGACTTGGCTGGTTGCTTCCGAAAACTCCACGATCTGCGGAACCGTCGCACCACTGCGGAACCAATTCACGTTCAAACGCAGTTCGAACGGACGTTCGGTGTATTGCCACGTTCCAAGCGCGGGCGCGGTACTGAGCAAGCGAAACTCGGCTGGCAATTCCAGCGGATCAAGCTCCAACAGGTCGTTGGAAGCGATCACGGTTTTGAGTTCGACTTGCATTGGGCTGACCACTTGCAAGAAACCTCGCTCGCCGTCGACACCTTGAGGAGCGACTTGGCCCGCAACAAAGTCTCCTGATGCTTCGTCCGTGTCTTGCTCGAACGTCACCAACAGTGTGTACGCTCCCATCACTGGCTGGTGAAGCGTGACAACCAAGTCACCGCCATCACGTCGCCAGGTGCGAACGTCTTGTCCGTCAACCACAATGTTGCCAAAGTTCTCCGGTACAGCGATCCGCCATTCACTGACCGGTGCACCAGTGACGAAGTAGTTGATCAATGCACTACCATAAAGCGTTTCGCGGTTTAACGAATACAGATGGAACACGTCGGACTGTACGTTTCGTTGCAACAATTCGATGGACGCGGTTGCCGACCAGTCTTCTTGACGCAGACGGAAAGCCTGCTGCAGCCCCGGTGTGTTTTTAGGAAAATACGCAACCGGTTTCTCGACCAAGAAATTTGAATCCGACATCGACACCCGAATACCAGCAGCGCCCATTAACCCGATGTCACCACGCACCGTCTTTGCTTCGGGGAACATCAGCTTGGGTAGCTCCCATGGCCCTGCGGCCGCGGCCACGTTTTTTTCCAAATGCAGGCTAACGAGTTGTCGTCCCGCGACGTCGCCGCCGAACATGACCGTCAACTCACGTTGTTGCGCCTCGATGTCGTTGCTTGCGACATAGTCCAGCACCGAGCTGCCAGTCACTGACACGACGGAATAGTCAGCCGGAATCGAGAAAGCCCAGTCACGAATCGGAGCTTCGCGGATATCCAGCTCGACGTCAGCGTGCAAACTTCGATCTGCTTCACCGACCTCGTACGTCACGATGGCCGAGACGCTGACTTCGGGTTGCACCCGGTCCGCCGCGACAAAAAACGAATAATCCGCCGAAGGGAACCGGTACACAAACACTTGGCGTGCTTCGATTGGCTCGGCTGGGAATTGGTCGGGTGCGAGCTGCGTTAACCCGCTCAGATCAACCGGTTCGAGCGTCACCGATCCGCTATTGGTCAGTCTCAAAAAACCGGAATGGCGAATGGTGTTTTGGGGAGTCAATCGCAGGCCTTCCACTCGAACCGGAAAGGCGTCGAGTGTGGTTTGAGTTCGGACGCTGATTTGATCCTGTGTCTTGATCGGTTGAGCAAGACGGATTTCCAGGACGCGTTGATCGCCATCCGTTTTGACCTGCCATGCGATCAAGTTCGCGCCTTGAACGTCGAGCACTTCGCCCGGCCCATTCATCGACAACTCGAGCGTTGCCAACTCGCCTTGCAGTACGCGATAGTCAATCAGGTGACGCTGCCGCAGCAGTCCCGCACCGACGGAGGTTTCGATTTTTCCGTTCGTGGTGAAGAACAGCTTTCCTTGTTCGGTTTTCTGGGAGGACTTCCAACGCATCGCGACGTTGCCGGTTGCTGGTAAGAAACCTTTCCAGGCATCGTTGTCCTGGCGTGGGACGACGAATTGACCTTCAGAAACAAACTCGAGATCTGTATCCATTCCGTTGACAACCACCGGGACAACGGCACCGGTCGCGATTTTGAAATCGACCTGCCGTTGATCTTGCTCAACCGATTGGATTGCAGCGACGAAATCGATCGACAAATCGAACTCGCCAGCCTTGGGAAAGCTCAGGACATAGGCAAATCCCTCTTGCTGATTCACCAGGGACAACGCAAAGTCGGCCGATTCGGTCGCATTGCTGATCGCCGCGTTCCCGGACAGGAACGTCATCGACTCGCCATCGTCCTTAACAACCGCCTTGGCATTGAGTCGAAAACTGATCGATGAAGCGTTCGGGTCAACCGCACCTTCTAACGTTGCGTCAAAGAACTCAATTGGCGAGGTCGTGATTCCGCGACGCGTGAGCCTGAGTCGAAGCTGTCCGCCAGTGCTCGTTTGAAAACCGATTTGATTGGTCTCGGTTTTAAGCGGCACAAAGCCATCAACGTTGGTTGTCACCAGTCGTTCGGAAGCGGGGACATTTAGAGTCACGGTTGAATCGAAGGCGATCGCTTCTGCGGGCGACAAATGCAACAGATCCATTTCGGTTGGCAGTGCCAATTCCTCGGACCGCATCGTGATGTTGGCTTTCAACTGGACCGCATCATCAGTCAGCTGAAGATCCAGACGCCGTTTGCCGTTTTCATTTCGGACGGACCACGACTTCAAGGTGTCACCTGTCACGCTGACAACCTCGCCGCTTCCCTCCAGGCCAAAGGACACCACGTTGTCATCGCCCTGGACGAGGTTGACCATCAAGTCGACCGATTGTGTGACACGACTTTCCGAGAACGTTGCTGAGGCAACGGCCTTGGCGGTGTAGAACGTTGCGGCCGATTCGGTTTCGGAATTCCCTTCGACAATGATTGTCGTTTGTCCCGATTTAATTCGTCGACCACGGCGTGGCTTTGTGTCGTCGCTGCTATCGCTTCCCTGTTGAGGAGCTTCAACTGCCTCGCTGGCTTGCGGTCCCGAGTCCTCGCCGGTTTGAGCCGGTGCGGGTTTCGACCAGACACAGGTGCTGATCGTTAGTACGGCGAGCAACAACGCCAGCGGCGGTCGCACAGATGAAAACAGGCTGTGGTGACGACGATTCATCATCGAGGAACTCCAACGATCAAACGGTGCCGACAGTCACGGTTGACTGTCAGACCAGACAAGGGAAGGTGTTTCAATCAACAGCCTGTTAGTTGCCCGTGAGCTGCTGGGCTTTGCCGATCATGTCTTGCAACTGTGTGACACGTGGCTGTGCGGCAAACGTGCTTGGCAGATCGTTCAGGTAGCTTTTCAGTGTGGCGAAGTCGATCGTTGTCCCGATGGGATCCGCTTTCAACTTCGAAGCGAACAAGGCAGCGACGGTTGCCAGCTTGATGGCCGGGTCTGCTGATTCCAAACGGGAGGGCATCGGGTCGAACGGGATTGGCCAACGACGTTCGACCATTCGTCCGGTCGCGACATCTTGGAACCGCACGGAGACCGATCCGACATCGCCACTGCCGTTGGGTTTGACTTCGACTTGATAGACTGCCACACCGGCTTCTTCGGCGGTCAACTCTGCCGCGTCGACCGCGTCATTGTGGAAGTCTTCTTTATTCAGACGGTGTTCATCGAAGCCAAGCAATTTGTACTGGCCAACGCGTTCCGGATTGAATTCGACTTGGACTTTGACGTTCTTGGCAAACGGACGTAGGGACCCGGCGATCTGCTTCGCAAATGCTTCATCTGCTTCGGCCACCGAATTCAACAAGTAATATCGTCCATCGCCTTTACGTGTCAGTGATTCCAGGACTTCGTCGTTTAATCCGTCGGCTCCAATTCCCGCCGCATCAAACGCGATGCCGCGGTCACGAAGCGTCTCGATCGTGTTTGACAATCGCAACGGGTCGGCATCGCCAAGGTTCACGGCGCCGTCGGTCATCAGGACAATTCGGTTTTGGGCGTTCGGATCGAAGTGCTCGGATGCCTTTTGTGAGGCAAGTTCGATGGCCGCTTCGAAATTGGTTCCGCCTTGTACCGGTGTTTGGTCAAGCACCTCTAATAGCTGTTCGCTTTGTCCGCCTGGCAGTTGGTCGACGACTAAGCGCGGTTGGCGGGCGAAGCTGATTAAAGTGACGTGATCGTTGGGAGTCAGTTGTTGTGCCAGCGTTTCAAACGCCGCACGCAGGGTTTGTTGGCGGTCGCTTCGTTCCATCGATCCCGAGTGATCCAGCAGAACTGTCAGTTGCAAAGGCGTGCTGGCGGCACGTCCGAAAGCAGCCGTTCGCATCGACAGACGCAACACGTTTCGTTGTTGCATGCTGGGGTGGATCGCTTGATCGATTCGACAAGCCACTCGTTCGGAGGCTCGTGGCAAGGGATCGTGATATCCGAACGCATTGACAAATTCTTCCACGCGTACCTGCTGTGGATTGGGCCAGGCGTTGTTTTCCAATTCCGATTTTGCGAGCTGGAAGGAGACGTCACTCACATGCAGCGAAAATGTCGAGAACGCGTTGTCGGTCGCATTTAGCTCTTGAACCTCTGCTTGGGCAGGTGTCGCCAACATCGGCACTTCGGCCAATTTTTTGTTGAGGGTAACGTCCAATCCCGAGCCCACGAGCGGTTGGCCCGCCGGAAGCTCGAGTCCCAAAGCGACTTCCGCCTGCTCGGACTTGGTTGACTGAGACTCTGCAAGTTCGGATAGTCGCTCGGTTTCGAGCGAGGGGAGCGATTCATCACTTAAATCGCCAGGCAACCGCCGATCGTGAATGGAATTTGCGGCGGGCGCGCGCCCGGCGACGATCGAAGGCTCGGAGTTTGGCGTCGCAGGAATCAAACCCGAATTCTCAGCGACATCAAATTCGCTCCAGAGTTGATTTCGATTAAGCGGTTTTTCGCCAGCCGACCCCGCGATTTGCAATTTGTCCTTCGCTCGCACATCCCGGTCCGAATACATCCAAGCATTCGAATTCTTGTCTGCTTGGCCGTTCGACTCACCACCTGCAGCGATTCCCCAGTCGCTTTTCGAGTTGGGATCGCTAAACGGATGGTCGTTGGAGTTATTCACGCCAGCGATCTTATTGTCAAAGCCTTCGAATCGTTCTTCGGATTCCCCGAGAACTATCCCAGGTGTAATCGCATCCTCAATCAGCCCTTGTGCAGAACGCATCACTCCATCTGACATCTGTGGCGACGGAGCGAAGCCACGCGTACTGAACAGGTCCATCGGAACAGTCCCTAGTGACTCAGCCGCCGGAGCGTCCGCGGCCAGCGAGTCACCAAGCGATGAGTCGATACCTGGCGCGGTGACTGCTGGCCTGCCGGCTTCTACGCCACGCTGTCCTGGGGCGGTTGGTGCTGCTGAGTAACCCAACGCTACGGAAGGAGCGGGGGGCGGGGTTTCCGGGGCGCCTTTTGCGTACTCGCGGTATCGATCGGCACGACTGATATCAATCGCGAAATCACCTACAACATTGAATCGGGAGCTTGATTGCGGCTGGCGATCACCATCCCCAGCGATCGCGACGCCGCCGAAACGTGTTACGCGGGACCGCCCGCTTTGCTCTGATTCGCCCGATTGACTCTGTGCAAGTTGGCGTGACACTTCGCTCATGACACCCGACTTGTCATTGCCCAATGCGCCGCCTTGCATCCCAAACAAGTCATCGTTCCTGCGGAAGTGCAGCGTAGGGCCATCACTTGGCATGTACTGGACGTCGTCCGAAAAATAGTAGTCCGTTCGATTCGTTGATCCGGCATTCAACGTTTCTTTCAGCGTCGATAGGGCAGACGTAGAACTCGCTTTCTCCGCCATTGTCACTGGTCCGCTGCTCGGAACGGCGCCGCCATAGAACGCACCGATAGGTTTACCAGCTGCGACGACAGCGCCTTTTGACTCCTGGAATCCATCGAAATCACCGAATTCGTCGGCGTCGCCAAGTTCAAATCCTGCCGCGACCTTCGCATCGGCACCCTTTGGTGAGGCGGTCATGGCCATTTGTTGGTTCAGCAATCGGTACAGCGCAAAGCTGCTCGCCATGCCGACGAAAATGATCGCTGCCGCAACACTCAAGATCGCCTTGATCACTTTGCGGCGAACGGGATGGATGGGTTGAAACACGATCGAATCGACGTGCTCTGAGTTGTCGTCAACACGAACAGGTTCAGTCTCGTCGGCTCCGTCAAAGGCTGCCAGAAGGGCCTCGCGTTTCGACTCGGGCAATCGCCACTCATCGTCACCGTCAGCGAGCACGTCATCGGGCTCTCCAGCACCTACAACTTCCATCAGCTGATGAAGTTGCAAGGTTTGATGATAGAACACCGCGGCGTCAGCACGCTGCTCGATCAACCGCAGCAATTGTGCTTGTTCAAAGTCCGACGCTTCGCCGAGCACGAACGCGACAATGCGGGCTTCGAGTTGCGAGTCGAACGGTGGATTGGTAGATTCGTCTGTCATGAGTCTTCATCGATTCCGAGTGAACGAAGTCGGTGCGCCAGTTCTTTGAGAATGTGGTGGAGGCGATAGCCGACGTTTCCAACGCTCAGTCCAGTCCGTTCACTGATCTCTTTGTATTTGAGGCCTTCGAAGTACTTGAGTGTCACCAATTGGCGATCGACTTCATCAAGTTCGCCGAGCATCTCCCGCAGCTTGGCCATCGCCTCCATCCGCTCCAGCAACGCTTCGGGCAGGTCTTCGCCCTCGGCATCCGACGGTTCGTCGGTTTGGCCGTGCGAAAACACTTCCCGGCGATGGTTGCGGAGGTGGTTGTAGACCCGGTTGCGAACGCTGCGGAACAGCCATGCTTGTGGAGCATCGATCTGGTCCCAACGTTGGTGGAGCTGCAGGAAAACCTCCTGAACGATCTCTTCGGCGACAGCCCGTCGCCCGACAATCGAGAACGCATAGCGCAGCAATCCCGTCTCTTCGGATTCGAATAGACTTCGAACCGTAGTTATCTGGGGTTCCTGGTCACCGGACCGGTCAATGGGCGGTGTCGGTTTCAACATTCACTCTGCTTCTGCTTCGTCGGGCAGGCCAATCGCGAACAAGTCGCCTTCACCGTAAAGAACCGCTAGCAGACGGTTTCTTAGAAATCCCGATGAAAAAACATGGGAATCCAAGTCAGAGTAGTCTGCCAATCCTCCACAGATCAAATCAATCTCGATGCTTCCCAACGCGGATTTCCGCCACCGACACCATCGATAGGACCACCGAGGAGCAGGGAACGAAACATTTCAGCTCCCAGTTCCACCGGGGCTTACCGCGCCGACCGTTTGAGCAGTTTCGTTAACGTTCGATCCAATTGATTGGCGAACGCCTGAGCGTCTTTTTTCCCAAACGCCTTCGGCCCACCGGTCTCAACCCCCGAAAGACGGAGCTGTTCCATCAAGTCGCGGGTCGCCAACCGATTATGAATGTTGCGTTCGTTGTAGAGTTCGCCGCGACTTGTGATCACCAAGACCCCGTTTTCGATAACGCGTGCAGCGAGCGGAACGTCATCGGCGATCACCAAGTCCCCTGCTTTTGATGCGGCAACAATTGCATGGTCAGCCATATCCGCTCCATCGCGAACGGTGACCCGTCGCACAAAAGCCGATTTAGGAATGGGAATCGATTGATTGGCAACCACGACAACGGGGATCTGTCGGCGGTCGGCTGCTCGGTAGACCAACTCCTTGACCATCACGGGACACGCATCGGCGTCAATCCAAATGGTTGGCGCCGGAGGTGTTTGTTCAGAATCGGATGGTTCGTCAGTCAACGTTTTAATCAGGCGAGCGACGTTTCGAACAACGCCAGCATACGCGACCACGCACGTTCGGACTGCTCGGCGTTGTAAACACGAGTATCGGGAGGACACCAGCCGTGTCCAGCTGGGTAGACCTCAATCTCCGCTTTCAAGTCGGCGTCGGCGAACGATTCTTTGAGCACCGTTTTCGATTCCGGGTCTCGCTCGTCATCGTTTTCAGCGATCGCAATCAGAAACTGTGCCTTCATCTTGGGAATCAGGAGGTGCGGGCTATCGGGATTCGATGTCACCAAACCGCCACCATGGAACGTGCACGCCGCGCCGATACGGTCTGGCACGGTTGCGGCCGTGCGAAAGACGATCGGGCCTCCCATGCAATATCCTGTCGTGGCGACTTTCTTCGCCGTGTCGACCTGGGGCTGTTCGTCCAGCCAACCGACAAAAGCTTTGGCATCGGCCATCTGAATTTCCGGTGTCAGCGATCGAGCCAACGGCAGGACTTCCGTGATGGCAGTGCTGGCGCCGTTGCTTGCGGTCGGAGCCTTTTGTTTGCGATAGAACGGATTGACGACCAAAACGCTATACCCGGATTCTGCCAGACGTTTGCCCATTTGGCGAAACGCGGGACGCAACCCAAAAATATCCGGCCATATCAACACAGCGGCATGTGAGCCGGACTTGGGGGCAACGAAGTAGGCGTCGCATGTTCCGTCATCCGTTTTGATCGAAACATCTTGCTCGGAAACTTCTGCGGCTCCGGCAGCGCTCGGGAAGAACATCGCCGCACCGACACCGGCCGCCGCGATGGAGCCGAGGTCGCGACGTGAGTAACGCTTCAGATCGTCGTCAAAATGGTCTTGATCACACATGCTCGGATTCCTGTGGGGTGTTGCTGATGATTGTATCGCCGGCGATTCACGATTGTCGAGCACCACGAATCAACCACACGAGTTCTCGGTGACTTTAACAAACTGCCAAGAGTCCCCTGATTCGCGGCCTATTCTTACCATCAGCCACAGCACCTTAGTTCGCCGGTACACGCAAACCGCTCGCTTGCAGCACGGCACGATGCGTTGCCAAGTCATGCTTGGAATCCCACTGCAATATTTGTTCTCCTCGAATCACTGCCGCCAAGTCTTTGAATTCGGCGTCGTAACGCCCGCTCGGAGTATCAAATTCGATCGGTTGAAATCCTTTTCGAAATCCGTCCTTCGCGGTCGCCAGTCCGAGTCGTCCGGATGGGGTCGGTTCCAGTGGATTAATCTCGAACGTTCCTTCGGTCCCGGTGATCGAGAATGACCGTCGCGGTCCCCCCATCGGATCGATATGGTTGCAACGGATCGTCACGAGTGTCTTGGGGTACTCCAAAACGGCGAGCTGGTTATCCGCAAAGTCGTCCTTCTCAGGAAAGCTCCGTCGCGCAAACGACGTGACGTTGCTTGGCGGACCAAGCATCCAAACGACTTGATCAATCAAATGACAAGCTAACTCGAACATGCCGCCACCGGCGTATTGCTCAAGCTCCTTTCGCCCGCCGTCGTTCATGAATTTGCCCATCATGGCGTTGATCTCGGTGACTTCCCCCAGCACACCTTGCTCCATCAGTTTTTTAGCGAACTGAAACGCCGGGTTGTAACGCAACATGTACCCCATCTGCACCGTTAAACCGCGTTCGTTTGCGATCGCATGCAGACGTTTGCAATCGGACATTGATTCACCCGCAGGCTTGTCCAAATGAATGTGTAGCCCCGCTTGAAGGCACTTGATACCCGTCGGCACCAACTGCTTTACCTCAGTCTCCACCGCGCACGCTTGCAGCCCTTCCGATTTCAAAAGCTGCTCTTCAGTCAGCCAGGTGACATCGCGAAAAGCGGGATGATTCGCTAGGGCTGCGCGACGCGATGGATCAGGCTCACAAACCCCGACGAAATCAAACGTGTCGGGAAACTTGCGAATCGCTTCCAGTTTTCCGATCGCGTGGGCGTGCTTCGTTCCAAATTGCGCGATGCGAATCCGTTTGGATGGTATTGGTTGCTGTGCTGATGCAGGCCCCACAACATGAACTGCCGTCAGGGCCACAATCGTTTTGATTGTCTTGCGTCGATTCGTCATCCAACTCTCCTCACACCCTGATTGCCTAGTGGTGCAATACGATTTGTTCATAAACACCGAGCGAAGCGGCCTGTTTTTTTTTCTTTGTCCAATGTCGACTTCTCCTCCGGAAAAGCAGCAGAGACCGCTACCTTTGCGGAGCGAAAAGCGATACTCAAGTATCAACAGCTTCTAAGTGTATCCCGGCTCTGTTTCGAATGCTGGGGAATTACCAGCGGCTTCACTGTGGCGACTGTGGCGAATTGATATTGATCGGCGCGAGATGGGCTGCTACCCGCGGGACGTCGCATTGGCTGACACTTATCCCGCGAATACACAAGCCATCGACTCAACCGATTGCTTCCGTCGCTTGCGCTTTCGTACAAGCAGCCAGCGTCGTGCAAAGTTCGTGACTCGCCGCGGAGCCACCGTCAACGCCGTAAATCGCCAATAGCGAACGCGCTCGTGTCATCGCAACGTACAGACCGTTGGCAAGGATCTTGCCTTGCGCAGCGATAAAGTGATCAACACAAGGAATCACCACGACTTCGGATTCATATCCTTTGTAGGAATGGGCAGTCGTCGCAATCAGAGTGTTCGCCTTGCGTTCAAACGATCGATTCCGCTGAAACGAAAGCTCAACGCCAAACTCCTTTAACTTCGGTTCAAGCATCGATTTCAGAGTCTCGCTCGCACCGCCGTTGTAAATGACACAAATGTCGGTCGGTGAGATCCCGTCGACTTCGATCAAGTGTCGCAAGTGGCGACCAACAACACGCATTTCTTCATTGCGATGTTCACATTGACGGTACATCGGCTTGGGGCCCTCGACTTGGCTGTATTTTGCCTCCAGCCAAACTTGCCCATTTCGTTCTGTCGGTTTGAGCAATCCCATCGACACCAACTCTTGTTGATCTTGACGTCCTCCTTCACCCGAAAGCCGACTGAGCACGTTCGCGGCGAACTCGGTAATTGGACGTGTCGAACGAAAACTTTCCCGCATGATCGTTGATCGGCCCCGCATGTCCAATCCGAAGTCGGTCCATTTCGGCGTCTTGGTGTTGTAGACGTTTTGCGCGTTGTCGTAAAACAAATGCGCCGAACGACTGTTGGCATCCGACTCGTCTGATTGCTCCACCACCGACAACAACAGACGCAACGTCGCCGGGCCCATATCTTGTGCTTCGTCGATGAATAAAGCGGTACAACGCGGTAGCAGGTGGTCGGTGTCCTGGCGATTGAGAAACTCTTCAGCGGCGCGGTCGTAGTCAAATCCAAAGTCATCCATCTTCAACTGAACGCTCGGCAACATCCCTGATAGTACGTCTTTCACATGCAGTAACTCGACGTGTTCCCATGGGAAGGTGGTCCTGTCGAACAGTTCGCCTTCGTTCAGCGAATCCCATGCGGATTCGATCGATTCACACAACAATTGATGAAGACTGCGGTTCGCATACACAGCCCAAATCCGCGCGTCCTTCCGGTCGCGAAGTCGTTTAACCGTTTTCGCGAGCCAATTGCACAGCACCACGGACTTTCCGCTGCCAGCAACCCCTCGTACGAGTCGTGGTTTGCCGTCCAGTTCCAAGTTCGTTAATCGCTGCTGTTCCTGCGAAAGCTGTGGTTTCATCGGTTTGCGAGCTGCAATTTGATCCCCCATTCGACAACCGGGAGCTTTCGGATTGCCTGTTTCCGGTGGTGCAACTTGGTAATTTGCCGAAGGATCAACGACACGCATGGTTGACGCTTCGGATCCCAGTCGATGAATGGCGCTTGAAACATCACTCCACACAAACCGATCAGCCTTTTTCACCAAAACAGAAGGCTTTAAGTGCGATCGTAGCGATCGCAAATACGGTTCTTCCATTTCGGATCGACTAGCGAGCACGATTACCGCTTCGCGTGCGCGGCTGATTGCGACATTGACCAGACGCTTCCATTCGACGATCCCCCAAGTGTGGTTGCCAGCGTTCACCGTATCAAAGATGACGATATCAGCTTCCGATCCTTGTTGGCTATGAACGGTTGACGCCTCCCAAGTCGTCAGACCCCATCCCGCCAACAGGTCACCGACCATGTTGGCTTGTGCTTTGAACGGCGAGATAAACAAACCGTTGGCGTCGCGAACATCGTTATCGGCAAACAACTTCTTCAGGACACTCTCGGTGATCGCACGAACCCAACTTTGATTCCCCGGACCTCGGCTCGCCCGGATCGCTTCCAGGGGACAATCCTCCGCATCAAGGACATACCAAATCGCGCGTGAGTGGTCTTTCAGAAAGGGCGTGAGGGCTGATGAAGCGTTGACGCGCTCAGTCGCTGTTTTTAAAACGCCATTGTATTGGTAGGCCGAGACAACCGCACAAATCTCGGGATGCATCCGCCGCTGCTCCGTCAACAAGTAAACGGCTTTTGGCACGTCACTGGTTTCCTCAAGGTGGCTTAGTCCGCTGCTGGCTAGCCAGGTCTGTTGTCTCGTAGGCAACACACGTGAGATGCGACTGATTGGCGCAAGCTGCTTTGAATCGCCAACCAAGATTACCCGCCTTGCCGCTAACAAGGATAGCGCGGCGATGGCGGCTCGTGAAATCAATCCCGCTTCGTCGATGACGATCGTCGTGAACGGGCAGTCTCCTTCATCAATCAGTCCCTTCACCGTTTCATCTTTTAAGAATCGCATCGTCCGAAATGCAGTTGCGACGATCACACGTTTGTCCGGATTGACAAAAATCCGTTGGCTTTGGTCGTTCCCTGTCGTTCGCAGTTCAGCAATTTGCTTGCGAGTGAACGCCTTCTCTTCCCAGTTGTCGAAGAGCGGCAATTGTTGGGTCAACGCACTGATTCTCGAAAGCACTTGCGATTCGGTACCCGCCAACATCGAATCAAGTTGCCGATTGACGAACGAGGTGAGCGATGCGCCTTTTCCGATCCGCAGCAACGTTTCCGATTCGAGCAATTCTGGACAGGCGTTTTTTGCTGCATCACCCAGCGAAAGTGCAACCGCATCGGTCGCCCTGTTGGTCGTCGACACGATCAGGACTCGTTCGGCGTTTGTTTCCGAAAGCGTCTCGCCAACGACCCTGGCGATCTGTTGCCCGGTCGTCCAAGTTTTTCCCGTTCCAGGCGGTCCCCATAAAACTCCCCAAGAATGCCTCCACCACTCGGTCAATGCTGGAAGCCCCGTTTGCGCCGAAGCGATCTTCGGGTGGATATCGCCTTCCGCTGCGGCCAACCGCGAAGGCAGCTGTGATTGAAGGGTTTCGAACGACTCGCCGCTGTAAAGTTCATCCAGTACTGACAGAAACTCAAACGGTCTGACAAAAAACGGACCGATGGCCGGAACCTTTTCCAGGTCATTCAACGCAACGAACAAGCAACCATTTCGTTCGTCAACTTCAACAATCTCACCGGACCAAATGAGGTCATCCTCGAAGTCAGCCTCTTCGTAGAAACGGTCCGAATACGACCGATCGTCATCAAGCGAGCTGGGGCAAAACGCAGTTGCGCCTTCCCAGGTCCAGTCGAATTCAACTGCTTTGCCGATATGGATCACAAATACGGTACCGCGATCCCGTTCGGCGAAAAGACTCACCTTGGTGCATTGCAGCCGTTTCCAGCGTGAGCTGTCGCGGTACTCTTGCCGAACCGCCGCTGACGCGTCGGCAAGTTTCTGCGGGTCGCCGAAAGGCAGATCCAATTCTGACGCATACCGTGCTGGCTCAAACTCGAAGTCTTCCGCCAACCAATCCGAATCATCTTCATCGCTCATCCGAGCTTCACCATCATCCCGTTAGTTGCGACGACGGCGTTGCAACGCGAAACCTAACCATTCGTCATCAATTGTCACGCGGACCAATTTTAGTCCTGTTCGTGTGATTCAATCAACGCGTACTTGCAGCTTGATGATTCACTGGCATGGCGTTTCTCCCAACAAAAGAAACGTGTATGTCCGCTATCTTTACGAGACAGATGGCGAATTTTAACGAAACAAACTCTGAATCCTGACAGGCTGCAAAATCTGTCCTTCACAACGCGCAACATTCACGGAACTGATCATCACATCACTTTGTGCGAAATCGCTATGCTATGAGTTCCTCCTCACCGTGAAGCGTTCGGTTTCACGCCTTCCCACCACTTATCCAATCTACTGATGCAATATTACCAGTTCCATGGCACGGAACTTAGTGTATCCCAACTCTGTTTCGGTTGCTGGGGTATCACAAGTGATTTCCATTGGGGTGACCGCTACGAGACGGATTCGATCGCGGCGATGAAAACGGCAATCGAATGTGGCGTCAACTTCTTTGATACCGCACCGATGTATGGCGATGGTGCCAGTGAAACGATGGTCGGCAAGTTTTTGCACGACAATGGACTTCGCGACGAAATTGTGATTGCTAGTAAGATCCGCCCCGGAAAAATGCGGGCCGCAGATGTGATTCAAGAGTGCGATGAAAGCTTGTCTCGTTTGAAAACCGATTACATCGATTTGTACCAAACCCACTGGACGGACCCCGACGTTCCGTTGGCGGAGACTTGGCAAGCGATGTTAGATCTGAAGCGTCAAGGCAAGGTAAGGCATCTCGGTGTGTGTAACGCGGGGCTGAATGACTTGTCCTCAGTCGGGGATATCGAAAAGCCGCTCAGCGATCAACTGCCCTACAACTTGATCTCGCGGATGATTGAATTCGAAATCTTGCCACAGTGCGACGCAGACGGGATCGGGGTTTTGGTGTATAGCCCCCTGATGCATGGAATGTTGTCTGGCAAATTCCACGCGGCCGAGCAGGTTCCAGATAGCCGCGCCCGCACCCGACATTTTTCTTCGCAGCGCCCGCATACCAGGCATCAAGAAAGCGGATGCGAAGCGGCGACATTCGACGCAATCAATGCCATCGTTCGATTGGCAGACGAAACCGGCAAGAGTTTGCCAGAACTCTCGCTCCAGTGGCTACTCTCGCACCACGGGATAGCGAGCCTGATTGCCGGGGCCAAAAACGAATCGCAAGCACGCCAAAATGCGAACTTTGTCAGCGACACATTGGACGAGGACATCGTTGCGAAGCTCGATCAAATCACATCGCCCGTTAAGCAAGCCTTGGGGGCCAACGCCGACTTGTGGGATGGCGGCGAAGCATCACGGTACAACTAATCGGACTCATCACAGGCAAAAGGAACCATGTCAAACTATCAACATTTTCAATTGCAACAGATTGCCGGTACGTTGGGGGCGGAAGTCAGCGGTGTGGATCTTTCTACGCAGCTATCCGACGACGTGATCGCCGAAATCCGCAAGGCGTTGCTTGATCATCTTGTCTTGTTTTTCCGTGATCAGAATTTGACGCCGGATTCACAAATCGCATTTGCCCGTCGCTTCGGCGATTTGGATCAACACGATTTCGTCAAAGGCTTACCAGATCACCCAAAAGTGATTCGCGTGTTGCGAGAAGCGGACGAGACCACGATGAATTTTGGCGGAACGTGGCATTGCGATGTCACTCATCAGGAATGTCCAGCGATGGGATCAGTCCTGTACGGCGTTGATGTGCCACCGTACGGTGGCGACACGTTGTTTGCGAATCAGTACATCGCATACGAAACGCTATCGGCCGGGATGCAACAATTGCTCGACGGTCTGACCGCGGTTCATTCCGCACGCGGACCATTTTCGCCGACTGGTCGAGCCGCATCCTACTGGAAAAACATGCAGGTCACACCAAGCGAAAAGGCCTATGAAGAAGTCGAGCATCCGGCGGTCAGGACACACCCGGAAACAGGCCGCAAGCTGCTGTTCGTCAATCGTACATTCACGGTTCGCTTCAAAGACATGACCGAACGCGAAAGTGCTCCGCTGTTGCAGTACCTCTTCGAACATGCCAGCCAAGAGCAATTCACCTGCCGATTTCGCTGGACCAAAGGTGCCGTCGCGTTTTGGGACAATCGTGCTGTTCTTCACCACGCACTGGGCGACTACAGCGGACACCGTCGCGAAATGCTTCGCGTTGCCATCTCCGGCGACCGACCGTACTGATTGCATCTCGCCTGCGCCGATTCCCGATGCCTTCATGGCAACGCTTTTCAGCCAAGGTGGCATTCGCGGCAACTTCTTTTGCGAAGCATGAGGTGACACCGCGAGAGGAAAAATCTAAAAGGGCTAAATGCCGCTATTTAAAGTTACTTGTACTGATCACGGTGGAGTGATGCGTCAACCGTTTTATTGCGAAGTCACACTTGTCGCCCGCGCCAGGTCAATTTCGGCTGCCAAGCGATGTGCCGTCGCCAAGAGTTTCGTCGGCGCGTCTGCTTGCCCTTTCGCATAAAGTCCTTCGAAAAGTTCCTCAAGCTCTTTTAGGTTTTCAACTCGCGACCTCAACACTTCAATTTGTTCGTCTGATGAAGTTGCGAGTTCGAGCTCCGCTGCGAATAGATCGTCGCGAGCGTCCAGCACTTTGTTGAACGGCACAATTGCATTTTGAAATTGGACGGTCAGATATTCGACGCGTTTCGCCAGAACATCTCGCCGTTTTTCCATCAGCTCTCTCACTTTTGCCGACTCTTCGCCGGCAACCGTCTCTGCTGTCAATTCGGAATGCACCGCTGTCGCTGCAAGAGTCACCGCACCTAAAACAAGCACAACGAAACGCTGACGAAACATAGGGGATCTCCAATTCTTTGAGAAACGCGGCAAGCACCGAGTCTGGTCGCAATCGAAAACGCCTTTTCCGCAGATACCAAGCATCGGCTCTAGTTGATGCGATTGTAGAGTAACCAGACGCCCCGATCACTGCTTTCCAGCAGTAACTTGGGAGGAGCAAGCTAATCAACGAATTGCAAATCGAATTCGGTGGCAGCAGATTCTCAAAGTCCGGCTGGAATGGTGAACGCCAACACGTTAGGGGTGTGAATCTGTTGGTAAGTTTGCGAAATCGATCCTCGGTTTTTGGTCGCTGGATGAATCACGTTCGAACATCTGACCTCGACGACCGGTTTCGTTGAAGAAGCCACAGTTGCGAAGGACAAAACGATTACCTTCGGCATCTCCTTGGAAATCCAGTCGGTGTCTTCCCGAGCCTGTTCCGTCGACGCTAAACACCGCTTTTGTGCACTCGTGCCACTGTCCGCTGTCGTCGCAAACCCAAACGTTTCCATACAAGCCACGGCGTTCGATGAATCCCGTCGACGGCATGAAGTTTTCCAGAAACGAGTGAAAGCCTCGCAGCGAAGTATCCGTTTGCGGACGTCGAAAACTCGCAATCAACCGCCAAGGCTCACCCTTCTCGCTAAACCACGATGTGTAAATCGTACTTCCCTCCCCCGTTGGTTTCACGGCGGTTAGAAACCGATAGGTGACGCCAGCCTTCCATGGTTCAATCAGGTAGCTCTGCCCACCAGATCCTTCGTTTCCAAATTCACCAACACGCACGTCCTTACCGCGGGCAAGCAACTCCACACGTTGGTCGGCCGGAATCTCGCTGGGGCGGTCCGTCTTGAACGGACTCCAAACCGAAAACAAGACGCGACGCTCATTGGGACCATTCACCTGAAATCCGAAATAGCCTTCGCCGAAGCCATTCGCCATGAAATACGTTCCCAATGTGTCCTCGCCCTCTGGAACTGTGATCTCTGAATACGCGTACTCCAAGGTGCGTTGCTCTGGGACAACGTATCGCAAGTGCACCGATGGACCGCGACGTCCCCAGTAGAACATGCCTCCGTCGTTGTTTCGAACAAAGTCGACGGTTAATTCAGTAGCGTCCGAAACGACCTTCAATTCACGCAGCGAGATTGTTGTTTTATCGGTTGTCTTCGCGAGCTGAAAATCGACACGTACATATCCGGCATGATCGATTTCGACTTGCCCCAAAGAATACTCAGCGACGCTTGCCTCAACCTTTGTTTCAATTCGTTTCCCTTCAACCAACGTCACCAAGTTGGCCGCGGTGGCATCGCTACTTGCCGAAAGTTTCAATTGCAGTTTCGCCGGACGATCGATATGAAAGTAAGCGGAATACACTGCCGCCGTATCGCGCCAGGAAAGCGTGCCGTCGCGACGATCAGCTCGATCGTTCAAATCAGGAGCCGTGCGGAATGCGTTGCCAGCCAAGGGCACAGTCCATTCACCGGCGACCGCCACGTTCACCAGGAGAACGAGCAGCAGGGGGGCGTTGCAGTAGCGTATCATGGTGTTGTTTGAATCTTGCGAGGAAGACTGACGGCGTGATTGGAAGCGGTATCATAACCCGTTGTGCTAACAAGCTATGTTCGAACAATTGACTTACCGGCGAAGTGCGTCGCTGTGTCAGGGGGCCGTTAACGCAAGTCGCCGAGGGGGGGCCTGGCACGTACTATGATTCGATTCTTGACGATTGGTGTTCTGATTGCGGCCGTTGGTGTGATCGCATTTCTGCAACACAAAACGCCGAGTCCTCCACTCCCAAACTTGGACGACGCCCACAGGGATCTCAGCGAGTCGCTCGCTATCTTTCCTGGCGCAGAAGGATTTGGTACGGATACTATCGCTGGCCGTGGGGGGCGGGTCTTCGTTGTCGAGACACTTGCCGACACGGGGAGCGGATCACTGCGCGAAGCGCTCAATGCAAAAGGCCCAAGAACAATTGTCTTTTCAGTTGGCGGTGTGATCGAGGCGGCAACTAATTTCGTCATTGCCGATCCATTTGTCACTATCGCGGGACAATGTGCACCCGCACCAGGGATCACGCTGTCTGGGGCTGGCCTTTCGATCCGAACCCATGATGTTCTGGTTCAACATCTCGCGATACGAATTGGCGACGGTCCCGGTCACAAGCCCGAAGATCGCGATGCGATTCAAGTCATCGGAAGCGAAGACGGTGAAACGTCGGTGTTCAACATCGTGATCGACCATGTCAGTATGAGCTGGGCGATCGATGAAGGCTTCTCAACTTGGTACAGAGGAGTGCGGGACGTGACGGTAAGCCACTGCCTGATCGCCGAACAGCTCGACAATTCGCTGCATCCAAAAGGGAGACATTCGAAGGCGGTCTTGATTGGGGATCACAGTCGGCGCATCAGTTTGATTCGCAATGTGTTTGCACATTCGGACGACCGCAACCCAACGATCAAAGGCGATACCAGCAGTTTGGTCGTCAATAATCTGGTCTATAACCCCGGTCGTTGGCCAGTCGGCTACTTTGATCCCGAAGGTTCCGGTCCGCTCGCTTCAACGCTCTGGGACAATCAATTCATCTACGGCCCTTCAAGCCAAAACGAGCATGCTGTAGTAATCGTCGAAAACAATATCGCAGCGGGCAGCCAACTCCATCACTCTGGCAATCTCGGGCCGCACAATGACCTGCTCGATATTCGGTCGAACGTAAGTCCCTTGGTGACATCCGCACCGGTCACGGTGAAACCGCTCAAACGACTTGATGCGACGGTTCTAGAAAACGAGTTGCTGTCCAACGTCGGGAGTCGACCCAACGACCGTGATGCGAACGACCGCAGGATCATTCAAACGATCACCGAGCGACGCGGTACGATCATCGATTCAGTCGCCGAAGTTGGCTTTGCAAAGCCAACTTCAAGTTCAACCAGACTCACGCTCCCCCCTGAACCAAACAGCGATGACGACGGTGACGGATATTCAAATCTCGAAGCATGGCTTCATTCTGCCGCCGCTCAACTCGAATCACCGCCGGAGTAGTGCCGCTACCTGTTCGCGCGATGTTCGCAAGCACACTCAACTCTAAGTTCGATCATGACAGTGCATTTCTGTTCCTTGTGGTCGCATCAATCATCCGCCGCAGGTTCAATCGGTGCTTCCCCGTCGTTTGCCTCTTCTTGCTTCATTGATTCAGTTTGCACTTCAATAAATCCAATGCAGAAAAACAGGAGCAGTACTCCCGCGAACACCCATCCAGGGAGATGAAAACGCACTGCCAAAGCGATAAAAACCAGTGCGATGAGAATTCGGAAATGAACTGGTATGATACTCTTCCGAACTCCAACATTTCATGGATTGGGGCATTGGTCACACAAGCTGGCGCAACGAATCCCAGAGCTTGAACAAAGCCAACATTGAAAACGATGACATGAGGCGTCTTGATAGTCCAATTGCCTTTGCCTTTTCAGCGACTGCGATCTGATCCATAGCGACAAGCATCCGGTCCTCGATTGCGAACTAACAATCTCGCTTCGCCCACGTCAGGGTTGGTGAGTGGCACCATCCGCTAATTCACTTAACATCCTGTTGATTTTCGAGTGTCGCCTTTCGCTCCGCGAAAGTAGCGTTCTCCACCGCTGCTCTTGCGAAGCATAGGGCCACGTAGGAAGTGAACAAGTTTGAAAATCAACAGACGATTGAACGCGTTTCCGCTGGCCTACAAGCATGCCATAAACTCCAGCCAAGAAACCGCTCGCTAGCGCGAATGCGGCTGATAAGACACAGGCCGCGCAACAATCCAACCACTGCTCCCAATTAGCCGCATGGCGCTAGCCACGGTTCCGTTGCATCCGGTCCAGCAACTCCGAACGGCCAGGATTGCAAATTGCAAAATGAACATTGCAAATTGAATCGTGCGTGTTGGTCACGGATCATCGTGTAGCGACGCCGGCCCCTCCGGGGCGATTGCATGGTGAGTTTTTTAAAACTCGGGGCTCCCGCCCCGAGCTAACCAAGCCGGCCCCTCCGGGGCGTGTGCGGTATGACTCAACACTCGCCCCAATGGAATCATGTCCGAACACGCAGCGTGATTGCACTTCGACTACGGGCAGGCTTGACTCCCGAGGAGTCCGCGTCGGTAGCTCGGGGTGGCAACCCCGAGATTGCGATACGAACCACAGGCTCGCCCCGGAGGGGCCGGCGGTGCGAATTCCACAACTCGTGACGAATGGTGCCACCCACCAAATGCTTGACTCGATCCGCTCGTCCGGTAGATTGACCGCGCCCCCACACAGGAGAGTGCGATGCCTCGGCCTCAGCGATGTGAACAGTTCACCTCATGTGATGTCTGTATAGTCCATGTCCAGCAGTGTTGTGTTCGCCGCGCTTGGCTCGCCGGCGTGGATGCCGTTTCCGGGAAGGACGCTTTAAATCGCAGCGGATTGTGGATGAGGCTGGCTTGTTGGCCTGCGTCATGTCCGTTGATCTCAGTACGTTGATCTCAATCCGGTCCGTGCGGCGATGGCAGAGAGTCCCGACCAATGTCCCCATACAAGTGCTTACGATCGGGCGAAATCAAAACGCGGCGAGCAGATCCCATCGACCGCGTTTGATCTCAAGCCAGTGAGCACCGCAGAAGCGGGGCGGGAGATCCGCGAAACACCAGTCGATGAACTGCGCCAAAAGCGAAAGCAAAGCCGCAAGAACCCGACAGGGAAACGCATCCGGCGCGACGCTTGGCTCAGTCCCCTGAGACTCAAACCCGACAAGCGTTCTGATGACGCCGAAGTCCATGCCGAAGGGGTGCGAAGCAGTGACCGCGGCTTTTTGAATGTGGACTGGGAGACGTACTGGGGACTGCTTCGCTGGGCAGCGAAGCAGAGTGTCGACGGGCTGTCGGCAAAGGTCCCGAAATCGTTCGGCCAAGTTCTTCGGAAAGGCCTCGTGTATCGGTAGCTCAGAATCCATCCGAGAGCACGCAAGGCAAACAGGCCGGCAGCATCATCGCGGCCAAGCAATCGCGGCGGCCTACTTCGACTAGCGTGTCGCTGATCAAATTAGCCATCGCCAACGCACCAGCCACCGAATGAAAGTGAAAGCCTTCGGTACCACGCTGCGCCGACTCTGTATCAAAACTCAGTTGCATGATCCTGAACGAGCCAGCTAATCGCGGCAGAGGCCCAACGACCGCTTATTGTACCGCGAACGCCGTGGTTCCATTACAACTCGCTTATCTGGATGATGGATGGCACCATCCATTCAGCTCTCTCTATGACATGTTTTGGCAGGCCTTCGGAGCCACGGGCTCGCCAAATTTCATAACCGAAACGTAGCTTGCGAACTTGCCGGGCTACTTGGTCTTAACCGGCGGTTTGGCCGGTGGCGACTTGGGCGGGCGCGCTCCGTGCTGGGGCTTGCCTTTGCCACTTGGTGGCATGACCGGCGGCTTGGGTGGTCGCTTACCAAAATCTTGTTTCTTGGACATGGGCTAATCCTTGACGTTTTGGATACAGAACAGGGCCAGCAACAGAGCACCGAGGATGAAGCTGATCAGGGAGGCAATATTTAGAATGAGGACGACAGTGCTCCAGAGATTGGTCTCATCGATTGCATCTTCGTTTTCGTTTACTTGCCTGGCATCGAGAATCTCGCGGTAGCGCACGAAGGCCGCCTGCGAGGTCAGAAATGATGCCATGGTGCAGCAGATGCTTGCGAGCAGCAAAGCCCAGGAGCCGACAATCAGGACGGCGGTCCCATCACGCGGCTTTCCTTGTGCGATGTCTTTGAAGAAGATGATCGACAGGCCGAACGCACCGGAAGCGAGCGTAATGAGCCACTTGTCATAGGTAGCGGCGCCGGAGTGCTCCGCCTCAACCGTGGACTGTCGCTCGCTGAGATAGGCTTGATAGTCTAAGTCCGAATCATTCATTGCGGCTTATGCGGTGCAGGTTTGGGCCGGGGCCTGGGCTTGGGCAGGGTCGGTGGCCGCTTGCCACGCTGGATGATGCGATCGCTTTGTTGCGGAAGTTTCGGCTTGGACTTAGACGATTTCTTCATGGGACATGGAAAGCGAGAGATAAACTGAGCGCTGCCTGAGCGGAGGTCTGGCAATTGGCTACCGCCATTCGCCAAATGCATCTTCTGCCCATTTCGGGGCTTGCTGGGCAATCTCCCCAAAATAATGTGTCGCTAAGGCATGGTTGCGAATTGCGTCGATTAGGTCGCGTCGCTGCTCCTCTTTCTTGGAATCCTTTTCCCGTGGCTCGCAGATGTCGATGCAATCCCCCCGCCATGCATCGACGTCCTCCCTTTCCGTGAATTCGAGCGGTGCGTAGTAGCCGACGCATTCGCGACATACGCCAGCGAAAGTTCCGGGCCGCATGAAGCTGAGATGCACCTTGACGGTCGCTTCAAGATGCTGAAATGGCCCATCGCAGATGGCACAATTACCAAAATCGCCGAAGCTATTGGATAGCGTCTCAAATCTCCATCCGGTGTCCGGGTCGATAGAGTGGTCGCGGATGACCGCTAGAATGCGTGGCAAAAACTCTTCGAGTGCGTATTTCGCCTCACAAAGATTGTCGTAATCTTCGCTCGTGAATGTGCCTGGGCGATAAAAATTACCGGGATCTGCCGCCGCAATGGTTTTGGCGGCGTGAAGAATGTCGCGAGAAGGGACGGGCTTGGTCAGCTCGTCGATGCGACGATCGAGAATTTCGATTTGACGTACGTAATCTTGCTTTCGCATTTCAGGCATAACGTTCCCTCGCTTAAGCACGGTTTTTCCTTAATGCTGTTATTTTTGCGACAAGCGATAGCAAAGCAAGTGAGACCGAAGAAAAAATAGAGAATATTTGCGGGGCCTATTTCAGGTTTCGTTCTCGCAATTGTCGCTCATATTCCTCGTATACCCTTTGGCGAACTGCGACGGGACATGGAAGGCGACCGGCGGCGCAGGCCTCAACGACGAACGCGGTGAAGTCGACGCTGTGGAAAAGATCGTCAAGTATGTCGGAATCGAATGGCATATCGTAGGCATGCCACACAAGAGTCCGAATGGTGCCACCCACCAAATGCTTGACTCGATCCGCTCGTCCGGTAGATTGACCGCGCCCCCACACAGGAGAGTGCGATGCCTCGGCCTAAGCGATGTGAACAGTTCACCTCAGGTGATGTCTGTATAGTCCATATCCAGCAGCGTTGTGTTCGCCGCGCTTGGCTCGCCGGCGTCGATCCCGTTTCCGGGAAGGACTATTCCTTTCGCAAAGAATGGATCCGCCGCCGTCTCGAAGCGCTCGCCTCGGTATTTGCCGTTGATTTGCTCAGCTATGCGGTCATGAGCAACCATATGCATCAGATCCTCCGCAACCGGCCGGATGTCTGTGCTCAGTGGAGCGACGAAGAAGTCGCGATCCGCTGGCTGCGTGTCTTCCCCGGCAGACGACTGGAAGAGCACCTCGCCAAACCGAACGAAAACGATGTCAACAGGCTGGTGAGCAGATTATTCGTACAGGAACGAAGAAGGCAGATGTCGGTAAGGCCGGAACCTGCGAGACACTGGTGTTTCGCTTTGGAATGGCCGATCTCGACCCTGCCATCGACCAGCGTAAGTGGGTGCAGGCGATGATTGACAGGCTCGAGTCTGCATTCGATAGAACGAACAGACAAACGCCCGCTGCCGATCGGCTGGATTGGGAGTTTGAAGATGCGGAATTTGGCGAGGGCGAAGCACGGATCTACTTTAGCTGCCGGGATACTAGGCGTTTCTTTTCGGCGATCAGTGAGGAGCTTTTCCCAAGTCAGTCTCAGTGTGTTCTGCGGTTTGGGCACTACCTTGACCCGGAATGCACAGAAGAATTTGTCAACTTCGGGCGATAACACGACTAGGGTTGCAGTACGACGGCAAGGTCGTGGTCGGTTCGCAAGCTTATAACGAAACTTCGAATCGACTGTCGCGCCGCAGTCATATCAGGTGTAGGTTGGAAATTTCACCTTCTGTCTATCAGCGGATCACTGCGCTGTCGGAGCAAGGCAATGTGTTGATGGAGGAAGAAGCGTTTACCGAAGCTAGAGCGAAGTTTCAGCAGGCGATCGAGCTACTGCCTCCCCCGGCGATGCAATGGGAGGCCGCCACGTGGCTGTACGGCTCACTGGGTGAATCAAAGTTTCTACAGTTTGATTTCCCAGACGCCGAAGAAGACTTTGGGATTGCGATCCAGTGCCCCGGCGGCAACGAAAACCCGTTCATTCATCTTCGCCTGGACGAGTGTTTGCTGACTCGAAACGAGCCAGATCAGGCCGCTCATCACCTGACAGTGACATTTTATGGATGGCACCATCCGGCCCGTGGAGTGATTGCTTTACCGCAGTGGAGTTGAAGGTACCTTGACTGAACCGCTCGAAAGCTTTTGTAAGTGGACGAAGCGATGATTCGCTGCCTTCGAACCCACGGACTTCGGTTCATCCTTGAGTCCATAGGTCCGATCTGTTGCAGAACCCAGACTGGTGTTTCTAAATGGGGGCATCTTCAAGGCTTCAAAAATCCGAGAAGCCTCAAAATGGAAACGGGCGGCCATTCACAGGCCGCCCGTCAGTTTACGCTTATGGATTGACGCTGATTACTATGCTTCTCGTCGACGACGAAGCCCGCCAAAACCTGCGATGCAGGCGCCAATCGAGAACATGGCAAATGTGGTTGGTTCAGGAACCGTCGCGACTTGGTTTCCGATTTGAATGGAAATGGACTCGCTGGTAACGGCGTCCGTAATCGTGTAGAGACCTTCCGTTAATCCTAAGCTGGCAAAGGTACCCGACTTTGACCAGGAGACGTCCGGGGTCCAGATATTGCCTGAAAGGTCATCGGCCGCAATGGCGATTCCAGGAGTTCGCAGACCACCGCTGAAGTAGTATGTCGCGAATTGGGTCGTACCGGTCGACGACCAATTGAAATTGGAGGTGGTAAACATATCACCAACCCATGGCGAAAGGTCGGTGCCTGCGTTAAACCCAAAAGCAGTGTTTACCGCCCCCATCGTGGTATCGCCCATGATATCTGACTGAGGAGCCGTGTTAGTCTCGACCCCAGAGTTTCCCCAACCGGAGGTTGGCACGGAAACCAAATTTGCAGTGTTAAATGTTCCGGACGATTGCATCAAAACGCTTCCACCTGATTCAGTAAAGTGAAATAGAATTCCACCCTGAACTTGCCCCGCTGTTGCAAAAAGCACGGCAATACAAACCACTAACTTCTTCAATGAACGCATCGTTGGTCTCGCTGCTGAATACAAGAATTGATTCACCAATTCGTACGCCCCCTACGAATCACAACGCGTGGGAGACTACCACTCCCCCCAACGGAAGCAACCAACGGAAGGGTCACTTTCAGCATATTTCAACCAATCCGGTAGATTGACATGCCGCATTTCTACACGAACTGGCGGGCCTCGCCTCGCGTGACGCAATACGCTAAGTCGTGACGCAATACGCTAAGTCGTGACGCAATGCGGCAGGAATTGTGGCATCATCTTTTTCAATTGGCACAAGGGTCGAACCTATCAGATCACCACAACTAAACGCTGTCTTATTGGTCCAGTGAGAGGTTGCTGTGTGCAATTCGAGCATTGCAAAATCTCGCTAGTTCGAGCAAAAGTGGTCTGTTTCGAACTAAACAGGTACCAGGTACCTGTTTAGAAAGATGCAGTCAGCTTCCACTCGGGAGTTCAGCTGGTTCTTGCCATCGTGATTAGCATTACGTCTGGTAGCTCCGTATGGCCGACTTGGCGGAGCATGTTGATTAGTTGTGACGTCGTGTATTGCGCGTGGGTGCAGACGTGTAGCAAGATATCCACACACTTCGTAGAAGATCGTTGACCAGAGAGTGAGCTGACCTTGTTGATCGGGCGGTTTAAATCGGCATCCTTGAGCGCGTCCAGATAGCCTTGCCACTCTTTATCAAGCAAACGCCAGCGTTGTTCGAGTTCGCTGAGAGTCTGGATTGGATTGTCTCCTTCTTGGTTCCCCGGAAGCTTTCCCTGTTGATCACCTGGCGTAAGCGGGGTCACGTCGCCTTTCAGTGCAGCCAGCCAAACGTATTCGGCGGCGTAGAGGTGAGTCAGTGTTTTCCAAATCGAGCCTTGTCCGATCTCAAACCGTTGCCGAAGCTGCTCCGCCGAAAGCTCTTGCACGGCGGCAAGCAGTCGATGGTTGGACCATATCCGGTGCTGATGAAGTCGATTGATTGAGAGAGTCTCCGGCATCGCGATCCTCCTGTGGATGGTGTCGCCAAAGATCGTGATTCTCGCATTGAAGTTCGCTGACAATGAGGCGAAAGTTGCGATCGGCGCATCAAAAAACCCCGACAAGCTTGCGAGCTGCAATCTTGCCAGGGTTGATTGAGTGCGGATGAGAGGATTTGAACCTCCACCCCCTTATCGAGGACTAGAACCTGAATCTAGCGCGTCTGCCAGTTCCGCCACATCCGCTTGGTTCTACCTAGAGTGAGTCGACTGTCGCCGGGTTCGCTCTTCGGTGGTGCAGTAAAGTATCGGCTCCGCTCGTTCCTTGCAAGCGGCTCGAGAACTTTGTTTTAAGATCGAGCGATGCAGATCCCCTCAGAACCTCGATATTCCCGAAATCTTGTCTGTCCGGCCTTCGGTGGCAAAGCCAAAACTCGATCAGCCAAACCAATCATTACGGCGAAAAGTAACGCAACCAATTGCGTAATGCTTGTCCGGGAACGTATGCCACCGGTTGCCCCCACAAGCCCTGCCCGACCTGGACCATGTAACGATCTTGGCCCAATGAAATCAGTGCACGTGCGGGTGCCGCGGGCGTTGCCACTGGTGGGGCGATCATCGGTCCCGTCGTGGCGACTGTAGGCATCACCGCCGGAGCTGCTATTTCTGGTGCAAGTGACGTCGGCGCAACCGTCGCATACCCCATAGGAGCGACCGCGCCACAGCCTCCGCTGTAGACATTCGCTGCCATGTATTGGTAGTGGCTTGGAGGCGTAATCTGGTTGCAATTGTCCATTCGAGCGAAAGCGTTCGACCGCAACGACGGCGGGTCCATCGGCGTCAAATCCGACGGCGAGGGAACATTAGAACTGTTCGCAAATGATTGTGCGGGAGCGGGCGAAGGGAGACTTCGCTGCGACTGTGGGGCAGGCGTGTAGGGCGCAGTCTCCGGTAAGGCTGGGTCTGGTGACGTCGGCATCGAAGGGGCATTCGTGCCGCCAGGAATATCGCCACCTGGGAACCCCATCCCGGAACCTTGCATCCAGACCGTCTGCTGGACTCTTGAGCTGGCTGCAACATCCGCGTCGCCTCGGTAACCGACCTGACGCAACGAACTGGCTTGGTTGCTTTGCAGTCGACCTGTTGGCTGATTCGTCGCTTGCCCGAGCTGTCCGCGGTACGATTCCAGAAGACCTGCCGACCCGATCGATTGCATTCGCGATGCTGCTGACGAAGGTCGCTGTCCGGCTTGGCTTGAAAAACTAGGGCCCTGTGCAAATCCGACGCTTGAGAAGGCGGAACAGCACAGTAGCGCCAACGAATAGTTTGATGTACGTGAAAGTCGCATGAGTCACTCGTTTTATCGTTTGGTTGCTTGTTGCAATATCAATTGAGAGTGACTTGATGCAAGATCGATGCCGAAACCGCCCGTGAAACGCGACGGGAAACCCGAATGTTCTGAAGGGGCATCCTGACCAAGTATTTGTCCGCGATCGTGATAGAAAGTCGATCGCGTTATTCAACGCAAAACGACAAACTGCCAAATTGCACAACGCAGATTTGTCGGTGGGCGAAGAAAGGATTTCACACGCTGGCCAGCGTGGCACCTTGATGCGAGACCTTGTGATGGAGTTTTGCGAGGTCTTCGCGATGGGAGAGCACGATCAGATGGTCTCCGCAAACGATCGTTCGATTGGCCTCGGGATTCCGAACGATGTCACCTTCGTGTCCCCGAATCGCGACAATCACGTTGCCACCGTCACCGCTGCTTTCGATTTCACGTACGGTCCTGTTCTGGAAAGCTGACTTCCCGTCGATCGGTATTTCAAGCAAGTCCAGTCCGAAGATTTTTAAGTCTTGGTTCAGTCGATAGAGCGAACGCGTGTCATCGACGATCGATTCGATCGTTGGGCAGGTGATCAAGTGCGCGATTCGTGAAGCACCAATCATGGTTGGCAAGACGACACGCGTCGCCCCGCTGCGATACAGTTTTCGTTCCGTCGATTCGGTCTCACATCGGGCAACAATCTCGATCGATTCATTCAGCTCGCGAGCGGTCAATGTTGCGAACACGTTTTCGGCATCACTTGGCAAGACCGCCGCAAAAGCACTCGCGCGATCGATCCCGGCGGAGGTGAGTGTTTCCTCGCACGAGGCATCACCACAAATCACCAGGTGACCTTCGCGTTCGGCTTCATTAAGCCGCTGCATGTCTCGGTCGATCACAACGAAGTCGACACCAAGGTGCCGTAGCTCTTTGACGAGGTTTTGGCCGACACGACCGTAGCCACAAACGATCACATGACCGGTCGTTTCCTTGATGCCCAAACTCATTCGGTGTGCCCCTATGGCTCTTAAGACTTCGCCTTCGGTAATCATCTGAATGAAGGCACCAAGAACGTAAATCGCCGAACTGCAACCGGCCACAATCAGTGAGGCCGTGAACAGTTTCAACGAGGGCGAATCGATCGGTTGAACTTCGCTGTAGCCGACTCCAAAAATGGTGATCACCACCATATAGAGCGCGTCTACGTAACTCCAACCGGCGACCACATAGCCACAGATAGCGATCAGGCATGTCACGGTCAAAACCGTGATCCCAACCCGCATTTTGTGTATCGCAGTGGAGTTGAACATTCCCTTGATGCTTAGATAGCGGAGACCAATCCGACGCCAAGCCATACGGCATCGTCCCTGTTTCAGAATTGGTCGCTAATTGGCGTGCGGCAAGGGAACTGAGGGACAACGTCCAGATTCAAATTCGGACAATCGTGACAGGGGGGATCATGGCAACCGTGTACATGCACGTCTCTTCACCAAAACAACACGGGCTGAAATCGATCACCGATTCCAGCCCGTAGCGTCATTCGATTGTCAACCAGCAAGGCTTGCTAGCCTAGTTGGGGCGTGTTGCGATCCGCTGTTGTCCTTTGGGACGCAGTACGAAAACTTTAGGATCGTCAACGATAAACGTTGTGCTCCAGCGCTGCCCGTCGTCAGCACTGCAGACGTTGTAGAAGAATGTACGGAACCGCTCGGCGCGGTAGCCATACGGGTACTGGCTGGTGATGTAGTCGTCTTCGGTTAGGTCGTCGATGCCTGGCGAAGCGTAGTAGTGCACCATGCCGTCCGGAGTCACGCTCATGCCCATCGTCCACCAGCCGGTGGTGGTGATTTGGGGACCACGGAAATCCCCGCCTCGACTATTTCCGCGAATTCGCAAGTACGCGTAGTCGTGTTCTTTACGAGTTTGCTTTTTGCTCTCGAACTCGACAAACATGCCGGGCCAGTAGACTTCGTTGCCCATCTCTTCGACGGTGCGTTTGAAGATCCCAACGCCGACTTCCTTGTCAACCATCGCTGTGGTTTCGAGCGCCAGACGGAAACCGAAGTGTGGACCACTGCGGTCTTCCCAAGACTCAACCGGCGGCAAGAAGACTCGGGTCGTCACCGATGGGACTTCCGAGATGTCGAGACGTCGCTTGAGGCGGTACTGGACATTGGCAACGAAGTCGTCTTGGTGCATCGTGCCGCTGGGACGGCCGGGGATTCCGGTAAACTTGCTGCGCATCAAGAGAGCGCCGGTGCTTCCGGGAATCCCACCCTCTGGGGTCGATACACGTTTGACAACATCTGGGTGGCCGCGTTTGACACCTTCGTACCAGCGTCCGTTGGTGCTTCGCCCCATCGGTCCACGCTGATTTTCGTCGATATCCTCGGTGCTTTTCGGGTCACGTGGAATGTAGTTCCACGACGGATCTTCGAAGTCGTCGGCAACACCGACGATCTCGCTTCCGGTACCCGGTACGACGGGACGTTGGGCATCCGCGTCGCTAGATTGCGCCGCAACGGATAGCAGCCCCATTGAAACCAATACAAACGATCGTGCGAGCGTTTTCATCCCTGATGTCCTCATCCCACGTCACATCGAGCTAGCGTCCAAGAATCCTTTGGACACGACAAATCGGGGCGCGCAGATGCGCGAGCATGCGATGAAGCTTTCCCCCTTGCTATCGGAAGATCGGCAACATGGGGTTCAGGCTGTAGGGGTTTTTCTTGTTTTCGGTATTTGGCGAGTCAATTGGTGTTGCGTTTCGATTCGCTAACCAGGCTCGATCGTGCGGTACTAGCGGCTCGATAGATCGAATTGCTGAGATTGCCTACTGGGCTTTGCAGTTTCACTTTGCGTATGGGACTTTGCTCCCACTCGGTTGGCCCATTGGTCGTAGGCTTCTGCCATTCGCGTAACTATTGCCGGTTTGGAAAGGCTCAGGTCTTGTGTCTCGGTGCGATCACGGGACAGGTCATAGAGTTCCCAGGGCTTGCCACGTTCGGCGACAAGTTTCCATTGGCCATCACGAACGGCATGGTTCGCGGAGAACTCCCAAAAGATCGGCGGACGTGACTGTTGTGGCGAGCCATCGAAGGTGCCGAGCATCGAAATGCCTTCCATCGGCAATGTCAATGTCTCCGTTTCCTTTGCCGAACCAGAGGGTGCATACTTGCCGCCGGCAAGTTCGACGAACGTCGGCATCAAATCGACAATGTGATGGGTCGCATCTGAGAAGCCGCCGATTCTCGTGATTCGATTTGGCCAATGCACGATCATTGGCGAGAGTGTTCCGCCTTCATGTGCGTATTGTTTATACAAACGCAGCGGCGTATTGCAAAAATGGGCCCAGCGGGCATCGTAGGCGACATCGCTTTCAACAGGTCCCGGAGGAACGCCTTCTGATTTCAATCGCTGATACGGACAGGCACCGTTGTCGGAGAAAAAAATAATAAGCGTGTTGTCAAGTTCGTCGTGACGCTCCAGGTCATCGATCAGTCTTCCGATGTTTTGATCTAACCGGTCGACCATCGCCGCATAGACTTCCATCATTGGGATTAAAAAGTCTTGCTGCGATGGAGTCAGGTTGTCAAAGGGTTCGACATTCGGGTCACGTTTTGACAACGGCCACGTGCGATCGATAAGTCCTAGTTGCTGTTGCCGCTCGTATCGTTGTGCCCGCAGCTTGTCCCATCCCGCGTCGTACCGTCCGCGATACTTGGCGATCGCTTCTGCTGGAGCCTGCAAAGGAAAATGCGGAGCGTTATGGGCGAGATACAAGAAGTAAGGTTGTGAGCTTTCACCGTCTTGCTGCTGGCGGGCTTCGTTGAGAAACTCGATCGCATAGTCGGTGAACGCGTCGGTTGAGTAGAAATCGCTTGGCGTTTGATACTCGTCTCGATCCAGTCGCATCAAGTTCTCGCCACTTCCCCAATCTTTGCCGGTGAAGTAATTAATCGCACCACTTAGGAAGCCAAAGTACCGGTCGAACCCACGGTCCATGGGGTGACCAGATAGGTGCCACTTGCCGCTCATCATCGTTCGATAGCCGGCTTGTCCCAAGACCTCCGCAAGCGTCACGTTCCCTGGTTTTTTCAATTGGTTGGTCTGATGATGCCAAAGTCCGGTCAGCAACGATGCTCGCGTTTCGGTGCATTTTGCGTTGTTGTGGAAATCTCGCAGTCGTAAACCGTTTCTGGCCAAGCGATCGAGATTCGGGGTTTCGATCTCGCTGCCATAGCATCCGATGTCGGAGAAACCCATGTCATCACAGACAATCAGGATGATGTTCGGCCGCTCGGCAGCAGTACCAGCGCGAGAGCAGACGAGCGAGACAACCAGGCACAGCACAAGATTTAACAGCGATTTCATGATCGGCTCGCGGGGAAAGAAAAGACGCAGGAACCCGGCACGGAACCTTGACGGACGAGTGGGCTAGGAAATCGAACAGCGTGATTTCGCGTCCAATCGGATCAGCAGAGGCGGCATTCAAACTGGGGACGCCCCCAGTTTATCCGGTTCAAGGGCACCATTGTCGGAGATGGTTTCACGGATTCTGGTCAGCCGCACCGGATGGGCGAGGGCTGTCGCAATTCCGTTTGCGCGTCTATAAAAACTGGGAAAATCTGGTGCGAGGGACGAAGCGATCCGTCCGGATTCGAAACTTCGCAACCTGCGAAATCGCCAGAAAACAAACCTCTTTTACGATTTCCCCATCGTCACCATGCCACGCGTTAAACCATTTCGTGCCGTCCGTCCCCCCGCCGAAAAAGCGGCCCGCGTCGCCAGCGTCCCCTATGACGTTGTCAATCGCGCCGAAGCAGCCAAACTAGCTGAAGGCAATCCGGAATCGTTCCTGCATGTCGTCCGACCAGACATCGACTTGCCGGCAGACACGGATCCGTATGCCGACGAAATCTACGCGAAGGCGGCGGAGAACTTTCGGCAGTTCATCGACACTGGCGTTCTGCAGCAGGACGAACAAGAATCAATTTTTCTATACCGCCAAATCATGAATGGCAAGAGCCAGATTGGGGTGGTCGCGTGCTGTCACGTTGACGATTACGAAAACAACAAAATCCTGAAGCACGAGTTCACCCGTCCTGCAAAGGAAGACGATCGGACTCGCCACGTGATGACGTTAGCCGCGAACGCGGGCCCTGTCTTTTTGACTTACCGTGATCACGAGCAAATCAATCAGTCCGTCGAATCCGCGATTCAAAGTGAGCCGCTGTTCGATTTCACCGCCGAAGACGGTGTGCAGCACACCGTCTGGAACGTTGACTCGTCTGAGATCTACTGCAAGGCGCTTGGTGAAGTCCCAGCGTTCTATGTTGCCGATGGACACCATCGCGCTGCGAGCGCGTGGCGTGCTGGTAAGGCTCGCCGTGAAGCGAACAGCAATCATACCGGCGAAGAAGAGTACAACTGGTTCTTGACCGTACTGTTCCCTGCATCACAGTTGAACGTTCTGGCTTACAATCGTGTGCTCAAAGACCTCAACGGGCAAACGGCCGTAACGGTGCGCGAGCGTTTGACTGATGTCGGCACGTTGGAACCAACGGACAATCCCGTTCCAGATAAGGCAGGCAGCTTTTGTATCTATATGGAAGGCAGCTGGTACAAGCTGGAAATCGCCGATGAAGCGATTGATCACAGTGATCCGATCAACTCGCTGGATGTGGCGCTTTTGGAGAAGCGTGTAATCGGTCCAATCTTTGGGATCGAAGACGTACGCACCGATCCAAGAATCGACTTTGTTGGCGGTATTCGCGGAACTGGCGAATTGGAACAAAAGGTTGAGTCGGGAGAATGGGCTTGCGCCGTTTCGATGTACCCGACTTCCATCGAGCAGTTGATGGCCGTTTCGGATGCCGGTGAGGTGATGCCTCCCAAGAGCACTTGGTTTGAACCCAAGCTTCGCAGTGGGTTGCTCGTGCACTTGCTGGACTGATCCGCTTTGGATTCCTTTTACCCGGCACGGTCATCACGATTGGCGACAATCATTCGGATGACCGTGTCCTAGCGGCAACGCGAGCGTCGCTATCGACGCTCAGTTGGGGCAATTCTTGGGCAAGAGCCAGATGATTTGCTTTACGCTTCCAGCAAATGCTTGGCGAAGATATCGCGATTGACGACCAAGTTGTTTGGGTTGAAGTACGAACTGTGAGCACAGCCGAGCGAATACCCCAGCCACCCACGCTCACAACCTGTCGGTTCAAGCTGCTGATAATCTTCCGTCACTGGAAAATACGCTTTCAAAGAACCGCCTATCCCGTCGCCTTTGGCCGCGACGTTGAACCAACGCTGAACAGACTGCGGCTTGACGTTGCGCAAGCCAAGTTTCCATCGCACGGTTGAGATTGACAAAGCGCTGCCCACAGTAAAGAGGTTCTTTACTTTCCCTGGCAAATGTTCGGCATCCAGTTGTAACAGGCCTTCGTAGGCAACGACCGTGCCCCAGCTATGTGTGATCAAGTCAATCGTTTCCCCGGCGCTCAAGCGAGGCCGTACGACTTCATAAAACCGTTGCAAGATCGCTGACCGAACCGATGGCCGAAGCAGATACAACAAGAAGTCATCAAACTGTGGTCCGCCGCCACGTGAGCCAATCGATCGTGGATCGGCGCCGTAGCCTTCGTTGCGTTGTTCGATTTCATACATCATCTGCAGTCTGAACGATTCCATTTGGTCGTGATCGCCCGTTGAAGCAAAGGCCCTCGCGTTGACCAAATTGCTCCAATGCACGCCGAACCGAGATTGGTTCAGATTGCCCGCGCCATAGAGACCGCCTAGAAACGGGGTCATCGCTTGAAACCAAGGCAGCGAGTAGTCGCCCGGATGTTCATCGATTCCATGAACATAAACCAATTTCCGGGTTTCCGAATCAACATCGCGGCTGGCGGGCGCTGATTCGTTGCGTAACAGAAACGCGACGTCGCGCAGCGTTTGAATCAACATGTCGCGATTCGAAGTGCCAATGGGAGTCGGCTGTGTCGAGGTCGACTGGTCTGGCGCGGTTCCAGTTGTCGCCCCTGGGACGTCCGCTTCCGGAGTTTGTACCCGCGGGCCTCGATCCCATGCGAACAGCGGGCCGGAGGAAGGTGCACCGTGGATCTGTGGATTCTGGGCGTAAGGATTCCCAACCAAGGCCGCGTCCAGTTTGCTTTGCAATTCGAAGGTAGTGATTTCAGGATTGCTGCGGACCGCTTGGCAAAAATGATACGTGAACGCACCATTGTATTGCGTATTGATCGGCGCGTCTTTTGCGGTCTGATCATCACGACAAGCGGCTAGATGCAGATGATCATATTCTCGTGCCAGTGCCCGCGGGCGTTTTCGCCTTCGATCGATCGCCCTTGAATTCCCCAGTAACAGCTCGGGAGGAGGCAGAAACCTTGGCGTGATCGCAAAGTTCTCGATTGCTCTGACGCCGCCCAATCCTCGATCATTGGCCAAAAACTCCGTTGCCTCCACGTCAACCAGTTTCGGTTCGGCACCGAAGGAGCCGGGCATCAACAACATGCGAGTGATGGTCCCCGAATGACAGCAATCGGTGACCACAATCAGCTTTACGCCATCGGGCTTCTCTTTGATCCACTTGTCTAGGTCGTCGTCGAGTAAGTACGTCTTGGGATTGTTAAAGTCCATATCCCAAAGGCAGAACATCTCGTCATTGCCGTCATCGTCTTCGCCTTCCTCATCAACCTTGAACGTGCCGTGTCCCGAAAAGTGAAATAGCAGCGTATCTCCCTCGGTTGCTCCACTCATCAGTGACTTCCAAGCCGAGCGGAGTTTCTTTCTTGTGACATCTTGGTTCAGCAGAACGGTGATGTCGTTGGGATGAAAGCCGAGGGTGTGCTGCAACAGGTTCTGCATGTTGTGAACATCAGCGACGCACCCTTTCAGATCGAGCACGGACTTGTAGTCATTGATTCCGCAAAGCAGAGCTTTCTTTCCCATCACGCTGTCCATCTAGATGTCGAAGCTATCGATACAACACAAAACTTGACTGGAAACCGAATCGGTGTGTAACCGCTGATGTAGGCCATCATTTTTGGGATGGCTTTGCCCTTTCCCATGTTTCGTTGAAAACGCCTTGCAGATCGTTTTGCAAAAGTTTGTCGTCTTCGATGATTAATTCGAAACGCATGGTTTGCCCAATCAAGCTAGACGTGCTTTCACCAGCGAAGTCGATGCTTTCGGCGTACTTTTTCCCGTCCAATTTGTACGTACCGCCATGTTGGAACACGATTGTCCCGCTGATTGGGTCCGGCTGAACGACGCACCAGTGAGTTGGGGTGATCATTTTCAAACGAGTTCCCACACCAGAAGGCGAGCCTGGCGTAACGGTTTTCGTCAGCACCCATGTGCCAATCAACTTCTCGCTTAAATCTGACCTCTCGGCTGGAGCATCAACCACTTTGGTTTCGGCTTTCTCCACAGCGTCTTGTCCGACAGCGACTGTCGAGTGCATTGCAGCAAGACAAACGCATGTCGCCCACAAAAGAACTGGACAAAGAATCGACTTCAATCGCATCGCCTTGGGACCTCGGTTTAAGAGAAGCTGAGTATCGATCCGTCGAAATTCATTGAAATTTCTCGACGCATCAACCACTGCGAAACAGTCACGGTGTGCTGTTGGTCCTCTAACAGACGATCGCAGCGCGAACCGGTCCGCGGTGGGGGCTATGGATCTTACCCGAGATGGGAAAGCGTTTGGTACACAAAAGCCATCTTCTTATGCCGGTTTGTCGAACTTCGTTATTTCCTAACGAGACTTGCGACATAGATATCGTGAATCGGGTCGTCATCACGAATCGCACTGAAATACAGTGTTTTTCCATCGGGTGACAAACGCGGGTGTTTTTCAAACCCCGGACAGTTACAAACGTCGGAGAGTCGTCTGACATAGAGAAACTCATCATCCCAACTATCACGTATCGCAACCCAGAGGTCCGGATTCGTGTTCAAGCGAGAGAACACTAACAAGCGGCCGTCATCACTGATTGAACCACTGACCTCGCCAAGGTAGGTGTTGATCGATGTCCCCAACTGAATTGGCTCTCCCCAGGGACTGTCGAGATTTTTGCGGCGAATGACGAACAAGTCCCATGACGTGACGCTTCTTGAAACGACCGCATTTAATCCGTCGGAAGTCAGATCAACCGACGGCTGGTAGTCTGTGCACTGTAACAATGGAGTCGGCTCGGACCAGGCTGATTGACGTGATTCTCGGCGGATCACCATGGCGGTTTTCGTTTCTCCGTCGGAGAACGTGAATGCGATCGCGTTGCCATCGTCAAATAGGCTTGGTAACACCTCATCATGTTCGCTGTTGATATGCGGTCCAAGATTCGTTCCGCTGGACCATGGCTGGTCGATCGCATCGCGTTGGAAAACCCAGAGATCTGCTCGCCCCATCGATTCGTCTTGGCGCGCCGACGACGAACAGACCAAGACCAACCCATCTGAACTTAAGTCGGCGGAATTCTCGTAGAACTCGGTATTAATCGGACTCGGCAATTTTCCCGTCACACGGAATTCCCACTCACCGGAACGCAACATTTCTGCCGCGTTCAGTTCGGCCTCTTCAATCGCGTTTTGTTCCGAAGCAACCAATGCAAACGCTTTACTGGAAGTGGCATTCAGTGATCTGCCGATCCAATTTGCGAAGAGAGCAGTTGTCAGTGAGATGACGAGTCCTCCCCAAGTCAGCGAGTTTCTCGTCCACCGACTGCAATTTTGAGTGCCCGGGACAGACGTCGGCAAATTCACTGGCACAGCAGTGCGTTCACCGGCGCTGGCGGCAGTGTCGTCTTCCTGCAGGGCTTCCACGGCCGCCGCTAGATCATCAGCCGCGAAGTCTTTCAGCGCCGTCGCGACTTCATCCGCTGTTTTGGGACGTGCCAGCGGGTCTTTTTGCAACAGCCGATCGATCAGTTCCAACACGCCATCAGGAATCTCCGGACGATACACCGTTGGATCGACAGGCGTTTCGTTCTGCACCGCAACAAACATTTGTGCGGCGTTGCCAGTGCCAGAAGCTTCGATCGGGAGCCGCCCTGTCAAAAGTTTGTAAAGCGTGACACCCAGTGAGTACAGATCCGATTGACGACCGATCGCTGTGCCCTGGGCTGCCTGCTCAGGTGACATATACCCGATCGTTCCAATGGCCGAACTGGATGGTTTCTCCGCAGCGAATTCCTTGGATGCATCGACACGATCTTGGACGGAAGATTCAAACGCGGCCAATCCGAGATCCAACAACTTGACCTCTCCCGTTCGGTCGACAATCAGATTGCTGGGCTTGATATCGCGGTGAATGATCCCCTGCTCATGTGCGTGGTGTAGTCCCAAGGCGGCTTGACGGACGATCTCCGCCGCAATGCCGATCGAAAGAAACTTGCTCTCTTTCATGGCGCGGGACAGAATTTGCCCAGCACTGGGACCGTCGATCAACTCCATCGCGAGGTAGTACTCGCCGTCAGCGAAACCGCCATCGTATGCTTCGACAATATTCGAATGCGATAGTCGGCCGAGCGCTTTTAGTTCCCGCTTGAATTGACCGATCTGCGTTTGATCCGCCTCTTTTCCCGCGGAGATTAATTTGATCGCGACCGTTTTGTCCAAACTGGTATGCACGGCTTCGAAAACGGTTCCCATTCCGCCTTCGCCGAGCTGTCGGCCGAGTCGATATGCGCCGATTAAGTCAGGACGCCGTGCCGCTGATGCTCGTTTGTGTTTCCGATTGGTCATTTCAACGACCGTCGGCGTATCAATTTCCGAACCTTCGCCAAGATTTAAAGCCTGCTGATCGTTGCGAGCTCCATGTGTCTCAGCATCACTCGACGTACCGTCATTCCCTATTCCATTCCCTATTCCCGTTGATTTCGCCGAAAACGTGCGTGAATTTCCGTTGCCGTTCACGTCTGGGTAAGGATTCATATCCGATGGAGACAACAGTTCAATTCCTCTTTGCGTCAAGTCAGTATCACTGTAGCAGCAACCGAAGTCCCGTCATCACGGCAAGGTCGCTAGGTCTGAGAAAACGCTGGTCTAATGAACACGGGGCGCGATCCCTGCCCTCGCGCCAAATCCAAACACCATCGACATTTCATCTTCACTCGCTGGTCAACACTCCTTGATACTCGTCTAGAATACGGACAAGTCACTTGAGCCACTTCGTCGGTAACCTGCCAGTGAAAAAAAGGCGTTCCTCCGCGGAACTGTTGGCGACGGTTTCGGTTTAACCAACCGGAGTGACTTGCGCGTTAGCCAGCCAAAATGACTATCGCGAGATTGATTTCGATACAATTCCCTCGGTGACCGCCAAAGAGACTGGGCCCGCTAATGAGAACGTTCGCCACTGCATTGCTTCTATCCGCCATCACTTCCATTGCCGCAGCCGCCGAACCCACGGGCGACTGGACACGCTGGCGCGGCCCACAAGAATCTGGCGTCGCGGAAAACTCGAAGCCACCGATTGAGTGGAGCGAATCGGAAAACATTCGCTGGAAAATTGAAGTCCCGGGAGCTGGCAGCTCCACCCCGATCATCTTGGGGGATCGTGTCTACGTTGCGACCGCCATTGAGACCGAACGCGCAAAAGAAGGCGCAGACGAAGCAACAACCGGCCAAGCTGCGGACAATCCAGATCGTGGCCGACAGCGCGGAGGTCGCCGTGGTTTTGGCGGCGGATCCGTTCCTACGAAATTCCACCAGTTCGCAATCATTGCTTACGACCGTAAAACAGGTGACGAAGTCTGGCGTTCTGTGATGACCGAAGAGGTACCTCACGAAGCGGGACACAATACCAACACGTTCGCGTCGTCGTCGCCGTTGACCGATGGCGAGACGCTCTATGTTTCGTTTGGTTCGCGTGGCGTTTTTGCTTTGGACCTCAACGGGAAAAAGCTTTGGGAGAAGAACCTCGGGACGATGCAGACTCGCAACCAGTTCGGCGAGGGCAGTTCGCCTGCACTCGCTAACGGTGTACTAGTCGTTCCCTTCGACCACGAAGGCGAATCCTTTATCGTTGCACTCGATGCGACAACGGGCGATGAACAATGGCGACAAAAACGCGATGAGCCTACCACTTGGGCAACCCCACTGATCACCGAGTTCAACGGTCAATATCAAGTGATCACCAGTGGCACCAATAAAGTCCGCAGCTACGATCTCGCCAACGGAGACTTGATCTGGGAATGTGGCGGTCAAGCTTCCAATCCGATCCCTTCGCCAGTTCGTTACAAAGACAACGTGATCGTGATGACGGGCTATCGAGGTTACGCAATCTATTCGATCCCGCTCTCCTCCAAGGGTGACATCACCGATACTGACCAGGTCAGCTGGATCGGCGAAGACGCCGCACCCTATGTGCCCTCACCGCTGCTTTACAAAGGCCAGTTGTATTTTGTCAAAGCCAACAACGGCATCATCGTATCGCGTGATGCCGAAACCGGTGAAGTGATCATTGACGAATCACGCTTGGACGGTATCCGCAGCATCTATGCGAGCCCGGTAGCTGCCAACGACTACATTTACATCACCGGTCGCGATGGCGAAACGATTGTCATCAAGCACGGAAAGTCGTTGGAGATCGTCGCGTCGAACAAACTGGACTCCGAAATCGATGCATCCGCAGCCATCGTCGGCGACGAAATCTACTTGCGTGGCAAGCACCACCTCTACTGCATCGCAAAGTAGCGACGATCCGGTCCGCTTGAAGCAAACGCATTCGCACAACCGCGGTGGCCACCCTGCAGGGGCCATCGCGGTTGCTTTTTTGTGCGGCTATGCCGAATCCGTGTCGCTCGATAAACTTATCATCCGAATTGAGAAACCTCTGCTTGGAAAAACGATCATGACGGACTATCGAAAAGAACACGACTCGATGGGAAATGTCGAAGTTCCCGCGAACGCTTACTACGGTGCACAAACTCAACGCGCCGTCGAAAATTTCCCAATCAGTGGCTGGCGTTTGCCTGATGCGATGATCCGCGCGATGGGAATGGTCAAACACGCTTGTGGTGTCGCGAACCGAGATCTCGGCAAGCTGACCGGAAGCGGGAAAAATCCGCTCACCGATCCTCAGGTCGAAGCGATGTTGGCCGCGGCAGAAGAGGTCGTCGATGGCAAACTCTCGGAACACTTTCCGATCGATGTCTTTCAAACCGGAAGCGGTACCAGCAGCAACATGAACGTCAATGAGGTGATCAGCAATCGTGCGATTGAGATCACCGGCGGCGAATGGACACAAATGGAAAAGCCCATTCACCCCAATGACCACGTCAATATGGGGCAAAGCACCAACGACACATTCCCAACCGCGATTCACGTCGCAACAGCCGTTCAAATCCAAACCGCGTTGCTTCCCGCTCTGAAAAAACTGCACAAAATTCTGTGTGATAAAGCAGCCGCGTGGGACAAGGTGATGAAGATCGGTCGGACGCACTTGATGGACGCCACACCATTGCGTTTGGGACAAGAGTTCGGCGGATTCGCCCGGCAAGTCGAACTGTCGATCCGCCGTGCCGAAATTGCCCGCGACGCCGTTCTGGAGTTACCCGTTGGCGGGACCGCTGTCGGCAGCGGAATCAATACACATCCAGAATTCGGATCTCGCGTCGCGAAAGCGCTTCAAGAACGCACCGGCATTGAATTCATCGAAGCGGTGAATCATTTCGAAGCGAACGCACAACGGGACGGCCTTGTGCAGTCGCACGGCGAGCTGAAATGTGTTGCTCAAACGCTGTTCAACCTTTCCAACAACATCCGTTGGCTTGGAAGTGGCCCGCGATGTGGATTCTATGAAGTCAAGTTGCCATCGCGGCAACCCGGCAGCTCGATCATGCCCGGCAAAGTGAACCCGGTGATGTGTGAATCGATGATGCAGTTGACCGCGCGGGTGATCGGTAACGATTCCGTCATCACGGTCAGCGGTGCAGCAGGTGGAAACTTTCAATTGAACATCATGATGCCTGTGATGGCTCATACGATTCTAGAATCGATTCACTTGTTGTCGAAGGGCGTCGACGCGTTCATCGAGTTCTGCGTTGAAGAAATGGAAGCGAACGAAGAATCGTGCAACGCTGCGGTAGAGCAAAGCTTGTCGATGTGCACGAGCTTGAATCCGTTGATCGGATATGAAACCGCAGCGAAGCTGGCGAAAGAAGCTTTTGCGAGCGGACAGACGATTCGCGAACTGTGCTTGGAGAAAAACATTCTTCCGGAAGCCCAGCTGACCGAAGCACTCGATCCTTGGAAGATGACTGAGCCCCAAGAATAGTCTGCGAAGGAGTCGCCACGCGGCATGGCGTCGAGATCATGTCGCGTTCAGAACACAACGTTCCAAGCGTAACAGTTTGTTGATTCTCAAATTTGTTCTATGAAGTACGTCGGCTTTTGCACCGCAAAAGCGCGGTGGAGAACGCTGCTTTCGCAGAGCGAAAGGCGACACTCTAAAATCAACAGGCTGCTAAGGAGCAAAATTTTCGTTGCTCACTCGATTCTCACGTTGGGATCTACCGTGTGGTGCGGGGATCGAACTTTCCGCCTGGGGATCAGCCAATAGCTTAAGATAGAACGTCGTTCCATGACCGAGCTCGGACTTGCACCAGAGTTTGCCTTTCAGGCTTTCGACTATTCGGGAACAGGTAGCCAAACCGAGTCCGCTGCCTGGGAGCTCATCGCCATGTAGACGGCGAAAGGGCTCGAAGATCTTGGTGAGATTTTTCTCGGCGATCCCCATTCCGTTGTCGCGAATGGAGATGCAGACACCATCATTTAGCGGCCGGTTTCCGATCGAGATAACTGGTGGCGATTCACCATGATACTTGATCCCATTTTGGATCAAGTTCTGCATGAGTTGAACAAGCATTGGCTCTGATCCATAAGCGGTTGGAAGGTTGCCGCGTGTCACGACGGCTCCCGCGCGCTCGATTTGTTCATCGAGGTTTTGCAAAGCCTGATCGACGACGGAATTCAAGTCGACTTCGGCGAGCTCGATGTTTTGGGCATTTCCAATGTTGTACTGGTGCAATGCCGCGATCAATGATTGAAGGTACCGTGCGGATCGCTGAACGTGGCCGAGACAGACTTTCTGGTCTTCGTCCAGGTTTCCTCCCAGTGATTGGACGAGTATTTCGGTGTAAGCAACGATCTGTCGAACGGGGGCTGAAATGTCATGGACCAGCACTCGTGAAAAATCACGCATGTAGCGTTGTTGCTCGGCAAGTGAGTCCTCCAGCAATCGTTTTTTGATTGCCTGTTCGATCGCATGGATAAGCACATGAGGTTGGAGCGAGGCTTTGCGGACGTAGTCTGAGATGCCGCTTCGCATCGCCTTGAGGACGACATCTTCATTCCCGTGGCCGGTCACCATCACGACGGGCAATTCGGGGGACTTTTCCTGGATTTGTTTTGTCGCATCGATCCCGTCGTCACCCGCGATGTCAAAATCGACAATTGCGCAGTCGAACGTTTGAGCTTGTACACCGGCTACCGCCGTTTCGACGTCCGCGAATTCGGTCACCAGAAAATGCGAATCGGGTCGACTAAGCAGCCGACGAATGGCTTTCCGGTCTCCGGCATCATCGTCGAGTACAAGAATGCGAATTTCATCGTTACCAGAGATGGCCACAGCAACAGTCTCTCGAAAAAAAGTAGCAGCGGATTAGAACATTGCGATAACTCGGAAATAGGTGGCACCCGCCGAATGGTCACAGCGATATGACGATGCACATGACATTGCCGTTGGATACACGACCATGACGTACGGCTTCTTCTGTGCCAAACGACTGCTCAAATCGGCATGCAAACGACTCTCCAATAATTGTCAAGCAACGTTGTCAATCGCCAGAAATCCTCACCGGCAAGTTCTTTGACGATGTAGCCTGCGACATTCAAATCGTACGACTCGATTCTGTCCCGGTGGTCATCGGAGGTCGTCAACATGAAAACGACCATTGACTTTAGCTTGGGGTCAGCCCGAATCGTCCGCACTAACTCGATTCCATCCATTCGTGGCATGTAAATGTCAACGAGCATGACGTAGGGGCGAATGAGACTTAGTTCGGTATGCTCCCCTCGAAGAAGCTCCAACGCTTCGACGCCGTCGTTGGTACGGACCAATTGATTTCCGATTCTGGCCTTCTTAAATGCTCGGCGGATCGCCTTTGCGTCTCCGTCGTCGTCTTCAACAAGCAAGACAGTGATTTCACCTCTTTCCGGGCTAGGCTTCTGTTCCTGGCAGCCATTCATTGAGGATCGCACAATTTAAACCCTTGTTTGTGAATTCCTTCTTCAACACACTTGGGCCAGTGGATCCTGAAAAGGCAACCACCTAATTTTCCTGTCTCAAGTTCGATGGCCCCGCCAATCGTTCGAATATGTTTCTCTACAATCGCCAAACCCATTCCACTCCCTTCGATCTGGTCACGCGGCTTGAGCGTTTGAAACATCTTGAAGACTTTGCTGCGGTATTTTTCTGGAATACCGGGGCCATCGTCTTCAACTTCAAATGTGATTTCATGTTCGTCTTGGAACGCACGAACTTCGACCGTTCCGGTGTCTTTGTCGTGATGCTTGACTGAGTTGCTGACAAGATTCAGTAGGACTTGTTCCAGCGGCATCCGTTTTACAGAAATGTCGTGGAGGTCCTTGCACACACGCACTTCGATACCGCTCGGCGGGCTGACCAGAGACGCGATCTCGTTGACCAATTCGTCGGCTCGGATTTGCTCCGTATACCCGTCCGTGTAAAGACGTCCGATTCGCGAAAACGTCAATAGGTCATCAAGCAACGATTCCATACGCACCGCCCGACTACGTACCAACTTTAAATTCTCTAAGCTGTCGGCGTCGAGACCTGAGAGGTCCTCGATTAGCCATTGCGTCGCGTTTTCGATGACTCGTAGCGGTGCTTTCAAATCATGCGACGCAACATAAGCAAACTCGTCCAGTTCACGGTTTGAAGCTTCCAGCCGCCCGATCAATTCCATTGCTTCGGACTGGCTATCTCGAAGGCTGTTCAACGTTTCGGTGAATGTGGTGGCAAGCAGGCCAATTTCATCTGGCTGTGTGGTTGGTAACGAGATCGATGCGTGTGGATTCCCCGCGAGTTTGTTGAGCTCGATCGACATTTCACGCAGCGGACGGGTGAGTCTCGAGCCGAGAACGATTGCGACGACGACCGACATAGCGACCAGCAAACTTGCAACGCCGATCATGACTTGATTCAGCCTTCTTGGCGTCGCCAGCAATTGATCAACACCGATCCCAATGATGACTCCGATTCCCATGCTCTCGTGGTCGGAGAAGTCCTGAACGAGTTTGTAACAAAAGAACATTTTGTCGTCAGCGAGGATGGTCAACGGCTTCGAGAGGGTGTGGAGTCGCTTAACGACCTTTGAGCCGACGTAATCACCCGACTGATGAAACGCGAACCCGATTCCTCTTGTTCCAGGGTGATAAACGAGATAGTTCTCGTTTGAATCAACCACATACATGGATCGATTGACATTTGCGACCTCGATCGCTTCCTGCAACCATCCGGCATAGTCAGCGTTGATGACGATTGCGCCAAACAGTCGGTTCCCAAAGTAGGTTGGCACCACACAACGTATTGTTGGAACCTTTGGTTCCCCAACCGCGTTGTTCTCACGATTGAACGTCACTTCACTGAAGAACGGCGACTTCGTCGAGTGAGAAAGCAGCCGCTGCATGTATGGCTCACACACCTTTTGCTGCAATGCATTTTCCTCTACGACGCGGAGCTTTCCGGCGACGCGGTTGACCCGCACAAGTTCCCTGCCCTCATCAGCAATCCCAATAAAGCGGATCTGTGTGTAGTGGTCGCGAATCGTCGCCAGTGATAGGAACGCGTTGGTCAGACGTTCTTTCCACTGACCTGCCGTGGAGCCGTCAAGCGGGTCGACCAAGTCGCCTCTCTTCGACGTTCGTTCGATCCCACCGACCGAAGAAGAATTTGCAAGCACATAGGCATCGTTCTTCATTTCCAAGAACTTGTTTCGCACCTTCGCCGCTTGAAGCCTTGTTTGCTCCCTCAAACCTTCATGCGCCGCGCGAATCGCGGACTGATTCGAGTTCCAACAGGCGATGCCGCCGATAACGCCAGCCACAACAAATGCGATACACGCATTGAGTAGGATGATCTTCGATCGTAGCAATTTGAATTTGCCAAACACGTCGAAACCCCAAGCGCGTCGAAAGTATTGAGTGACAGCAATTCGCAGGTGGTTTTCTATAGAAAGGTCATTTCGTCTTGAATAAACGGATGCAGGCCCGGCTTTGGGGCGCTGGGAATTCTAAGAAAATATTTTCGCAGTTGCACCTCCATTTATTGGGCATGACCTGGATGTTGCCATTTTGAATACGAAAATTAAGGGCACACTGTCCAATTGTGAGTGCATGCCGACAGTAGTGAGGGCGTTATCAAGACAGCGCGTTACGGATGTTCGACATTTGAATGAAGCAGCGTTCACGTCTACCGTTTCGGCTGAACGACTTGCTTTGACCCGGTGACTGTCGCACTGCCTACCTACGTCCTGAAAAATCCGCTGACGATCTGCTGTGTAAGCAACCTGCGATTTCACGAACCATGCGATCGACGAATGTACATTTGCACCGATGACAATTTGACCTCGTTGCCCTCGACATATCGCCGTGATAGCATGCCATGCCCCTCCGCAGGGAGGTGTTTCAGTCGGACCTAATTTGCAGGCTTCGTAGATGGCTCAGAGTTTCTTCCTGAATAGCCGGTATTGCTCCCCCGCTGTCCTCTGTCTTGTCACCGCACTGGAATTCCTCAGTGCTCCTCTTTCCGCCCAGGGATTGCTTCAAAAGCTTCCCAAACCAAATGACGACGAGATCCGGATTGCCTCCAGTAAACTTGACGTGGCGTTTCCCATCGCTATGGAGAACCGGCTTCCAAAGCTGCAACAATTCTTACAGACTCAAGAGCTTGATCCCGCTCCGCGCTACGCGTTGCTCGTAACGATTGAGCAAGAAGGCGCTAAAAGCAAAAGCTATGCCGCTTGGTACAACGCATTGCTAACGCGATTCGAGACCTTCGAAACGCCCGATAGCAGATCGGAGTTGTTCGGCAAGGCGCTGCTTGATTTCGCATCGAATTCGCCTGATCTGTTTATGCTTCCGCAATTTACAGATCTTGCACTGGAACTTTCGCAGTCGCAGATTGAAGCGGGGAATCGAGACGGTGCTCTGCGATTTATTGAACGAATACTTTCGAGTCTGCCGAACCGTGTTGCGAACTCTTTGACTCGGTTACGGAATGCAAAAGACAATATTGCGAAAGAGCTGGCTGAAGAGAAGCAATTCCAAATCGCAATGGAACATGTCGCCAAGGATGACAGCGACCAAGCGTCTTGGACGGTGGTGGGCCGTTGGTTCTTGGTCAAATCGGGCGATTGGAACGGGGCGAAAGATGCGTACGCAAAGTCGTCAGACACGTCGTTGAAAAAAGTCGTCCAACTTGATAGCAGCGTTTCTCCACTAGACTTTGTCGCCGACTGGAAGGATGCCATTGCAATCCACGCGGACGACACTGACTTGGTCTGCCAACTGGTTGCCGTTGCAAACAAGCTCACCGAATCGCGGGTGCAAACAGCAGATGATCCGATCGATCGCAAAATCCTTGAAAACTTCGCGGAGTACCTGAAGTCAAATGCCACTGGAAACACCGCCAACAAACCCTATCAAACGCTTATCTTCAACGGAATCGATCACTCCGGATGGGAGATTTCGACATCCGGTGGCAAAGGCGGGTGGCGGTTGACGGAGCATGCTCTACTTGGGTTAAGCAAAAACGGGAAAGCCAGCGTTTCAAAGCCGTCCGTTGGTCGTGACACTCATCTGACTTTCCATGTCCGCCTGAGCAGCCATAGTAAGTTTTCTGCCAAAGTTCGCTGGAAGGATGACGCTGAAACGAAAGAAGCAATCACGCTTTTGCTCGAGTCTGATGCCACTGATGTGAAAGGTTTGTTGACCGTTGGTGATAAACAAGAAAAACTCTCCGCCGCCATGCAGCCGTTCAAATGGATCACCTTTGATGTCGTCTCACATGATCGCCGGTGCACCGTTTATGCGAACGGACGCAGCTGCGCAACAGTGCGAAATTTCATCAACTCAGAAAGTGCCGACGGAATCTGTTTCGAAGTCATCGGTGATGACAGCTTCGTGGAATTGACGGACGTCGCTGTCGGTCAAGTACAACAATACGCCCAGTCGATCCGAAACGTGCAAGGCTCTGCACCGGAAACATCGAAGAGCATTGCGTGGATCGCTGCCGCTTCCACTGATGGTCCAAACAACCAGATTGACGCCCAGTTAATCCAAAAAGGCATCGCACTGGAACCGACTTTTCAGCAACCGGCCTTTTTCAAGTCCGTCTCCGATGTTGGCGGCCGCTCGATGCGAAAAGTCGGACGAGAACTCATTATCAGCGGTCTCCCAGTCAAGGGAAAACCTCAATCGCATGGAGTGAATTTTGGCGATGCCGATTGGACGAACTATCGCTTTTCCGTCGAGTTTCGACTCGAACACGGGACAAGGGAAATTGGATTGGTTGCCTGTTCAATCGAAATCCCCAAAGACAACTTTTGGTCGATCAACACAGGGGCATTTCAATTCGATTCATTGGACCTGCGGGCCAATGTCGATGGCCAGTCGTCCTTTCGAAATCCGGCTCGGCGGTACACGAGGGGAGCTGGAAACTTCGAACAAGGAACGTGGTACCGGATGGAGATGGAGGTCAACGGTAACGAGGTGTTTGCCTTCGTCAACGGAAAACAGATCGCTAGATCGAGCCACAAACAGATTCAAGGGGGCCGGGTCGGGGTCAACGTCTTCGACAAACCCGTGGTTCGCTTCCGGAATCCAAAGGTTGTCGACCTACAAGGTAACGTGCTTCTGTTTGGCTTTCCCTTTTGATGTATTCACTGGTTCCCAGGCATTGCTGAGGCCTCGATGGTGAGATCTGTTCCTTCGTCAACGAAATTCTGCATGAATCACTATTACGCCGTTCCGATTCGCTAAGATCGTTCTGACTGTGATTTCATCTATGACGAAAGTCGGGAATCGATGAGTGAAGACTATCAACGCGAGAAGATCGGCGGCGAAGCCCTAACCAAGAGCGAAGTTACCGCGAAAGCCGCTGAACAGAGCACCGAACAGCCAACGACATCACGACGCTTTGCGCACTTTCAAGTTTTTGAAAAATTGGGTAGCGGAGCGTTTGGTGCGGTCTATCGAGCACACGATACAAGGCTGGATCGCAGCGTTGCGATCAAGGTACCGACGAAGCGTGTCTTGGAATCGCCCCAACTGCGTCAACGATTCGAGCGTGAAGCGCGTGCAGCGGCCGCGGTTCAACATCCAAACATTTGCCCCATCTTCGAAGTCGGCCAGTACCAGGATGTGCCGTTCTATTCGATGGCACTACTCCGGGGCGGATCATTGCGACAAGCAATGGGACGGCAAGCGCTTTGGACAACTCGTCAAGTCGTTGGCTTGATCAAGAAGCTTGCGGCGGCGTTATCAACCGCGCATGCCGCCGGTTTGATTCACCGTGATCTGAAGCCCGAGAATATTTTGATCGACGATCAAGGCCAGCCGGTGATTGCCGACTTTGGTCTCGCAAAACGATCTCGGGGAACAGCAGAGAAAATCACCGCAACAGGCGTTGTGGTCGGCACGCCAGCCTACATGTCGCCGGAACAGTGGAGCGGTGAGGAATCCAACCCTGCATGCGATGTATTCAGCCTTGGTGTGATCTTCTATGAACTTCTCTGTGGTACTCGACCGTTCGAAGGCAATCATCAAGAACTCCTGACGAAGATCGCGTCGCCCGATTGGGAGCCACTTGCACCACATGAAGTCCGCAGTGACATCGAGGCGGAAATATCCAATCTCGTCATGCGTTGCCTTGGCAAAGGTCCACAGCCGCGCATCGCAACCATGAACGCGTTGCTCGGTGAGATCCGCAGTATTTCACGTCGACTGAGCACGGACGTTGACCGTCGGGCGCCCAACACCAATGACCCTCGACTCGATAGCCTGATCGAATCACTCGCGAGTTGGAAATCGAATCCGCAGCCAAAGGTGGTCCCACTATCAATGTGGATTGCGGGCTCGGTGTTGACGTCCGCGTTCGTGTTAATTGGGTTTCTATTCTTTTTCCAGACCGGCTATGGCAAAGTTCGGTTGCAACTCAATTTAGACACCTCCGATCCGGCGATCGCCGTTGTGATTGATGGTTTGTCGATCGATCCCGCCTCGCTGGCGGATGAAATCGAGTTGCCGGAGGGTTTTCATGAATTGGTAGTCACCCGAAATGGAATCACAATCCAGCAATACAAGTTCGAAGTCATCGCTGGTGTGACAACAGTTGAACAAGTTCCCATCGATGGTATTTCACCGGACCAATCGCAAATTCACAGCATAGCGAAGCAGTGGCTTGAATCCGGTGCAAGCTTGGTCGTCAAAGAACGCGACCTTCATCGATCGACCATCCGCTCGATCGATGATTTGCCACAAGGATCCTTCACGGTGACGGGGATTCAATGTAACGAATCCTGTGTTCCGCCAGTGGAATTGTGGACCTCGCTCGACGCGTTGCCTGAGCTTGATACGTTGACGATCGAGAATGCGAGCGAGCTGACCAGTTCGATTCAATCCCGCATCGGACGCGTCACAACCTTAAAAGACTTAACACTAGCAGGGCTGCGTCTCGATGCCGTTTCGCTGGTCGGTGACAACCAACTCGCGGGGCTGGAGTCATTAGATCTCCGCTCGGCCACAATGGGACCTGCTGAACAATCACAGAGCCTGTGGACATCACTCGGGTCGTTGCGTCGGTTGAATCTGTCCAACACAGGTACGCTGCTGGACGACCTACCGATCGAAGCGCTGCCAAAACTTGAATCGCTTATTTTGTCTGGCACACCGACAACCGATCGGGCGGGGCCGTGGCTTGCCAGCCACACCTTGTTAAGTGTCGTTGACCTTTCCCAATGTCCAATCACGGGGCAACTGTTCGAAGTTTGGCCGGTACACGGCTCGTTGCAATCGTTGTCGCTCAATGACTGCGCAGTCACTGACATCGATTTTTCTCGTCATTTGAAACAACACCTGCCCAAGAGATTGTCGCTGTCTGGCACCTACGTGACAGAAGACTTTGTGACCTCGATTCGGCAAGGCACGCCTGATCACGAAATCGTTTGGGAACCAACAAGAGCTCGCAACCTTGATGAAGTGGTTGCGAAAGTCGTGTTGGATTCTGGTGGCGAAGTGATTTGGAATGACAAGCTTCCATCGGATGTTCAGGTCGAAACCGCGGACTCCCCGCGAAAGCAGTCACGTCGCCTCATCGGTATCGACATCGGATCCGCTACCCGCGTTTGGGAAGTCGTCGATTGGTTACCGTTGATCGCGAGATTACCCGCGCTGGAATCTCTGTCTCTTCACTCCGTTGTCATCTCCGCTGAACAAGCTCGTTCGCTGATTCATTCACCACGGTTAAGCGACGTCAATGTCGCATTGAGCGGTCTGACGGATGAGTTTGCCGCACAACTGGCGAACCGACCTCAAATGCGGTCTTTGGTCATTGACAGTACCATGCTCGGTGACAGGTTGGCTGAAGCGATCAATTCAGGTGCATTACAGACTCTCACGATTACCAAACACCCGGCTGGTCAGAACGCGACCTTCTCTTCGCTACAATCAGTGAAACGACTGACTCATTTGCGTTTGGACGGGATTCCACTGGACGACTTCATCGAGACTGTTCCAGATGGCCCCCACAACCTCGCGGAGCTTTCGTGCAATGTTGCGAGCGATTCGGCAGTCGAAAGCCTGCGTCGCTGGCCATTGCTCAAGCGACTCAGCCTTGCAAACTCGGCGGTTACTGATCAAGCGATCGCGGCATTGAGAAGCATCTCGGACCTTGAGTCAATTGACCTTTCCGGCACCAAGATTGAAGGGGCGACGTTTCAATCGCTACGAAAACTGCCGCTCAAACAGTTGATTCTAAACAACACGATGCTATCCGGCCCCGGTGTGCTGGCGATCTGCAGCTTGCCTCATCTCCAAAGGCTGGATTTGAACAGCACCCAAGTGGACAATGCCAGCTTAATAAGCCTGACAGCACTCGGTGAATTGAAAAATGTTTCGTTGGACCAGGCCTGGACAACGGTCAGTGGGCGTGAAAGGTTCCGCACCGCGATGCCCGAATGCGACGTTTGGCCAAAAGATGAGCAACTCAATTTAACGCACGATGATCTCGCGGAGATACTTGAATCAATCCTCAAGAAGAAAGGCATCGTCAACGTCCGTGTCGCGGACGGCAGCTTGAAACGACTTGTCAGCGGCTCGGAGATTCCCCAAAGCAACATGACCGTCGTCGGCGTTGACCTCTCCGCTGCAACGGTAACTGACGAAGACGTCGCCCGGCTCTCCAGATTAACGGACCTGCAACTGCTGAATCTTTGGGGAGCGAATTGCACAGCCAAGGCGATGATGCACTTGCAAGAATGGAGCAACCTGCAGTCGTTGACTCTTGATGGATTCGACTTAACCGACCGCGGAGCCCGCTACCTGCTCGCGTGCCCCCGATTGCGACGACTTCGCATTGCGGACGCACAACTCACCGACGCGGCCGGCCAGATCATCCAGCGTCTGACGAACCTGGAACTGTTACAACTGAATAACATCGAATCCATCACGCCAGCTATTTTGGAATCGCTCCAGACGCTTCCACAATTGACAACACTCGATGTCAGTTTTCCTATTCGGGGCCATGCAAAATCACTTGCGCGTCTACCCTCGTTGGAATATCTGATTTTCACACGCTGCAATGAATTGAGCGAAGCTGACTTTGAAGAAATATCGCTCCTAAGAAACGTTCAATTCTTAACGATCAGGAAGTGCAGCCTAAGTGACGAAGCGGCGTTATCGCTAGCGAAGCTGAAACGCATCTCTACGCTCCTGCTAGAGGATATGGTCCTGTCTGCCAGAGCTTTGAAACGTCTGGCCGGAATGAACCAACTGAAGTCACTGAAATTGAGTGGGCTCACCTTAGATCGCGAACACGTTCAATCGTTGATGACCTTAGACAGGCTTCGCCGCCTGAGTCTTGCAAAGACCGAATTAAGTGAGACGGACGAGCATATGTTAAATCTTTGGTGTACGCGGCGAAAAATCAAATTCGTCATTGAATGATCCGACGACCTGACCATTCGCTTGCAAGGGCCCGCCAGAGGGTTAAACTCAATCACCCGAACATGACGGTCTAGGCGAGCCGTTTTGCAAGGTGCTGGTGGACTCCGATTCCGTTTGATTCGTACTTGCTCACCGCAAGAAATACCAGTGATGTGCATCGCCTGATCCAGCCGGCGAAAAATGGGGCAATGAATCCGTATCTCCAAGTAGTTTTCACGAGATTTAAGATGCGTCGTTTCCAACAATTATTTGCTTTGCTGTTGTTTGTGCTGCCTTGCGATGCGCAGGACACCGAACGAATTCTCGATGAGGTCGACGTCGAGCGGATCGCCGATGAGGCCGAGGACCTCCGGCTGATTTCCGAATTCGACGAATTGGAACAGCAGGTTTCCGTCGCATGGACTCCAGCGATAGCGGAGCGTTCTGGAGATCTAGAAGACGGATTGCTAGTGCCCTTCCGTATTCATTGCGACGGTTCATTGGTCGCATTATGGCCGATACCTCAAACCTATTCGCAGGAGCAGACTTGCGAGGTAGCCGTTCCGTATACAGAAACGTTTACCCGCGAAGTCACAACCGTTGTCCTGGTTCCCGAAACAAGAACCCGAACCGTTCAGGTCACAAAGCACCAGACAGAGACCAAGACCAGAACAATTCCCGTTACAAAAACGCTCGAAGACGGGACCACGGTGACCGAAACGCAAACTCAAGAGTATACGATCCAAGTTCCATATACGGAAGAAATTGAGGAGACCTACACGGTTTGCAAACCGGTGCATCAAACGCACGAAGTTGAGTTCCCCGTAACTAAATTGAAATATCAGTCGGCGACAGTCCGAAAGGAAGGGACGACGTTTGGTTCGCAATTGTCAACGATTCAGCCCAACGCATTTCCGGTTCTTCGCGGCGATCGACGAGCGGGCGAATGGGATGAGTTTTTCAAGGAAATCGTGCTTTCTGGGGAGATGTACGTTGTCGTATTTGAGTCGCATGAGGACTGGCTGCCAGCCTGGGACACGGTCTTGGATCCAGATGCATACGTCATCATCTTGGATCAGATAACGGAAGCCCCAAAACAGTTGCAGGTCGAATCGGAAAACATTTGCAACACGCTCGGTTCGCCGATTCTCCCGCTTCCGCTACTTGGAAAACGATCGGAGCAGCCAGACCACCAGTACGCGTTCAGCCCATACGTGCAAGCCAAATCGTTTCGACCGAACGCATTATCACGCCAGCCAGTCCTACCTTCGCAACGCCTTGCATCTCACAACTTGAGCTGTGACTTTGCGAAACATGATTGGATCTATGAAATCCAAATGAAAGCGACAAGTTGGTCGACCGTCGAAGGGAATGCGGTGACTGATTTAGCGATCGAGCGAGCACTTGCCGAAGGCGACTCTTTTATCATCGCTCCAAATGTCCCCGCCCGAGCAGCGTGGCTTGATGTGTTCTTCAAGTCGACGCTCGTTTACTGGTCGGCTGAGCATTCGGTAATCGCGTCTGGCGGCGAGGAAATGAATGTCGACCAAATCGATCTCTCGTTAGCTGCCATCGATGCCTTGGAGCAAGAAAATGTCGACAAGATTATCGACCTCGTTTCGCAAGTGCGTGATTTCAGTTTGCTGAACGCAAACTTCTTTTGTCAAGCAGCTTTTCTTTTGCACCGGGAAGGACGCGGGGGGATGGCGGAAGCCTTCGTTTCCCATGCCTTGTCCCTCAATCCGAAACCGCTCAATCGAAAACAATTGATCCGAAGCCAAGGCAAGTCACGTCTATGGCTAGAGGAAACGGTCCAGGACCTTCCGCTGCAAGATGGCTCAGTAGCACGGCTAAACCAAACCAAGTTGAGCCGGATGTCTGAGATTTACGAGCAGCTCGCAAACGCCTCAATACCAACCGCCGCTTCGCAATTTCAAACAAACGGCGAATCCTTGGGGCCGATTGTCTTAGGTAAACGCGAAATGGACGCAGCGCCTCAGCCAATTCCCGATCCCGATTACGCAGCGGGTCCACAGGAATAACTAACTCTGATCACTTCAGATGCCAACTCGGATGCGTTGTTCCGGTCAGCTTTCGATCAGCGAAGCGTTTTGCTTGCTGATCGAGAGCCATGTCATTTTGTTTGCTTGCGGGAACGGGCAGTTGTGCGAGAAGTGAATTGAATCGAAGGCGACCATTCGAAGGCTTATACCGTAGATCAACAGGCTGCTAATGCGTTGCACGATCGTTGAACGTCGCCAGAGGCCATATTAAGCGCGGATCCGTACCGTATCGGTTGACAGCACGTTTTCCTTTTCGCACACCGATGTTGTAGAACAGAAATGGTATGCCGATTCCCGGTATTAGGCCTGAGAGGACAAACCAACCTGGAAGTCCGAGATCATGAAACCTTTTGGCCCCAACGGCGAGTCCATTCCAAGCGATGATGTAGGGGAACAGGAAAGAGCAACCTTTCGCGACTGGGAAAACGGCTGATGCGGAAATGGTGATTGCCAGAAACAACACCCAGGACGCAATCGTGAGTAGAACCGCGATCCACGCCATGCCGAGTGAGAGTCGCCCACGAAAAGAATACAGAATCCAGACGATGTCAAAATAGCCTTGGACAGCAACGACTGCGTGCGGTTCAGTTCGGAAAGTCTTGGCGTTTTCCAATTGGCTAGTGCTTTGGATCTCCGAATCGCTTGTCAGCAACAGTCTGCACCCGGGGCATGTCCCATCCTCCGAGGGCACGACCTGCACGCGACAGTTTGAACAGTAAACAATGCTCATCGAATCGTCCTAGTTGACGTTGGTCATTGAGCGGGTGATTGCGTTTTTTTCCAGTCATCGGTCAGCATGCCGGCGTACCCCCAGTTCACGTCTGCGATTTCGGCGATCACGATGTGAATATGCTCAGGTTTTTTGCCAAGAGTCTGGACCAGGGAATCAGTGATGTCCTTGACAAGTTGTGATTTTTGCTCCCGGGTGGCTCCTTCCGTTATCTGCAAGTTCACATATGGCATTTGCGTATTGGCTCTGCTTTAAGTAGGAGTTGTTGGATTTCGTTTCGCGACCAAAGCGTCCTATTAGAACGAATCGACTCCCGAGATGCCAACTGTTTCGGGCATGGGAGATCTGCAGTCGGTTAGAGCCAAAAAAAAGTTTCCCGAACGCTCAAAAAGCGGTTGAGCCGAATACTAAGCTACTTCGGGCATCGAATCGCCAACGCAATAAGCATAGGAATCAACAGCCGCATTCAGTCGATCAAGTCGGCAGCGAAAGGATTCAGTAGCTTCGCCAATTATCGGCTGCAAGCTCTGTACTACTGCGGCAAGCTTGAAGCGGGCCCGGATGGCCGCCCATAGAATCCGTGAAAAAACCATCGAAATGATCCGACAGTGTAGGTCGAATTCGATTCGCAAAAACGAGTAGGACCGAAAGTTAGAATAGGATATCTTTCTTAGCAACAGCGCGAATGATAAGACGGTGGTGCGTGACGGAGCGGTATTGGATGGACGGGGTGAAGGCGTGGTTCGGTGAATGGTTTCTCAAGCCCGGCGACAGCATCCCGGCAAAGATCGTGGAAAGGCTGGGACGTTCACGCATCCAGGTGCTCTGCATGTCGGCAAATGCGTTCGGCTCGAACTGGTCGCAGTCGGAGGCCGGTACTTGCCGCTTCCGCTACCCGTTGTACAAAGAGCGACGCTTCCTTTCCCTACGCCTCGAAGACTCCAACTCACGAACGTAAGAACGACGTGCCCAACACTTTTGCCAACAAACCACGCAATGTTCCGCAGGTCATGGTTTCCAGCACATTCACGGATTTGCAGGAGCATCGTGCATCATTCTCCGCAGCGAAAAACTCATCTACCCTTCCATGAGCAACACCGGCGATTTAAGAGCAATAATTAGCGCCACTGCGCGCGATCTGCCCGACCAGCGTCTTGCCGCACAAGATGCCTGCCTTTCCAACGACGCATTTCCAGTCTGGATGAAGCACCTGCCAGCGCAAGACAGGGACGGCTTCAAGGTCTCTATGGAAATGGTGGACAAAGCGGACATCTACATCGGCATCTACGCATGGCGATATGGTTGGATTCCAGACTTCGACAATCCCCAACAGGTGTCGATTACCGAGCTGGAGTTCGACCGAGCCGTTAAGCGGAAAGCGTCGGGCAAGCTCAAGGAGCTTCTCATTTTCATCATGGATGACTCCGTCAAAGTCTCGCCCGCAGACATCGAGATGAACGATGTCGCGCAGCAAAAGCTCAAAGCGTTCAAAGAACGCGTCTCCACGAAGCGAGTCGTCGGCTTCTTCAAATCCACGGATGACCTGCAGCGCCAGATCAGCGAAGCACTCGCTGCTTACAAAAGTCGCAACCCCGCAAAAAAGGCGTCCGAGTCCCTTGAGTCTCCCTCGGCCGAGATCACCTCCATCCCCAAGCCGCCTGCCTTCTACGCCGAGCCGGACTACATCGGCTCGCATAAATTCGTTGGACGCGCGCGGGAACTCGAAGAACTCAGCGACTGGGCCAACCCTGCCGATCCCACGAACCTCCTCCTCTTCGAAGCCATCGGCGGCAATGGCAAGAGCATGCTCACCTGGGAGTGGACGACCAATCCCAAGCACGCGCTCGCCGCGCGCCCGAAGGACAAACCCTGGGCCGGTCGCTTTTGGTATTCGTTCTACGAGGGTGGCGCGAGCATGGAGGACTTCTGTCAGCGCGCGCTCGCCTACATGACGGAGCGCCCGCTGAAAGACTTTGCGAAAAAGAAAACTGCAGCGCTGAAGGATGAACTCCTCGCCCGGCTCCATGCCCAGCCTTGGCTGCTGATCCTCGATGGACTCGAGCGCGTCCTCGTTGCCTACCACCGAATTGATGCCGCCGAAGTTCGCGACGAGGAGGCGAACATCCCCACCGACCAAATCGCAGACCGCAACCCCTGCGACGCCATCCGTGACGAGGACAACGACCTCCTTCGCGCCCTCGCCGCCGCGCGCCCGTCGAAACTTCTCGTCAGTTCGCGTCTCACCCCGCGCGTCCTGCTCAATCAGGCCGGCCAGCCCATCAACGGCGCGAAACGCATCACACTCCCCGGTCTGCGTCCGCCGGATGCCGAGGCCCTCCTGCGCTCCTGCGGCATCGAGGGGAAAAGCGATGCCATCCAGAGCTACCTCACCGCCAACTGCGACAACCACCCGCTTGTCATCGGCATCCTCGGTGGCTCATCGCCAACTACCTGCCCGCGCGCGGCGACTTCGACGCCTGGTCCGCCGTCCCCGACGGCGGAGCCGCACTCGACCTCGCCAGCCTTGACCTCATCCAGCGCCGCAACCACATCCTTGAGGCTGCGATCGAAAAGCTGGCGGACGCCAGCCGCCAGCTCCTCTCTACCCTCGCTTTGCTCACCGACTCCGTGGACTACGAGACGCTCAAAGCGTTCAATCCCCATCTGCCGCCGGAGCCGGACGAGGTGGAAAAGCCGACGCCGCCGGAGAACGGGTGGGAATGGAAGTTATCAGGTGATAACGGGAAAGCCAAGCTGCGGAATGAATACGAAGACGCTCTTTCAAAATGGAGAGACCAGCCTGTGATTAAGGCATGGCTCAAATCACCGGAGTTCCGCGCCGCGCCGAAGAATCTGGAAGTCACCGTCAAAGACCTGGAGCAGCGCGGCCTGCTGCAATGGGACGGCCGCACGCGGAAGTATGACCTGCACCCTGTCGTCCGCGGCGTCGCCTCGGGCGCGATGGCTGCGGCGGAACGTGAACGCCACGGCCAGCGCGTGGTGGACCACTTCACCTCCCAGCCCCACCGTCCCTATAAGGAAGCCGAGACGCTGGAGGACCTGCGCAACGGCCTGCATATTGTTCGCACACTCATTAAACTCAATCGAGACCCTCACGAAATCCTGTATGCCTATGGCAACGGTCTGAGGCAAGCGTTATCCAACCTGGACCTAGAGGAGGTAAATTTGGCGATTTTGCGACGATTCTTTCAGCAAGATTGGGGAACTCTCGCTGGTGGTCTTTCTGACTACGCAAAAATGTTTTGCGCTAATGCGGCAGCCTATTCTTTACGCGCATCAGATGCAGCAGCCTCTATTGTGGCGAATCGGGTTGCATTCTTCAGCGCTTTGGAAATGGACGATTGGCATGTTGTCAGAATGTCTGTGACCAACACCGCAATCGATCTCTCACGCCTAAACCGTTGTGCTAGACAGGAAGCGTGGGTTGTTTTCGCAGTAGAATTGGCTTTGCTCCGGGGTGACGGACACGATGTCTTCCGGGCAAAGCTGGATAGGTTCGAGCAACTAGCCGAGCTCGGATGTTTTAGTGATGCAGAGGAAAACTGGCTTGCCCTGGACAAGATGGGGCGCAACTGGCCTGATTGTTGTTACAGGTCAGGTCAAGCAGAGTTTGATTACGCTCGTGTCCAGTATTGGAAAGGAGCATTGCAGGAAGCACACCTAGCCAAAGCCGAGCGATTGACAGTAAAAGGCAAGCGGCGGTCAGCCATCCGCGCGCTCCACAGCCTGCGTGGCATCTGGCGGCTGGAGCAGGGGGAGTGGCAGCTGGCGGGGGCGAGCTACCAGGAGGCCGTGCGCTTGGCCCGTGAGCGCAGTCTCACCGACACAGCCTCCGAGACGGGCCTCGCTCTGGCCAAGTACCACCTCGGCCAGCTCGCCGATCCCCGCGAGGAAGCCGAGCGTCTCGCCCAACTCCGCGACCCCGCGCATCGCCTCCTCGCCCAACTCTGGCTCGAGCTCGGTGACACAGAGCAGGCCAAGAAGCACGCCCGCGCCGCCTACGAGTGGGCTTGGGCTGACGGCGAGCCGTATGTACGCCGCTACGAGCTCACCAAAACGACCGAACTGCTCCAGCAGATGAATGTCCCCCCCCCC